>CAZDBE010000313.1:0-6627 GCA_964503675.1 uncultured Pirellulaceae bacterium | reverse complement strand
TCCCAAACACTTTGTTCAACGCAAAGACGCTAGGACGCGAAGACGCAAAGCGTTCTTGAGTAAGGTGGCCTAGCCGGCCATCAGGATTTGAATAAACGCTGAAATATCATCGAAGTCCACAACACCATTTTGGTTGCAATCGGCTTGTTCGAGAAAAGTACCGGCCTGCAAAATTGTGATGAACGCGGGTATATCCGCGAAGTCCACCCCACCGTCTTGGTTGCAATCGCCCAGTAAGAAGGCGGGTACTGCGAACAGTGCGTCGAGTTCTTGGTCGGTAAGGTTGTCGCTGCCGTGAATGACGATGGCGTCAATATGATTACCCGATTCGCGACGCCCGATGCGCAACTGCTGTGTCACGCCGACGCTCGACGAAGCAACCGTAAACGCGCTGCCAGTTTCCCAGCGATAAATGCCGTTGTCGGACGTAGATTCATTTACGGTAGGATCGACGCCGAAGTCAGCAGGAGCGTAGAACGAATTGGAAGCACTGCTGGTTCCGTAAGCCCGGTAGTAAGCGGTGTAGGTGCCCGCTTCGGTGAATGAGACGTTGTACAAAGCAAGTGCTCCCTGTGTTGGCAGATCGGTGCGCGATCCGGACGGGGCTTCGATCGCCTTCCCACCGTGAGCCGACGAGTCATTAACGATGCTCCAAGTGGTACCATCGCCGTCAGGATCTGTTACCGATGCAAAGTCTTCAGCTTGCAACGCAACGTATCCACCCACTGAAGGTACGACGGGAGCATCAACAATGCTCACCCAGTCAATGCCCACATCCTCGGCAGTCAAAGGCGTGAGCGTAATCGGGTCGCCGGAGACCTCGTCGGCGCCGATGTCGTATACTCCGACGCGCGCTTGACCATCCATGTCTATCGTGACACCACTGAGCGTCGTACCAGCATTGATCGCGGGACTTCCCGAGGCTGGACGCCAAAGGCCGTCGGCATCAACCGCGATCTGCGGATTCACAGTCTGCAAGCCAGATCGAGCAGAGATACCGAGACTAGCACCGAAGGCAATGTTGTCGGTCCACACATACCCCGAGCCTTCTTGGCCTTCAAACAACGGTGTTGATGTAGACCGAATCAAATTGTTAATGAACGATACGTTTTGAGGAAGCTGGTCTTGAACGCCGCCGTTATCGGTGTCGCCGAAGCCCCAGTCGAAAATCACCGCAGCACCGCCTACATCGGCAATTGTGTTGTTGTGGATGTCGATGTTGGCGACCGGATTATAGCCGCCGGTTGGGCTGCCATCGATGCCGGCCGCCAGCGAGATTGCTCCGTCAGCGCGATCGTCGACGTCGGCGATATAGTTGTTGACGATAACGTGATCTGAGTCGATCACGCGGATACCACCTGAGCGGTCCTTGCCTTCGCCAAGAAAGAAGTTGCCGGCGACAGTCGCCGCTTTTCCGGCGCGGAGTGTCAACGTGCCAGCACAACTGCGGAACGTGTTGTAGCGGTAGATGTTGTCGCCCGACTTGTTGGAAATGATTTCAATCTCGCCATCACAATTTTCGAACAAGTTGTTTTCAACAACAACTTGAGCTGAGTTGACACTTCGTGCGCCAACGCCGACGCGGATCGTTTCGAAGCCGTTACCGTTTCCTTCGGGCCGGCCCATGAAAGCATTGTTGTCGATCTGGTGACGAGCGGCTTGGCCGTTGTCATTGAGGCTCACGACGAGGGTGACCCCCGAATGATTTTGGCCTTCGAAGCGGCAGTGGTCGACACGGTTGTCTTGTCCGTAGATGTTGACCCAGTGGTAGCGTGTGCTAACGTCGGACGGATTGTAGTTAAGGATTTGCGTGTTAGTTAGCCTGCAGTTGTTGGCGTCGCCGTCAGAGCCACGGAACTCAACAACATGGCTGAGGTTATTGCCCCCGCCGCCCTCAAAATTTAATCCGTCGACGACAAGGTAACTGCCTGAGATTGAGACTTGCGAAGTACCGTTAAGCAGGACGCCGCCGGGAGTTTCTACTCGCAGGGTAATAGGAGCGGACGCATTTCCGTTTCCGGAAAAATTGATGTCTTGATGAGTCCACACTCCGTCGGCCATGATCAGCACATCGCCGGGTTGCGCAGAGTTCATGGCGTTTGAGATGTCCGAAGCGCTGGACACTTTGAAGTCCGTCGCCCAAACCGGGTTGGCGATGGCCAGCAGTAAGCCCGCTACTAAAGCGGATAGTGCGTGGCAGAGTATGCGACGTGAAGAGTAGTAGAGTTTCAACATTTGCGAGCTTGAATTCGAAACAGTGCCGCCTCTATTGTAGCATCAAGCTCATGAAACTAGCCGGCCACTTGACCTGCTCCGACACCGAATTCATTGTGATGACCAATCATTTGGCGAGGGGGGATGCGAGTCTTAGGGTTCGGCAAGCAGCCGATCTACGTGAATGGGCAAGATACAATATCTGGGCTTGTGTTCACCCGGCAGAATGAATCGATACCCAGTGAAGCGATCGAGAAGGGCGGGACGCTTAACCAAATAGCATGCTGGATTTTGCGTTCGTATGCGGACCAGCTAAGCGATGGGATCCGAAGTGCCGCGTGATCGTTCGGCCCTTGCCGCACCCGAGACTTTCCCGACGACTACTCAACCAGTGATCATCGGCCGGTTGAAATTGCGAGTGAATCTGAAATAAACCTCCTAGGCGCAGTGCGCACTACTCGCAAAGCAATGTCTCGGACTCAAATTGCGCTGTAGCAGCGGCTAGGATTCGCTTGGCCGCCGGTGAACGGTCTTCGGTACTACTAACCATCGAGCTGGCGATCTCTTTCGCCTTCTTAGAGGTCAGCTTATTCATTGCCAACTGTAGCCGGCCATTTCGATGGTCGTGCACCAAGAGCCTCCCGTAAAAATCGAACTTGAAAAAGATGCAAAGGCAGTTTTGCTCTGTCTAAGTATGTCCAAGTCCTCTGTTCATTCAGCGGATGGCCGAGAAGCGCGATTTCAATCGGTAACCCCCATTTTTTCTGGTCTACACCAGATTCATTTTAACGACCGTCCTAATGCATAACGGGTTTGTCTGAGACTGCCCCGAAGGTATCCGGGCAACTCATTCGGACTGTCTGAGGACGATAAGTCCGTGCTATCCGCCACTGTTACACTCTCGTCCAATCTTCGAAAGACAATCCGGGGATTCGCTCAAAGTCGACGGTGTTGCAAGTTAAAACTGTCATGCCGTTGGCAATCGCAATGGCGCCAATTCTTAGGTCCATCGTTCCTACTCGAATCTTCTGCTGCTTCAACTCCCGGAAGACTTCCTCAGCGGCTGATCCAAATGGAACAACTTGTGCCTTGGCGTAGTCTGATATCAAACTCTCGAGCTGGTGATAGCCGCGGATGACGCCAGCAGCATCAGTGCGTTTGTTCAGATAAGCAGTCCATCCACGAATCTGCTCGTGAAAGGAAATAATACTGATGTAAAAGTCCAATTGGTCTTTGTCAGCGATCCGTTGTGCTAGGCGTTTGAAAGGAGTGCCTGATTCTCGTTTGAGTATTCCTAGATGATCTGTGTCCAACAAAAACATATCATCTATTCCTCAAGCCGCTCAGCATCACGTGCTTCCTTGCCCAAACGCAGAATTTCTTCGTAGTCCTTATCATCAACTGCCGTCCCAGCAAGCTTTGAAAGCCAATTTTTTTTGGCAGCTTTCTTATCCTTTAAACTCGCAACCTCTTTTTCAAGTTGAGACAAACGCTCTTCAATTGATTCTTGGGGCAAGCTGGACATAGAATCTTCTCCAAGTGGAAAATGGAAATCCAATGAGCGATTAAGCAATAAACTATGAAAAAAGCACCGTCGAGCACATTGGCTGACGGTGCTTTTTAAAAGTGGGCGCTGAGGGACTCGAACCCCCGACCCTCTCGGTGTAAACGAGATGCTCTAGCCAACTGAGCTAAGCGCCCTTCTATATATCACTCGAAAGTTTTCATCGGCCAATCAAACGGGCTGCTTGAGCCAGCTTTGACCATCTTTGCCGATGAGACGGTACTTTAAGGAGTAGAGCCGCCGGCTGTCAATTGGTTCGTTGCAAAAACGGCCAAAACACCGCGATTTCCGAGGTGCAGCCAGTGCTATTGCAGCCCCCCGGCAAAATCTCTAACGTCCGTGAGCGTTTTCTCATGCTTTCTTAAAAATAACCCGAATTCCTTAGGCCGTCTTGCCATGGGCACTGCCAAGTTTAACTCAACATCCATCCCGGTCATGTCACGCCGCCGTCAAACGAGGGCCGCCGCCAACACAATTGGTTTGGTGCTGTTGATCGTTTCGGCCATCGGCTGCAATGCCACCACTCAGCGCCAAAACGTTGCCGGACGAGCCGCCTTTGACCAAGGCCGCCACGCCCAAGCCATTAACTCATTCCAACAAGTGCTCAATCGCGATCCGAAAAACTCGGATGCGTACTATAATCTGGCGGCCTGCTACTACGAGATGGGCAAGGCTAAGCAAAATAAGCAATTCGTCGACCAAGCCGAACAGCTCTACCGCCAAGCGATCACGCACAACGGGCAACACGTGGACGCTCACCGGGGCCTCGTCGCACTATTAATAGAAACCAAACGCGAAAAATTCGCCTTCGATGTACTCGACGGCTGGCGACAACGCATGCCGCAATCACCCGCTCCATTGATCGAGCTGGCGCGGGTCTATCAAGAATACGGCGACGACACGCGTGCCACCGATTTACTGGCTGACGCACTGAAAATCGACAGCCAAAGCACTCGGGCTCTCAAAGCGCTAGGACATATCCGCGAGGTCCAAGGGCAAAATCAACTGGCGCTCGACAACTACACCCGAGCCCTGCAAATTGACAATCTCGATCAAACCGCAGCCGCCAAAGTTGCCTCGTTGCAGAACCTGATCCGAACGGGAAATAGCGGGTCGGGCACCGCGCCCCAACGGTACGGCAACGCGGCTCCGTATTTGCTCAAGTAGCGCCGCGGGGGGGGGCGAATGTTCAGTTCCCCTTTGATGAGCAATCTTTACAACCGTCCTGATCCATCCCCAACGAGCGTTTTAAGGGGAACTTCCCTCTCCGTCTCGATTGGCTCTATTCACGGGATTTTCGGACGTTTAAACTCTTTGCGTGAACTGGCAATTTAAAACGTGATTACCATTTCACCGCTGCGGGTTTTCCATCAAAGACAAGGGTAAAGCGCCACCGACGGTTCTTCCTTTTCATTTTCTTGTGAACACTAACGGCTCAATTTTCTCATTATCGTTTAAACAATCAACAACGGCTTGAGCAGCGGTGCTGCTTGAGGTGGATGGCGTTGTTGTTTGGAGACTATTTCATTCATTGGATTACAATTCGACGGTTTTAAAAAACATGACGACTACTACCACAAATCGCGTCTTTAATTTCTCGGCTGGTCCTGCCACCATGCCAGAAAGTGTTCTGCAACAAATTCAGGATGAGATGATGTCGTTGCCCGGCGTCGGCAGCAGCATTCTTGAGATCAGTCATCGCAGTGCCGACTTCGACGCGATCTTGGACGACGCACGATCAGCCGTCGAACGTGTCATGAACGTCCCCGACACTCACGAAGTGTTATTCATTCAAGGTGGCGGTGCGTTACAGAACATCATGATCCCCGCCAACTTCTGCACACCTGAAGCAAAAACGGCAGACTATATTCTCACCGGTGCATGGGGCAAGAAAAGTGCTGGCGAGGTCAAGTACTATGGCGACCTGAACATCGCTTACGATGCGGGCGACACTCTTTTCAATCACCTGCCCAAACAGTCGGACTTGAAACTGACTCCCGGCGCGGCTTACGTCCACCTGACCACCAACGAGACGATTCACGGAATTCAGTTTCCGTCACTCCCGGAAACAGGCGACGTTCCGATCGTGGCAGACAAATCTTCAGACATCATGTGCGGCCCGTTAGATGTTTCCAAGTACGGATTGATCTATGCTTGTGCTCAAAAGAACGCTGGCACCTCTGGTGTGACCATCGTAATTATTCGCAAGGATCTTCTCGGGCGAAGTGGTGACCGCTTACCGAGCTATTTGGATTATGCCAAGCATTCAAAAGCTGGTTCGCGATTTAATACACCGCCAACGTTCTCCATCTACGCGACAGGTTTGGTCTGCAAATGGTTGGAGTCCAAAGGTGGCGTTGAAAAGATCGAAGTCGAAAACAAGCATAAATCCCAGCTAATCTACGATGTTGTTGACAGTAGCGAAGGTTTCTACACCGGGCACGTCGTCAACAAAGCCGAGCGTTCCATCATGAACGTTGTTTTCAAGATGAAGTCCGATGAACTGGACGCTCAGTTCTGTGCGGAAGCCAAAGACGCCGGTCTGACCACTCTCAAAGGCCATCGTAGCCTTGGCGGCATCCGAGCGTCAATTTACAACGCGATGCCTGTCGCAGGTGCCGAAGCTCTAGCAGCCTTCATGAAAGACTTCGCAGCTAAAAACGGATAGTCTGACGGCTTTACCAAGCTATCTATTCACATCACAGCACATTTCTCGTAGCGGAGATCATCGGGCCATTCGAATCTTAACGATTGGCTCGATACTTTTATCGAATTCCGCTAACGCCCAAAACACCACGAACAAAAAAGAACCTTAAAGGAATCTCAATGCCACGGATTATCGTACTGGA
>CAZDBE010000312.1:0-6640 GCA_964503675.1 uncultured Pirellulaceae bacterium | reverse complement strand
ATCGTTCCGGATGTCACTTTTCCCATGTGGACGATCATGTCGCCAGTCTTGATCAATTCCTCAATTGTAAACTCACCGTTGAGGCCAACGATCTTACCGGCGTCACTTTCTTGACCGCCCGATTTTGCGTAGAACGGCGACTGATCTAGCACGATGAATTGCTGAACTTCCCCGGAGGCTCCGGCAGTCAGCGTCGCCAACCTTTCGTCGGTCGTTCCGCAACCTTTCACCTTTGCACTTACCGTCGTCGATTCGTAGCCGACAAACGGCGTCGATTTAATTTCCTGCTTGAGCATATCGATCGGCCCGTCGTTACCCATCACGGCAACGGTTCCAGCACCGCTTTTCTGGCCATGCTCATCCATCCACGCTTGATATTTGTCCCAATCCATCTCCATTCCAAACTCGGCGGCAACGGACGTGGTTAATTCCGGTGGCACGCCATAGGTCTGGTAGAAGTGCGCGACCTTTTCGGCATCCAACTGCTTCTCGCCAGAGGCTTTGGTTTCTTCGATGAACTTGTCGACGTGTTTCATTCCACGTTCGATCACTCTAAAGAACGTTTCCTCTTCCTGCCGAATGACTTTGGCAACGTTGTCGGCCGTTTTCGCTAGGTCAGGGTAGGGCACTGCCATCGCATCAACGACCGCAGGCACGATTTTGTACAGGAATGCATCCTCCATCCCCATCTGTCGGCCTTGGAATACGGCCCGTCGCAACAATCGGCGAACGGTAAAGTTTTCCTTCTCTGCATCCGGCAAAACGTTTTCGTGGATCGCCATCGTACACGCCCGCACATGATCAGTGATCCGGCGTAACCGTCGCCCATCTTCAGAATCGGGAGCGTACTTGGTTTTGCAAATCTCCGATGAAGCTCGCACAATCGGGATCAGCGAATCGATGTGGAAATTGGTATCGACGCCCTGCAAGACTGCTGCGACGCGCTCCAGCCCCATTCCGGTATCGATATTCTTATTAGGCAGTGGAGAGAGATTGTCCGGCGGATCGCCGCTACGATTGAACTGAGTGAAAACTAGATTCCAGATCTCGCATTCGACACCATTATCTGGCGTAAAGAAAATTTCGCTGCAGGGTCCGCAAACACCATCGGGGCCGTCAGTCGGCGCCCCAGCGGGCCAGAAATTGTCGTGCTCGCCCAAACGCGTGATCCGGTCCAACGACAATCCAATTTCTTTTTCCCAAATATCTGACGCTTCGTCGTCGTCCAGATAAACGGTCACTGACAATCTCTCTTTGGGGATATTCAGCCATTCTTTCTCGGTCAGGAACTCCCATGCCCAGTGAATCGCTTCACGTTTGAAGTAATCACCGAAGCTGAAGTTCCCCATCATCTCGAAAAAGGTGTGGTGATAAGCCGTTCGGCCCACGTTTTCGATATCGCCGGTGCGCAGACATTTCTGAGCACTAGTAGCGCGCGTGAACTCCAACTCGACGTTGCCCAAGAAATGATCCTTGAAAGGATTCATCCCAGCTGGAGTGAACAGTACGGTAGGATCCCATTTGGGGACCAGCACATCGCTGGGGCAAATGGTGTGGCCTTTGGTGGCAAAAAAGTCCAAGTACTTCTGGCGGATTTCGTCAGTTTTCATTGCTTTTACAGGGCGCGAGAACGCCAAAAGTTTTCGTTTAGAACAGCACCATTGAACCATAGTTGTGCCAAAAGAAAAACCCGACCAGCTGGGCTGATCGGGTCTGTTTCAATTGGAATGTGCGTAGCCGGAGTCGCCAGACTTCAGACGGTCTCACTCGCGCACTCTCCGAATTCTGGCGAATCCGGCTACGAGAAACTCTTTGCGAAATTACCGCAGCCAATCCACTACGAATCGGCTGCCGTTTCTTCGGCTTCCTTGTTAGCCGCTTCGATCTCATCTGGCTCCAGATACCCGCCGGCCTCCATGATCTTGACGCGAATCTCTTCGCACGTGTCCGGATTCTCCTTGAGGTAGTTCCGAGCCTTCTCTTTGCCTTGGCCAAGGTGAACGCCGTCGTACTTGAACCAAGATCCACTTTGCTGAACGATCTTGTGCACCTTACCCAAGTCCAAAATATCGCCTTCGTAGCTAATACCGTTGTTGTGCATCATGTCGAATTCAGCGATGCGGAACGGAGGTGCCACTTTGTTTTTAACGATCTTCGCTTTGACGCGCTGGCCAACTTGGATGTCGCCTTCCTTAAGCGCTCCAATTCGGCGAATGTCGATTCGGACAGAAGAGTAAAATTTTAGAGCACGTCCACCGGGAGTCGTTTCGGGACTGCCGAACATCACACCGATCTTCTCGCGAATCTGGTTGATAAAGATCGTACAAGTTTTACTCTTGGCAATCGCACCGGTCAGCTTCCGCATCGTTTGGCTCATCAGTCGAGCCTGTAGGCCGACATGTGAGTCACCGATTTCACCGTCGAGTTCTTTTTGCGGTACCAACGCGGCGACCGAGTCAATGATGATCACGTCCACAGAGTTTGACTTGACCAGCATCTCAACGATTTGCATCGCCTCTTCACCACTGCTGGGCTGACTGACCAGAAGCGTATCGAGCGACACGCCCAACTTTTTGGCCCATGTTGGATCGAAAGCATGTTCGGCATCGACGATTGCCGCAATTCCCCCATTTTTTTGAGCCTCTGCAACCACGTGCAATGCAAGTGTTGTTTTACCAGAAGATTCCGGACCGTAGACTTCAACGATACGCCCGCAGGGAAGGCCCGCGCCACCGAGTGCCATGTCCAACGAGAGGCTACCGGTCGGGATACCACGAATCTCTTGTTTGGAATCGTTGCCCAACGCCATGATCGAGCCTTGGCCGAACTGGGCTTCGATCTGCTGGACGGCCGTTTTCAGATCGGTATTGTCCGCCATCAGCTTGTCGACCGGGGCAACTTCTTTCTTATTCTTTTTCGCGTCCGATTTTTTACTGGCTGCTTTTGATTTCGCCATGGTCGTTTTCGCTTTCTTAGATTTCGGGGAAGATTTTATTTTTGCGTCGGTCAATGGTGCCGCTTCTACCTTTTCAGCAACCGGCTTGTGGCTGGTCGCTGTTTTCTTTGAGTTTGTTTTCTCCACAGCAGGTGTTTTGGCGGCGTCCGCGGTGAGCGAGTCAAGCTTAGCCTTGCCGTTTGGAGAGATAGTTTTGGTCGCTGTCATGGTAAGCCTCGCCCATTTGAGTATTAGAATTCGATTTGCATGTTGATTTCTGCACTCAAGGCCAGCCCTAACGATAAGAGTTTGAAACTGGTTTTCAAGTGCCTTCAGAAGTCAGTATTGGCTTGGTGCGTGACACGTAAGGTCACAGGCAAAATAAAACTTTGGAATATTTCAAAAAGACGCCGTTTATCGCCTGAGCTGCTCACCCGCGACCGAATCTTTTCTTACACTGTTGCGTTAAGAACAACTTAACACTTACGTTTCCAGCCCGTATTCTTATAGATTCGTTTCGATGACCGTCCGCACAAGATTTGCTCCTTCCCCCACCGGCTACCTTCATATTGGAGGCGTTCGGACGGCGCTGTTTAACTGGCTGTTAGCAAAACAGGCCGGCGGGCAGTTCATCCTCCGCATCGACGACACAGACGCCCAACGTAATCAGGAGGAAGCTCTTCAACCGATCCTTGACGGATTTCGTTGGTTAGGCATCGACTGGGACGAAGGCCCCGAGGTCGGCGGGCCACACGAACCGTATTTTCAATCGGCGCGGTTGGAGAAATATCAGGCTGCGGCAAAAACTTTACTGGACAAAGGTCTGGCCTATCGCGACTACGCCACGACCGCCGAAATGACGGCCGAGCGCGAGGCGGCTGAGAAAGCGAAACAGGAATTTGTTTACAGTCGAACTTGGATGGCGGAAACCGACCAGCAAGCCGCCGCTTTCGAAGCCGAAGGACGCTCATACGTCGTCAGGCTTAAAATGCACCGGGAAGGCACGTGCGAATTCGAAGATAAAATTGTCGGCGATGTCTCCATCGAATGGGCGACCGAAGCCGATCACGCGATCCAACGCGCTGACGGTACGTGTCTCTATCACTTGGCCAACGTCGTCGACGACGCTGAATTTGAAATCACTCATGTCGTGCGCGGCATCGAACACCTTTCCAATACGCCACGCCAAATCTTTATCGCGCAGGGCCTCGGCTACGACCTACCGATTTACGCTCACATTCCCTACGTCGCCGAACCGGGCAGCAAGAAGAAACTTAGCAAACGCAAGATTGCCGATTACTTGAACAACAAAGATTTCAAGCGGCTTTATCAGTCCGGCGCGGAAATCGCTGAACGCATTGGTTTGGAGATCGATCCGGCGACCTTTAATCCGGTGCTGGTCGACTTCTACGAACAAACGGGCTTCAATCCCGATGCGGTCGTGAACTACCTGTTGTTGCTGGGATGGTCACTGGACGACAAGACAGAAGACTTCTCGCGCGAGTCGATGCTGGAACATTTCTCGCTAGAGCGCGTGGTAAAATCGGCAGCCAGTTTTGATCCGCAAAAATTGGTCGCGTTCCAAAGCCGCTACATGAATGAAGTGCCGCTGAAAAAGAAGACGCCGCGCTGTGCCCGGTACTTAGAAAAGGCCGACGTCATCGCAACTCCAATCGAGTGCGATCAGGTGGCAATGCTGAAACAAATCATCGAAGCGGCCGGTGACCGGATCGCGATGGCGGGCGACATTCTGAATTTCGACGACTTCTGGCTAGAAGATGAAAAGCTTGACTACAACGCCAAGGCTTGGCAAAAGCGCATGGTGAAACCAGAGAACGCTGGTTTCCTGATCAGCGAACTGAAAAAAGTCCTTGCCGAAGCACCTGAGTACACTGCGCCGGATTTGGAAGCGGTGATCAAAGGTTTCTGCGAGACGCAAGAGATCAAGATCGGTGACATCATCCACGCATTGCGTGTCAGCGTCACTGGTAAGGCGGCTGGGTTCGGAATGTTCGACACGCTGGAGATTCTCGGCCGCGAAAAAGTCGTCAACCGCATCACGTTGGCCCTGCAAAAGCTGGACGATGAAAAGGCCGGAGCGACGGCCGTTTAGTCGATGCTGGCTTCAGGCCGACTCTACACAGCACCTTTTTGAGCTGATTTTCTTTGACGCAAGCCTTGAGGAGGAGTAAGATCTTCCCATGACTACCATCGAACAACTAAATGATTTCAGTCGCTTTGCAAAGCAAGTCGTCGAACAGGAAGGTAAAGAGCTTCCCCTTGATATTATCTTTGACCGATGGCATCGAGAAGCGTTCGCAGAAGAAGACCTGCAGAGAATTAGGGCGTCAGCGTCTGACTACGAATCAGGCGAGCGTGGGAGACCGGTAGAGGAGGTTTTGTCTGAATTCAAAGCGAAGTCTAGCGAAAACCAGTGAGCTACTCCGTCAGAATCTTGCCGCGTGCAGAGATCGACTTGGAACGCATGTATGACTACATCTCCACCAGATCGCCAGAAGGTGCGGAGCGCTGGCTGGCAGCCTTCGAGGTGGCAATTGGACGCTTGAAGGTGAGTCCATTCCTGTATGTCTCGGCGAAAGAAGACAAGCATTTTGCTTTTGAACTAAGACAGTTTGTTTTCAAAACTCCTCACGGGCGCGCTTACCGAACAGTTTATCGCGTCGATGAAAACACGGTGAGCATTTTGCGAGTGTGCGGACCGGGACAGGCGCCGCTCGCGCCAGAAGAATTTCCCAAGCAGAAGTAATGCCGTCCGTTGGACCTGCAAAAACTTGACGATGAAAATGCTGGATCGACAGCGGTTTGACACTCTGCCGCAGCGTAGATTCGGTTGGCAACCGAATTCAGAGTGATTCGATTGCCAATCGAACCTACTTAGTAGGGCGCAACGGTCGGCGATCGCCCTATGAAATGACTTAGCGATCTGAATGCTGAGCTAAAACCACCAAAGTTGAGCGATTTGTATGGAATCCGCCTTGGTAGGTTGATAGACTGCGTGGGCTGCTTTGCCGGTTTAGTTGATTGCCTTTCAAACCTCGTGAACCTCGTCTCTCGCTATGACAAGACGCAACAAGAAGACGCGACGCAATTCCCAAAAAACATGCATCGCGCGACGCCGACGTAAACAAACGGATGCCTACTGCGCGAACTTTGAAGCGCTGGAAGATCGGAAACTGCTGGCTGGGATCACTGTCGGCACCTCGGTCGACTTGGTGGATGGTGACACTTCATCGATTGCAACCCTGATCGCGTCACCGGGGACTGACGGAGTAATTTCTCTGCGCGAGGCTATCGCTGCCACCGACAACACATCCGGCTTGGACACCATCACTTTCGACGCCAGCGTGTTCAATGGCGAGCAGCAGGATGTGATTTACTTGCAAAGCACCCTTGCGATCTCTGAATCGGTCACGATCGACGCCGGTGATCTGGGGGTCATCATTTCTGGAGATGCTTCGGAGAATGATAGGCTGATTGCCGGATCTCTGATTACAAATGCCCAAAACAATTTCAATGATTTTGACAACGTAAGAGTGTTCGAAGTTTCAACTTTTCCCCAAAGCGTCGTGACGCTCAGCGGTCTCACGATCACCGGTGGATCTACACTGTTCGGTGGTGGCGGTGATGATCCTGGAATCTTAAGCAGCGGTGGTTCTCTAATTGTTGAAGATTCGAATGTCTTAT
>CAZDBE010000311.1:0-6654 GCA_964503675.1 uncultured Pirellulaceae bacterium | reverse complement strand
CCCGATCATTGGCCCCTTTGTAATAAAAGGGATCCTTGAGGTGGTCCCAGATTTGTTTTCCGACCTCAATCGGGCCCGGCATCGGGTTGGTCTCACCCTTAGCCGAGGCCCCGAGTAACTCGAGATACTCAGCATCCATTCCAGCAAGCGCCGGGTCAGGTGGCTCTGGCCGTGTCGTTGCATGCCAGAGAAAACATAGCACCACAAAGAAAAGCAGCGAAAGTACACCTGCTTGTAAACGTTGACGCGTAAACAAAATCGATCTCCTGAATAACCCGAGTAACTAATTGCAAGTGTTTACGCACGCGTTATCGCGAAACTCTTGGCGTACTCATCGGGTTTGCCAGGATCGAATTTCTTGCCCATCAGTGTGTAACTGTCGTGCTTGAACTCGATCTGTTTCTCAAGATCACCCTTGATCAGTTTTTCAGCGTCCGAGGACAGATAGACCTGCTTGGCGACTTTGGTGTAATCAATGTCGCCTTTCACGTAGCCCCAACGCTTCATTTGGCTCAAGATCCACACGGCCATTTCCTGAGCCGGATAAGGAGCGAAGTGGATGCGGTTTGGTTCTTTCTTCACGTTGCCTAAACCATCAGCATAGGTTCCAGTCATCACCTGTTTCACCACGGTCAGCGGCTGGTTCAGATAGTTCTTGGTGTGAATCGCATCAGATACCGCGACGCGGTTTTCCGCAGATCGACAGTAATCGATCGACTCCATGACGCTCTTGAAGAGTGCTAGGAACGTGTTTGGATTTTCATTCACAAACTTCTTACTGGCCGAGAAAGCACAACATGGATGTTGATCCCAAATTTCTTTGGTCAACATATGAATGAAGCCAACGTTGTCGTAGACGGCGCGCTGATTAAACGGATCAGGAGCCAAATATCCGTCGACGTTGCCGGCGCGAAGGTTAGCAACCATCTCCGGCGGCGGAACCACGCGGATCTGAATGTCTGTGTCAGGATCGATACCGTTTTCGGCAACATAGTATCGCAACAGGAAGTTGTGCATGGAATACTCAAACGGCACACCAAAGACCATGCCCTTCCATTGTTTCGGATCACGTTTGTCCTTGTGCTTATTGGCAAGCACGATTGCTTGACCGTTTGTGTTTTGCATCGCCGGCACGGTGAAAGGTTGTGCCGTCGAACCTGTTCCCATCGTCATTGCCAACGGCATAGGTGCCAGCAGGTGAGACGCATCGTATTCACCTGAAAGGCACTTGTCTCGCGCGACAGCCCAACCGGCTGTCTTGATCACGTCGACGTCTAGGCCGTTCTTCTGGTAGATACCAAGCGGATCGGCCGCGATTAGAGGTGCCGAACACGTGATCGGAACGAAACCGATCTTGAGCTTGGTCTTCTCGAGTTTACCAACGGTTTCCTGCGCCATAGCTTTGACGGCCGCCATTGGAAATATACTGGCGATCGCGGCGGCGGTAGTTTTTACACCGACCGCTTTGAGGAAACGCCGGCGATTAACGTCATTTCCAAAGATGCCCATCATGACGGCATTTTCGACGGCACGGTCAAGCATTTGTTCTGGATTCTGAAGATCATCAGCCTCCACTCCCAGAGAATCAGCTGCGGCGCGATCCTCACTAGATGTTGCCTCACCGGCCAAGTGTGGCAAGTGAGCATCCGACGGAGGAGCATCGGTTACTTCCCCGGTACCCCATTCGCCACCGTCCCAGTCTGGTGCGTCGGGCAGAAGATTAGCTGTTTTTGGATCGAAGTTACGGGTCTCGTTGATCGCGTCTTCGTTCCAAATGTCTTTATCTGGATCGTAAGGATTATTAAAGTTGGCCATCGTGCATTCTCCTAAAATGTTATTTGTGTGCAGATAAAACGCGGCCCCGGCGATGACAGGTGCGCGCAAAAATCTATTGGGGTCAGCTGGCAAAGCGTAGATCTGGGAGAAGCCAACCACCGCGCGGTGGTGAACTTGCCCAACATCTATCAATCAAGAAACCGTCGAACTTAGAAAGGAAGTTCGGCAGTGTTGGCAGATGACGCGTCGTTGCGCCAATCTAAGAATGCAGCTGACCGAAGAGAACTTCTCAGATGCATGTGAAAGACAATGTAGCAGGTTTCGGGCCAGCATGGTTCGAATTCTGTTTTAAACTCAAATTCTTTATTTCTACGGGCCATTCGAGTTGTGCGAAAACAGACGTACTCAAGCGAGTTGCCAACAAATGAGTCATGCAGTGCAAGTTTGAAAGGCATCGCGGTTTTTACCCGAAGCATTCCATAAACTGAATCAATAGATCGAAAATTAATTTCATCATAACAATGGATCGTAAGATCGCCGTAGAGTGCCCAGCCGATGCATAGAAGGTATTCCATTCTACCGTCAACGTGACGTCGCAAACTGAATAGCAAGAACTTCGATTACTTGGTATGTCAATTGCTTACGTCGCATCTAGTAGACTTCGCGGAACGGACGCCTCAAGTTTAGTTAACTTGTAACGATCGTTCGTTCAATGGAAGAGGGAGATGCGAGACAAAGCGATTCCTCATATTTCTGATAACGACTCACATCAGACCAGTATTCTGGTGGTTGATGAGTCCGAAACCCGGCTTAAGCTTCTGATTGCTGCGCTTAGCAAAGCCGGTTATAGCCGGGTTCACGCGCTCTCCAATTCGACGGAGCTACATCAGTTCGTCCGAGAAACGAAGCCTGATGTGGTTCTGATTGATGTCGAATCACCGTCTCGAGACACGCTGGAGCAGTTGAAATTGATTCGCGATCAAGATCCGACACCCGTTTTGATGGTTGCGCAAGATCCAAAGGCCCAGTCGATCCAAGAAGCCGTTGCCTCTGGAGTTTGTGCCTATTCGGTCGGAGATGTAAGCACTGTCCGAGTGAAACACGCAATCGAGGTTGCCATGGCTACGTTCGCGTCATTCAAAATGCTACGTGATCAACTGGCTCGGGCACGGGAGCAACTTAGCGAACAGAAACGAATCGACCGTGCGAAGTGCTATCTGATTGAGCAAAAAGGCTTGAGCGAAGAGGAGGCTCACAAGGCTCTTCGTAAACTGGCGATGGATCGCAAACGCAAGCTGGCTGACGTCGCGGATGATTTGATCGCAATGTCCAAACTGATGTAGTGAGAATTGGTCGCGGCAGTAGCCTGCGAATCATATTGGAGAATTCTTCTCAGAGGCTGAGAAAGTCACTCTTCAGCTTTGTCCTTCACGACAATCAATTTGTGATTCTTCACATCGTATTGATACGATGAACCATGAGGCAGCATCGTCAATTTGTGATTGTTCTTGAAGATGATTTCGTCCATGAACTCCTTGTAAGTCTTCGGATACTCACCGGTAGTCGCTCTATGCATCTCCAGTAACTGGTTGACTCGTGGGACTTCGATATTCTCCACTGCGCTGCCGTAGGCACGTGCGTTGCCCATCGCACTCTTGATCAAGCTCGATTCGTACTTTCCTTCGCTGACCACTTTGCCGGCCGCTGGATCGTATTCAGTGATGTCTTGCGTCTTTTTGCCAATGATGGGTTCAGGCTTGGGCTTCTCGACAGCTTTCTTGCGCTCGCAGCCCGACGAAAGAACACAGATGGCCAAAACGAAGCAAAGAGAATTAAGGAGGGTTTTCATGAATTTGCCGGCCAATAGAGTTGATGAATTGTTATTTGACTTGCGTCACTGATGCATTCTATCCTCTGTGCACTGCTGAAGCCACCTTGGCCTATCGTGGCACGACTCTCCGAGTCGTATTTTGTAGCACCAACGATTCGGAGAGTCGTACTGCTAATAGCACACGAGAGGCTTACGACATAAAACGAGTCGATTTCTCCAGAGATTCTGTTTCAAAATCAGCAAGTTGCTCTACCAACATCTGAGTGTCGTTCTGAGATTTTTCCACCCACAGCATCCTCGCTGATTTCGGCAGGCCTGTCGAATCAAATCGGTTTGACGGGAAACATGCCAGTATCCCTGAGGCGATCTGGCGATTGAAAACAGGGTTGGCCGAGTGGTTGCTGAGGGCGTTCATGTCAGCGGCGAAAGAAGCCATCAACACTTGCTGGCGGCGGACAACGGTGGGGCCGGCGTCCTGCCGTCGTTCGTTGTAGAAATCTGTTACACGTTGAGGATTAAAACCGAACTGCTGTGCGATCCCAAGATTGGGTAGCTGAGCCATAAACAGATCGGTCCAGCGTTCTAATTTGCGGCGAACCAAGTTGATGCGGTCGAAGGCCTCTTCATTGGAACCTTGTGAGGCCAACAGCAATCGGACGGCGCGGTTACGGGCTTCGATGTGACTGATAAATGTCGAATGAGCCAGTCCGTGTAATTCGTCAGAGTCGTGATGGTGGTCGTGGCACAAGACAGATGCGGCCCAGACACGTGTGAGAAATTCGGAAAGCAAAATTTCGTTGACAACGGTCTCCATTGCCGGCCAGGGATCGTGCCCTTCAGAAGGATCGGCCATGTCATGCTCAAACATTTTGAGAGCGGTGATCCAGCGCTGGAGTCTGCATTTGGAAGCGGTCCAGTATTCGTTGGTGTTACTGAGCGATTGTGGTGGGCGGCCAAATACTAGGTTCGAGGAGTGTATGGCGACCCATGAGCCAATTTCCGCTAATTGATTTGCGTGCATCGTTTTGTGTTCTCGGTTGGTTTGTTTTCGTGGCGAGCAACAAATGAAGAATTGCTCGGGAGGAAATCTTCAAGGAGGGAGTTAAGGCGGGGACCTGTGACGGCCTGCTGCGAGGAAGTTCGAGGAGTTCTCGTTACAACCGGGCCTCCTTTGAAAGGAAGAATCCGACTGCTGAGCTACCCCAAACGCAATGCCGATGCCAAAGCGTGAATTGCGGCAATGCATTTTGATTGAGAATCGTTTTGGGCCCGCTTACTAAGCAAAAGCACCCTTAAAACCTTGTTTTTTCGGTCTCAATCCCCGTGATGCAAAAACTCGACATGAGAACCTTTGGCAACAGGGGTGTTTCCCAAATGCCTCTTTGGTAGAAAAGGAACGACCAATCAATCAAGCGATTTGACCAATACCAACGCCAACATGCCCAACTCTCCGATCAGCAATTTTCTCGACCAAAACTTTTTGCACTTCAACGCGCGCGAATTGGTGGCCAGTGCGAAAGGCTGGCGCGATCATTTGGATGGTGGCGGTAAAATGCTGGTTTCGCTGGCCGGCGCGATGAGTACGGCCGAACTAGGTATTTCGCTTGCCGAAATGATCCGGCAAGACAAAATTCATGCGATTTCCTGTACCGGCGCCAATCTTGAAGAAGACGTCTTCAATCTGGTGGCACATAACGAATATGAACTGGTGCCGCACTACCGCGATTTGTCACCCGCCGATGAGCGGGCACTGTTGGACAAAGGATTCAATCGAGTGACCGACACCTGCATCCCCGAAACGGTGATGCGGCACATCGAGGATCATTTTATGAGCATCTGTGCCGAAAACGCTGGCGCCGGGAAAAGCCTAGCACCGGCAGAGGTCTTCTTTGAAATTTTCGCTTCCGGTAGTCTAAAGCCCCACTATCAGATACCGCCGGAGAATTCCTGGATGCTGGCGGCATGGGAAAAGGACATTCCCGTGTTTTGTCCAGGGTTTGAAGATTCAACATTGGGCAACATCTTTGCTGCTCGAGTGATTGAAAAGAAAATTAGCTCGCACCACGCGCTCTCCAGCGGGACTCAGCAGATGGAGAATCTGGTCAATTGGTATTTGGACGCCGATGGCGCACCTGAGGATCGCAACGGATTGGGGATTGGCTTCTTTCAGATTGGCGGCGGGATCGCGGGCGATTTTGCGATTTGTGCGGTGCCGACGATTATTCAGGATCTGAAGAAAGACATTCGGCTATGGCAGTATTTTGCTCAGATCTCCGATTCGACGACCTCGTATGGTTCTTATTCGGGAGCCGTACCCAACGAGAAAATCACGTGGTGTAAACTTGCCGAAGACACGCCAACGTTTATGATTAACTCAGATGCTTCAATCGTAGCCCCGTTGATCTTTGCTTACGTGCTGGGCCAGTAACCTCGATGCCATCCTCCCGCCGGGAGGGGCGAAGGCTCAACGAAGGAGAGGGCTAAAATCGTAGCTGAAGTCGCCAGACTTCAGACCACCATAACCATTGACGATCTCAAATACTCAACCACTCACTAACCGAACCATCATGCCAGAAAACCCACCTATCGAAATCGACGTACAAGCCACTTCCCAATTGCTCAAGCAACATAGCAGTGGGGAGTTTTTATTATTGGACTGTCGTGAACCTGACGAGCACCAGACATGTCGCATTGAGGGAGCTAAATTGATCCCGATGCGTTCGATTCCAGATCGTTTGGAAGAATTGGAATCATGGAAAGATCAACCGCTGGTGGTTCACTGTCATCACGGGTCACGTAGTTTGCGGGTGGTTCAGTTTTTACGCGACAACGGTTTTCCACAGGCTCAGAACATGTCCGGCGGGATCGACATTTGGAGTCAAGAAATCGACGAATCCGTTCCTCGATACTAGTGCAGAAATCCTGATTGAGGCTTGAAATGGAGTGTACCGATGGCGTATAACTTCGAGCCCAATGACGATTTAAGACATCACGCGGATGTGGCGGAATTGGCAGACGCGCTGGCTTCAGGTGCCAGTGGGGGCAAC
>CAZDBE010000310.1:4819-6706 GCA_964503675.1 uncultured Pirellulaceae bacterium | reverse complement strand
GCTGAACAGCTGCTTCCCTTGATATTCGTGAATGTTCATGGGGCTCTACTTTGACGGTTTTACTATTTGGTTTCCGCTAGGTAGCGAAAACCCTAAAGTATAACTCCGATGTCAAAGACGCCTCAAGGTGCCCTTTGGTGAAGAAGCCAAGAAGCTCAACTATCGAGAGAAGTAGCCCCTCAGAGATTCTTTACTGGCAAAGTCGGCGAAGAGTGCCTCAAGAGTATCCAGCTCTCCGTCGATCCAATCCGAGAAATCTTCATCGCTGTGGAAATGAAGTTTTGTCTCGCGCAATTGCGGATTGGAAACCGCTGGGCCAGAGTTTGTTCCGTTTTCTTCAGATGGTCGATTTGGTTTGATCATTGTGACCTCGCTTTTGACTATCGCTTGAGCTGCGATTCTGACAGGATATGAACGTTACCTAGTTATAAGACGCAGGTTTGATGCCAAACGTTTCCTGAATCTTACGGATGTGGACTATTTTTGAAACAAAAGCAACCTTTATGGCCGATTTAAGGAGAATAACGCGTCATAAAATGTCCATCTTTTTCGCCGTGCCATGTTAAAACGCCGGCCGTTGCGAAAAAGAGACGTATCGATGTCGTCAGGTTCACACAAATCTGTGGCGTATGGGAAACATCCCAGCTCGGCCCTATCTCTATCAAATTGTCTCACCCCACCTCGTCTATGAATCTTCCCACTAAACAATCGTGGCTCTCACCCCCCAAATTGGTGGCTGACATCATTAGCGCTCTCCAAGAGCCCTCCGTCATGCTCAGCCCCGACGGAAGACAAATGTTACTGATCGAGTCCGCTCCCATGCCGGAGATTGCCGATCTCGCTCGTCCTATGTTAAGGCTGGCGGGGATAAGAATAGATCCGCAAAGCCACTCCAAATTTCACACACGTTTTCGTAGTGGACTAGTTTGTCAGGCGGTTGAACCTAGCCAGAACTCATCTAGCAAATCCGCCTCACCGATGCGGCGTGTCTCGATCCAACATCCGGATCTCGATTTTTCCCAAACCGAGATCGCGGATCGAAAGATTGGAGCCATCCGATGGTCACACGACAGCCACCACTTCGCGTTTGAGGTTCTGCACGAGAAAGGTACTGCGCTGTTTGTCGCTTCAGTCGCGTCCCACGAAGCCGTGCTAGTTCACCCGAACATCTGCACCGTGCTGGTCGATTTCGAATGGATGCCTGATGGCAAAAGTCTCGTTATGGCGGTCCTGCCGGAATCTCCCAACCCCAATACACAAGACGGCCCATCTGTTCCGCAGGGGCCTAGGATCGAAGAAACCGATGGCGATACTTCCCCAACTCGCACCTATCAGGACCTATTAAAAAACCCACGCGACGAGGATCGTTTTGCGGAAATGGTCACCAACGAAATCGTCACGGTGCGGATTGACGGCAGAGTGCTACATCGCTTGCCCGCGGCCATGTACGCCAGCGCCTCGCCGTCCCCCGATGGCAAACACCTGTTGGTGACGACTCTCAAGCGACCGTTCTCCTATTTCCATACTTGGCACAGTTTTGCCATGTCTGTCAGCGTCACCGACCTTGATGGCGATCTGGAATTCACCGTCGCCGAAATCCCGGTCGCTGCCAACATTCCTGTCGAAGGTGTTCGAACCCAACCGCGTCTTATTCACTGGATGTCGTCGCGCCCTGCAACCGTTTGCTATTCAACTGCCTTGGACGGTGGCGACCCCAACAAAGCGGCGCCGTTTCGAGACAAAGTGTTTCAGATCTCGGCTCCCTTCGAAAACGCCCCCGAAGCGTTAATGGACGTTCAGCATCGGTTCTACGGTTTGACTTATTTCGAAGACGGCCGAAGAGTCATCACCACCGAATATGATCGAGACCGGCGTTGGGTGACGACA
>CAZDBE010000310.1:3615-4719 GCA_964503675.1 uncultured Pirellulaceae bacterium | reverse complement strand
CGAACAGGATCAAAGCGCGTTGGTGTTTCGCGCGGGCAAGGGAGCGACTCCCGAAGGCAACTTGCCGTTTCTCGATTGTCAAAACCTATCCGACATGAGCGTCAGCCGCTTGTGGCGCTGCGACGACGATTGTGTTGAGTCGGTCGTTTCGGTTTGCCAGTCAGATGATAAAAACTCCAATCTGCTTTGCGTGTTGACTTCGTTTCAGTCTCCCACCGAGCCTCCGAATCTGAGAATGCGCACGCTGGCGGTCCCACCGGCACAAACCTCGGCAGCCGCCGTCTCGCACGTCACGCAGTTCAATGATCCGACTCCACAGATTCGCGGCATCAAAAAACGGCTGGTAACCTACCAGCGTTCCGACGGCGTCCAGCTGTCGGCAACCCTCTACCTTCCGGAAGATCATCAACTAGGCCAACGGTTGCCATTATTGGTCTGGGCCTATCCCCAAGAGTTCAATGATCCATCAACGGCGGGACAGGTCGTCGGCAATCCACGCCGCTTTACCCGCATGACTGGCATCTCACACTTGACGCTCGTCACTCAGGGATATGCCGTGTTAGACAATGCGACCATGCCGGTCGTGGGCGAACCTGAAGTCATGAACGACACGTTTATCGAACAGATTACCGACGCCGCACAATCGGCAATCGATTTCGCTGTAGCCGAAGGTGTGGCCGATCGCGACTGCGTTGCCGTCGGCGGACACAGCTATGGCGCATTCATGACCGCCAATCTGATGGCTCATTGCGATCTGTTCCAAGCCGGCATTGCTAGGAGTGGCGCCTATAACAGAACACTAACCCCGTTTGGGTTTCAGGCGGAACGTAGAAGTCTCTGGGAGGCACCGGATATTTATCTGAAGGTCAGCCCTTTTATGCACGCCGACAAAATAAAGCGGCCGCTGTTAATCATGCACGGCGAAAAAGACAACAACTCGGGAACGTTTCCCTTTCAAAGCGAACGGCTTTACCAAGCCATCAAGGGCAACGGTGGCACGGCAAGGCTGGTAATTCTCCCGCACGAATCACACGGCTATGTCGCCCGCCAAAGCGTTATGCAAACCCAAGCAGAAATGATCGCGTGGTTGGACAAATATTTGAA
>CAZDBE010000310.1:0-3515 GCA_964503675.1 uncultured Pirellulaceae bacterium | reverse complement strand
TCCTTGTTATCCGCCGAAAAATCATCATCCGTCAGCCCGACGTTGATCTTCACATCGGTATAGAAATACTTTTCTTTCAACGGCGGAGGATCACCTTCCTTTTCTGGCCAAAGAAAGCCCTCATAGCCAACTAATATATCGCGACGCTGATCGATATAGATTTTGGCAATGTGAAATTCAAATTTGGGATTCTCTTGAGCGTGTTTGATTTCGATCAAGGTGCAAGTTCGCTTCCCCACCGAGACATCGCGTGTGATGGAGACGCTGCAGTCGGGATGTTGGAGATCACGACGGCCGACCACGCCCATTTTCTTGACGAGGTTGAGAAACCCGATGTCATAGATTGGATGCAAGTTGCCCTGCATGGCGATCGAACCGGCCGGGTCCAAGTAAGCGCGTTTAACATTTAGGAAACCTGTCGTGTGACCAATCAGTTTGCCGTCGTTCTCACCTTTAACCCAGATCGCTTCCTGCCCGGCGATCGAGCTGGGAGCCAACATCTTCAAATAAACGCTAAACGGAACTTCTTGGCCAGGCAAAGCCGATCCTGCCTCAACCGTTTTTGCATGGCGAATTTTGCAGAAGATTCGTTTCTCTGGTTGTAGTGTTTTGCCGATCGTTACCTGAGAGACAATCGTCGCGGTGTAGTCGTTGATCTGACGATCCATCCGACGTACCCCCTCATCGGCTAACTTGAGGATAGGTTCTAGAGGATGCCTGGCCGCTTCAATCAATTCGTTGCTAGCCATGTTCGCCAGTCGGCCTTCCAAGTCATCGATCTGACTGGGCTCAGCCCCCTCATCGAGAACATCGACGCCTAAGGGAGTCTTTTCTGTCGCGCCGCCAATTTCAAGCTGTTCAAATTCGGCAACCGATTGATCGCTGGGGTTGATCATCTGCACGGCGACCATAACTCCAGCGCCAAGGAACGCGAGAAAAATCAAATAGCTCCACAACTTTGACTTCGGTGGCCTACTCGGCGGGGGCGTCTGGTCTTCAGATGAGACGGTACTCTTTAGATTAGAGTTGGCAGATTGCTCGGACACTAGCGTTGGTAGGTTGAAGGTAGGGAAGTTGGGATTGAGATGAACAACTCGGCGGCCAGTGAAAGCCCCGGGCACTGGATTCGCGCGGCATGAAACGTTTTACCGTCTGTTGTGAACAGGTATTCCAATCTAGCCGGTGACCCAAATTTCTAATACGAGATGGGCGACAAGGTAAATACTTGCCTGTTTCCCGCCAGTATAGTTCAACTCACCAGTTTAGTGACACAGGGAAAAGCCATTGGACGCTTAGTCCTTGGACCGATAGCAGGGGTGCTGGTAGAATCGAAGGGTCATTGGAGAATCGCAAAAGATTGACGTTGACCGAAGAAGGCGATCTGTTTTAGGTTAGAGTGCTGTGTCATGGAGGACACTGAAAACGAAGCCTTCCTGTACAGCGAATTCTTACTGCAACATTGGATGTTGCTGGCTTTCGATAAGAAACAGGATCGCGGCCGCAGTTACTAAAACTGCTCCGCGGCAGAGCCATCGAGAATCTCGGTCTTTGCTCACTTCTTTTTGTTGTTCTCCAGACGAACCAACGCGTCCGACAACTGTCTTGGCTTGCGGCCAACTCACTTGCTCACACGCTCATTTTGTCAATCACAGCGAGAACTGTTCACGTGCTGCCGGACTTCGATTTAAAGGATCGAGTGAAACAAGCGACAAATATTGTCAGCTTGATCGGTGGTGATATGCAACTCCGCAGGCAGGGCGGTAACTATGTGGGCCTGTGTCCTTGGCACGAAGATTCACGCCCCTCCTTTCAAATCAACGAATCACGCCAATCTTGGGCGTGCTGGGTATGTGCCGATCGCGGCGACGTGTTTTCATACGTCATGAAGCGCGACAGCCTTGGATTCCGGGAAGCGCTTGAGTTTCTGGCAAATGAAGCCGGTATCCAAATCACCAAATCCGGGCGGAAGATAGAAAAAGGATCGGCGCGAGACAAGAACACACTATTCGCAGCCATGGAATGGGCGCAGGAAAAGTATCATCAGTTCTTGCTTCATTCCGACGAAGCTGCTGCCGTCCGCAGCTACCTTTCGGACCGCAATTTAACTGCTGAAACAATCGAAGAATTCAAAATAGGATTTGCGCCTCTGGCGTGGACATGGTTGATCGATCACGCAAGAGATACTGAATTCAACGCGAAGATCCTAGAAGCATGCCACTTGGCTGTAGCCAACCAACGCGGCGGCTGGTACGAACCGTTTCGCGGTCGAGTGTTGTTCCCGATTCAAAACCTTCAGCAACGCCCCATTGGCATGGGTGGGCGAGTAGTACCGGGGATCTACGGAGACGATCCTGAACCCAAAGGCAAGTACTATAACTCCGGTGAAACCCTGCTGTTCACCAAGAGCGACAATCTGTACGGGCTCAGCCACGTCTATCGTGAAGTTCAAAAAAACCGGCGTCTAACAATCGTCGAAGGTTACACCGATGTGATTGCCGCTTATCAAGCGGGTCTGCGAAACACCGTTGCCGTGCTGGGAACGGCGCTCAACGAGCGTCACATCAAATTGATCAAACGTTTTGCTGACCAAGTTACGCTGGTACTCGACGGCGATGAAGCCGGACAAAAACGAACCAACCAAATTTTGGACTTGTTCGTTGCCCAAGACATGGACTTGAGGATCCTCTCGCTGCCCGAGGGAGCTGACCCATTCGACTATGTCCAGCAGAACGGCGCCGACGCCTTCCAAGGACTCGTCGACGGGGCCCCCGACGCACTGGCTCACAAAATCAACGTCGAGACAAATGGCATCGATCTGATCAACCAAACCCACGCCGCTAATCAGGCATTGGAAAACATCCTGAAAACGGTGGCTCAGGTACCTGCCAGCGTGATCGCCGCCTCAGCAGCCAAGAGCCTGCGTCAGGATCAGATGCTGACCCGACTGGCTCGCCAATTTCAAACGACGCGCGAGCAAGTGAAGGCGCGGTTAAAGGAACTGCGAAACTCGACTCGTCCATCACGCTTTCGCCAAGACGACGCCAACCAGAACACAAACGAAATTGATTTCACCAAGTTCGACATTAAGGAAGCCGAACTGCTGCAATTAATTTTGACCGAACCTGCTTTAGCAGACATCGCTATCGAACGGGTTTCACCTGAACAATTCGCATTTGGACCGCTCAAGGAAATCTTCGAGACAATCGGAGAGTTTTTCCATGACGGTCGAGAAGCGTCTTATGAGAGCGTAATGTTGCATGTGGATGATCCGGTGCTGAAAAACGTAGTCGAATACCTTCTGGAAGAAGCGACTAAAAAACAGGCCGCCGCCGATGCGAACAATACAGGAATCGAATTGGCTGTTCATACCCAACTGGAATCTGTGATCGAGGCATTCAATCGCCAACAAATTCAGTCGGCTCAACAGGCACACATTTCCAAGCTTCAACAACCTTCGCTCGAGGCCGATGAAGAGGCCATGGCGTTGGAGGATTTATTGAGACAGACCCGACAAC
>CAZDBE010000309.1:0-6755 GCA_964503675.1 uncultured Pirellulaceae bacterium | reverse complement strand
GACATAAGAAATTAGCAATGGAGCCAGTCAGAAATTGCTCCCACCGTTCCTGCGACAAATCCTGAAAATGATCTATAGCGGCTCAAAGTCAGGACGTTTCTCAACTGCTTCATCTGTGAAAGGGTCATCGCGGAATAGGCCCGGATAATAGTACCCGCGTAGATTAGCGTGATAAGCGCGGACGCTGGCTTCATAGTCCGCTGCCGCTTTCGTGTCAGTGCGGGCCAATGATTGAAACACGCGCTCGACCTTTGCCGGCGGAGATAGCCATGACAGCGCTGCAGAAAGAGCGTCCCTTTGGTCGCGGCCAGCGCGGTAAGCGAGGGAGAGCGGCTCGGCCGTTTGGTCGCCAACTTGCTGGAAGGCGTAATACCATTTCCACTCAAACGTCGATTCCATCTCCGTGTAGTCTTCCCATTCCGGATGGCGCTCGAGGAAAGGCTCCATTGTTGCGGACACTGGAAGATCCCAGGCGTCGTTCACGGCTTCGCGCTGGGTAAGGATAATGTCTCCGCCATCTGGAATGGTGACAGCCGCGTCGATGCCCTTTTGCATCGCAGCGGGGGCAACAATGGCGAGCGCCAGCCAGATTCCCATAAGCGCGGTTAAGTTGACGGGCGCTGTCCAGCCCTTTGTGTTGAGCCATGCAGTCACAGCCCACCAGAAGCCGAGGTGAAGCAGGGTCACGAGACTCGCAAGCAATAGCGGCCCTATGCCTGCGCCGCTCATCACACCGCCAATCCAGAGCGGGATGAGAAGCGCCAAGGCTAGCGCTGCAACCCGCAGGGCAGCCCGGGTGAACCAAATCCCTGTGCCCGTGGCAGACGTCACGCTGATCAGTTCAAACCGGCCATTGGCGCGCTCTACGGCCCGCAAATCATGAAGCAGAAGAATGAGCAGCAGCGGCGCAATCATTGCAATTACAAACGCAAAATCGAACCGGCCGATCAGAGCAAAGTCAGGATTGGCCGCGTCGGTCTCATATATCTGACCTTCAAGCGCCAGCATGCGCACGCGGTGTTTCCACGGCGAGGCATCACGCTGGCCGAGCGCGGCAAAAGCAAACTCTGACGGCTCATCATAGGTGAGGTGAAACGTGTAATACGCGGCGCTGCCCCAATCGCGGTGGTTCTCAAGCGCAACCGCTTGTTCGATCTTGTCAGCCACTTTGAGACGTTCGATCGTCTCATGTTGGGCGGTCACTTCGTTCAAGCCGAAAACAACCGCAAGGCTTGCCGCCGCAAAGGCGATCGTGACCCATACGTGTGCGGCCCGGTCGCGAAGAAGGAACCAAGCTTCTCGAACGATGCTGCTCATGGTTTCAACCTCGCAGTGACGAGATATCCGGCACATAAGAGCCCGGCGAGCCAAACGATCAGCATGACAAGCGGGCCCGTTGCGGAAGCTGCGCGCACCTGCGGGGCAGAGGGGGTGAACTCAAACTCATTCAGCACAGCCCAATTGTCTGCCGATATGCGGGCGCGTTTTGTAGCTGCTGCATCCTGATTGCGGTTCATATCATCTGTGTAGGAGAGTTTATTAATATGCGCGTCATTCAGGCCCTGAACGAAATCGAAGCGCACCGCCTCAGCTTCCCTCAAAAAGCGGTGATGTGTCGTCAGGTCTGTGCCCGCCAGAAAGCGAGAGGCAGACGAGACAGCCAGCATGGGCGACAGCCAGCCATAGCAGTTCACGTGAGCTGATTGCGCCGTCTCGACGCTCATGCGCTCCTCAGCATACTCATTCATGACGCTGGTCAGCTCTCTCTCAGAGGATTGCGCCACCGCGCCGCGAAAGTTTATCGGTAGCTCTTCAACAGTCTCAACATCGTATTGCGCAAGAAGGTTTGCGCGTAGCTGAGCGAAGGCCGGATCTGCAGCGTTGTGCCCGTCGCCTAGCTCGCGCAGATCGGCGTTCATCCGAAAATCAGTCTCCAGCTTGCCGGGAGCAGGCACGGCAGCGCTCGCCGTTGCAACAGCAATGCGCGGCACGATCAGCGCCCAGATCAGCCAGATGAAGACAAGCAGGCCAAGCGCGATGCCTCGGCTGCGCGATAGCGCTGAAACAAGAGTGATCAGCGCGCACCAGATAAGTAGATAGGCGGAATAGCCTAGCGTAACACCCGCGCTCATTATCAGCGTTTCGCCTTGCGCGAGTGTGACACCTGCCAGGATTACGAGCGGCAACAGCAATGCGCCGCTCAGCGCCGCCAAAGCGAGGCATTTCCCAGTATAGAGCGTGTTGCCGGACACTCCTCCCGCGAGCAAAGGCGCGAGCGTTTTGGCCTCACGCTCACGGACGAACAAGCCATGACCGAGTGCAATCAGCAGCAATGGCACGAGGATTTGATAAACGAAGGCCGGCGTTAGTCCCTGCAAACTGCCAATATTTGCGCTGGCACGGGCATCAGCAAACATGGCTGTGTTTTGTCGATGGCCCTCAAGAAAAATGCTCTGTCCTGTAACTGCATCAACGCCCGGATCAATGATCGCGAGCGGCGGCGGGGCCCGAAAGACATAATGACCGTAATGCACCATCCGGTGAGGGTGGCGATCAGGCTGGGTGAGGAAGGCTTCTTCTGATTGTTCCTGTTGGTGATGACGCGCCTCTTGCTCAGCCACGATGCGCGATGCGGTCAGGACGCTAGTCACAGCGATAATCAAACTAACAGTTATAAGCGCTAGCAGCGCTATTTTGGAGCGCAGCCAAAGCCGCCATTCTTCTCTCGCGATAGACAGAACCGTGCTCATGAGACAGCCCGCCCTGCAAACGCATCATGCACCACCGCGGTATCGATCAGGCCGGCCTCCGGTCTGTCGAATATCCCGACAAGCTGCCCATGTCTGAGCAAGCCAATCCGGTCCGCAACCTGACACGCGCCATATACATCATGGGTGACCATCAGGATGGCGCGGCCCTCATCTGCGAGAGAGCGGACCAGCGCGTTAAACTCATCAATCGCGATCGGGTCTAGGCCGGAAGTCGGCTCATCCAGAAGCAGGATAGGGGTGTCTCTGAGAAGCGCCAGAGCTATGGCCACCTTCTGGCGCATGCCTTTGGAATACGTTGTAAGTCTGTTGCCGCGCGCGTCTTGCTGAAGAGAGACGCGGTCCAGCGCAGCGTCAATCTCGCTGTCACTGGCTTTCACTTTGGCGAGTGACAGGAAGTACCCAAGATTTTCGCGCGCGCTGAGATGTTCATATAGGGTCGCCGCTTCAGGAAGATATGCAGACGCAAGCCGTGCGGCCTTCACATCCTCACTCACGCTGGCTCCCTGAACTTTCACAGCCCCTGCATCGGGCGTAAGAAAGCCGAGAAACGTCAGCAACGTCGTGGACTTGCCTGCCCCGTTACCGCCGAGCAAGGCATAAACCTCGCCCGGCGCAACACGGAATGACACGTCTTTGAGAACAGTTTGACCTGATCGTGTAACGGTTAAAGCTTCGGTCTCAAGTGCAGGGGCCATGAGCCGTCTCCTAAAATGCGTAAGCGGCTGTCAGGCGGAACCGGCGCGGCGCGCCCGGCTGAACCCAAACATTCGCAAAAGAGTCTGTGTAGAAGGTTTCATCGAAAACGTTATCGACGTCGAAACGGAGCGAAACATTATCAATAGGCTCAATTTCACCGAATAGGCGGACAGTTGTATAGTCCGGCAAGGTGAAGTCACTTCCGAGCTCACCAGACCGCTCGCCAACATAAAGTAAACCACCGCCAAACTGTATCGGCATATCGCCTAAAGTCAGGCTTTGAGCGAGTTGCAGGCTCAGCTGATGCTCAGGCGAATTCACGAGCGGTGAGCCCGGCTCGAAAGATGTAAAAGTTGAGGTGTCGATGCCGCTATTGGTGTATTCTCCATCAATATAAGAATATGAAAACCACACGCTCAGATCGTTTGCGAATGCGATATTTGCATCCAGCTCCAGACCCTGACTTTCTGCCTCGCCAGCTGGGATAGGATCACTGAAGCCGTTACCAAAGACGAGAATATTGCTTTGCTGCACGTTAAACAATGTCGCAGAAGCTGTGCCTTCGATACTATCACTAAGCTGCCCAAGGTCGGCTTTGACACCAATCTCCGTGGATTTTGTCTTGTTGGGGTCAAATGAGTTTCCATCAGGATCATTGCCTGACAGCTGACGAATACCTTCGCCGTAAGACGCGTAGACGCTTATCGCATCATTCGCACGGTAAACAACGCCCGCCTGCGGAGAGAAATATGTGTTCGATGACTCCTCTGATGTGGCAGACCGTCGATTGTCCAATTCCTGTTCGAAGTCATCGAAGCGGCCGCCGAGACGGATCTGCAGATTATCAGTAATGTCGATCTGATCCTGGAAGTAAAAGCCAACACCGTTCAGCGTCTCGATGCGATCAATTTGAGCGGCAGCATCAGGGCGATCATACAGGCCATATTGAGGATTTGAGACATCGATCAGAAGGTAGGTTTGCGGGTCAAGTGAACTGCTGGGCGCGCCGCCAATGCCTGCCTGACGGAACCGGTTTGCCACTTGATCATTGTTGAACTCATCATAGTCCAGACCTGCAATCAGGCGGTGACGAATGGGGCCTGTGTTGAACTCCCCCGTCACCTCGCCGCGCAGGACAAAATAATCTGTGTCATAGTCGCGGAAGCGGAAGAAACGCGAAATGGTCTCGCCATCGACAAGGTAGGGCTGGCGGCTGCCAAAGTTATTCTCATAAGCGTCGCCCAATAGCGATGTTTCGCGGTAGCCTGCGCCGAGCAAAATGCCCCAATTGTCAGAGAAATCATATTGATACTCTAGCTGGTGACCGAGCACTTCGGTCTCGATAAGTGCATCAGGCTCTCCTGTGAAAAGCTCGCGCGGTGAAAACCCGAACTCTTCAGAGAAAATAACGCCCCGGTCCTGCGGCAATTCCTGAGCCGTGTATTCCAATTCGTAAGACAGTCTCGATCTGTCGTTAAAATCGACGCGAACGGAGGGATAGAGACCGTATTTTTGAGTCTCTTTTCCCTCACGAAAGCTATCAGCATCTTCGAAGAACCCGACCACGCGCGCGCCAATATTGTCACTGTCGCCGAACACATTCTGTACATCACCTTCGACCCGGTACTGTTCCCAGCTTCCGATCGTGCCCTGAATATATCCACCCTTCTCAAGCTGCGGTCGCTTGGTCACCAGATTGATTGTGCCGCCGGGTTCGCCGCGCCCGAAAAGAGCTGAGCGGGGGCCCTTAAGCACATCGACCGCCTCGATGCCTGCCAAGTCACGTGGGCCGCCAAATCCGCGACCGGCATTAAATCCATTCACAAGGAACCCGCTTGGCAGGTTGATATCACCGGAAAACCCACGGATGGAAAAGCTGTTCCACAGCCCGCCGAAATTATTCTGCCGTGCCACAGATGCAGAAAGATCAAGCGCTTCATTCAAATCAAGCGCGCCAGCCGTGCGCAGCACTTCTTCGTCGATGATCTGATCTGCAGCAGGAATTTCTAGCTGCTGAAAATCGCCGCGATAGGCTTGGCGGGTGCCGGTGACGAGCACGGTATCCTGACGCGCTTCCGCGTCGGACGCTTCCTGTGCAAAGGCTGGGGCTGTTGATAGGGCGAGGAGGGAGGACGTGCTGATCAGCAGCGCCGCAAATGGTAAACGGGTCATAATTGGTCTCAATATGATAGGATTAGAGAAGGCATGGCGCGCGCTGTCTCGCAGCAAGGTCACGTCTGCCCAATCATATCCGTCAGCCAAGCCACTCGCGTAGGAGCGACTTTGTACAGACCAAATTTCATAGCAATCGTTTGTGCTTAACCTGCGCGATTTGGCGCAAATGGCGGCCCGCGAGGGGAATGCCCCGTGTAAGCTAAGCGCTGTAGAGTGAACGCTTTGATTAGGCTAGGCGCTTGCTCAGCATGAACATTAGGTAACTTGAAAACAACAGCAGAGGGAACCGGTCCAGCTCCACCATTGGCCGTGGACGTGATCAGACAAATGCTACACTCGTGTGCAGGCGGTTGTTCATCTGAATGATTACTATCTGTATGAAAATGCGCCCCGATCAATATCTGCGCAGTCATAAGTAGGACGCCAATAAGCGTAACCCATACTATCCGAGTGCGAGCGATTGCGGTCATAATTTCCCGAGAGTGATAATATAACGTTTAGCCAATACGTGATTTACTCTTGGAAGAATGTCAACAGCGAGGGACGTAATAATGACGTTTGTTTTGTGGGCGGGAATATCCGACATTCAGCTTACAGTTCGATACTCTCTGCCAGTGTTAGCGCGTCCTCAACCTCGACTCCTAGATACAAGACGGTGCTATCAATCTTGCTGTGTCCAAGTAGCAACTGGACAGCACGTAAGTTGCCAGTCTCTCTATAAATCAAAGTGGCTTTGGTCCGGCGCATTGAGTGAGTTGCATAAGAGGATCGCGGCAATCCAATTGACTTTACCCAACCCTCTACGATGCGCGCATACTGTCTTGTAGACAGATGTCGCGATCTATCCTTCCTGCTAGGGAACAGCCAATCATGTGGACGAAGTTCGTTCACTTCGCACCAAGATTCAATTGCGTCCCGAGTTTGCTTCGTGACTTCAAATTGAACAGAGTTCCCAGTCTTGCTTTGAATTATCTTGGCTCTGCTTCGTATGTCTGCCCCCATGCGAATATCTGAGACGCGTAGACGAAGCAAATCACAGCCTCGAAGTTTGCTGTCGATTTGGTCTGCCCCTCCGAGGTGGTCCATCGGGTTTGTTAGTCCGGCGGTTTCCAC
>CAZDBE010000308.1:1161-6773 GCA_964503675.1 uncultured Pirellulaceae bacterium | reverse complement strand
TGAATGAGACAATAAAAATTTACCGAATCTCAGGCGGTTCGAGTTGATCGATTTCTTTTTCGGATGCCGGCGGCGGAATGAAAGTGATGTCTTTCTTTACGATGTCGCCTTGTCCCTGCACCAAATATTCCAGCGTTGATTTCTGTCCCGACTCAAATGCAATGAGAACCTGTTTTAGGCTCATAAGATCCGCGACAGTTTTGCCGTCAACGGTCATCAGCACGTCGGCGCGTTCAAGTCCTGCATTGGCGGCCGCCGAATTGGGCACGACTTCTGCGATCCACATTCCTTCCCCTTCAGGATTGGCGTCTGCTTTGACGCCTAAAAATGCAGGCTCAATTTTGACATTAGGATCTTTTAATCTTTCGATCAACTCATCCGCTCCATCGAGCGGGATAGCGAATCCAATCCCTGAATCATACCATTCAACGCCCGCTCCAATGGCTTGGGACTGCGGATTCATCGGCACGCAAATTCCCATGACTCGTCCATCGATATCGATCAGCGGCCCGCCGTAGTTGGCGGGGCTGATGTTGGCATCTGTTTGAATCGCCCGACCTCCGATGCGATTCTTGGCACTGATGATGCCCATTGAAATCGCAGGGCTGCGATCTCCATAGCCAACTCCCATCGAAAGCGCCCAGTGCCCGACCTTTATTTTTTTCAGCGGCGCAATCTCTGGCACAACCAGCGCTTCATCTGGAGCAAGGTCAGTGATCTTCAACAAGCAGATTTTTCGCAAATCGTCTCGGCCCTGAAGTTGCGCCGTATGTCGTTTGTTGTCGTGCGTGACCACCATGATGATTGGAGGGCGTTCGATAAAGTTGAACGTGCTGGTGATGATGTAGCCGTCGGCGGAAATGGCGATGCCGGTGGTGTTGCCTTCACCTTGTTTGCGAATTCCACCAATCTTTCCCTCACGCGCTCCCACACCTCCCCACGATTCGATCGCCACCAGCGAGGGCTCAACTTTGGCCGTCGCAGTTCTGAACATTGCGGATGTGACTTGCATCGCCTCAAGTGTATTGAGCTTGCTAGGAGGAGATGCTTCGTCCTGAGCACGAAGGCTTGTTCCAATGGCAGACCACACGATTGCGGTTGTAAATAAAATGCGAGAACAGATATGTTGCGACATTATTTCTTCATCCGCGGAGTTATCTGGAGCCTGATGATCTCGAGCCCGCGTTTCACAATGAGAGTGATGGGTTCCCCGGCAGTGAGTTCCTTCTCCGCTATTTGGTACTCTTTTACCGAGCCCACCTTTATTCCGCCGAGCGACACAATCATATCGTCGGGTTTGAGCTTTTGTTTTGCCGCGGGAGAGCCACGACGAACACGATCAATGTAGGCCGGGTCGTTGCGGTCGCCCATCTTGAATAGGACGATGCCAAGGTCACCATTACCTTGTGCTTTTTTTGACGACGTCACGATGCCCGTTTGAGTCTCAAGCGTTCCGTCGACAAATTGTTTGAGTACCGCGGACGGCACTGCATAGTTGAGGCGTGTGTTGGTTTCTGAACTATTGATCAATTTACCAATCATGCCAACCAGATGCCCATCGAAAGTCACGACTGCCCCTCCGCTTGCGCCGGGATTACTTGTGATTGCGTCGATTAAAACCAGCGGCCCTTTGTAGGCCACGTCGCGTTGGTTCAATCTTGCTTCGATCGAAGACCGCAATGAAATCACACCAATCATTGCCGAAACGGGTTCCGATTTACTGGCGACTTTGAAGGCGTTGCTCAATGCAATCACCCAGTCTCCTTTCTGACCGACGTCTGAATCAGACAACGAAAAACTATCAAGTTCTTCTGTCGGCGAGATTTTCAGCAGCGCCAGTTGCAGTGTTCGGTTGCGGCGAAGAATGGTGGCAGGATAACTCTTGCCATCGGCGAGCTCGATTTTGACTTGGGCTCCGTCAAGGAAAACACCTTGCGATGTAAGGACAAGACCGTCGGGGCTGACGACGATGCCGGTTGCGTAGCCGTCTATTCGGCCGGCGCCTGCGCCGATCACCTTGGCCATTTTTGGTTGGCATCGATTGATCAATTCTGCAAGCGCTGGCGTGGGCTCTTGAGCAGCCGCCGGAGGGCAACAGAGCATCAGCCAAAACAGCACGCTCACGGTTAGCCAGATCTCACTCTTCATTGTCAGCCTCCTCCTTCGGATTGGCTTCGACCAAATTAGCCTCGATCAAATCAGAGACCTTCAAAAGACGAGTTGCGGCTATTATTCCATCTAGCGATTCAGCGCTCAAATTTACCAGTTCAACTTCTACCTCTTCATCCAATCCCGCGACAAATTTTCGGGACAGTGGAATAGACATCGAGCCAACCTGCTGCCACTGTTCAAGGGTGACACCCGCGGCAACGCCACCTTCCAAACAATCCAAACTGGCGGACACTTTTCGCAATTCGCCTGCGGCTTGGGCATCGTTCGGTTTCGCAACGGCCCATAGATACAACGGATCCTTGTCTTCGTCATCGATGCGAAACCGAAAAGCATTGGACCGCCCGCACCGGTCGCTACCATCAAGTCGAATCGGACCTAGCGTCGACAGCGGCTGCTTTTCATTGATTGCCGCCACAACCATCGCCTGCAACATGGGCAGTTCAAGCTTGGCTTCCACGTTAGACAACGATTGAACCTCCCATTCTTTCTCATCAGTCTTTAATCGATTGATGCGGAAATGGTCCGTGCCATCGTAGAAGTAACGGACTGACGGCGTGGCGTCGGCTGCGATTTTCTTGCCATTCATATCGGTTGTCTCAAACTGCTCAATCAACCACTTTCTGGTCCCGAATAGAGTTGTCCGCATGACACGTTGAGCGTTCGGGGTAGCGATTTGCATGAGGTCGATCATTTCGCTGAAAAGATCTCGTCCTTGGGCATCGGATTGTCCACATGCCGCACGCATTTGCTTCACTAACCGGTCGGTGTAACGCTGGTTAGTTTTTACGTTGCGGACGGTGCCCGGTTTAGCGGACAACAGCTTGATCATTTCCATTTTCCGTTGTCGCAGTTTTTCTTTTTTACTTGGAGGCCCCTTCTCTTTGGGCTGCCCATCGTCACCCCGCGGGTTTCTGCCTTTTTTAGGTTTTGCATACGGCAGTCCTAACAAGCGCACTGTCATTTCTTTGATTTGCCCGGTCGGTGTTTGCAGTATCAGGGAAGCCGGCCAAGATTCTGGTAGCGTGCAGATCAAATTCGTGAATTGGTTGGCCGTCGAAACAGAAACGCCTTCAAACTCGACCAACTCGTCTCCCAAAGCGAGCCCCGCTTTTGCTGCCGGGGAGTCACTGTTGATCGTAGAGCAAACTACTTTTCCGTTTCGGTCGGTGAAATTGCAATCGAGCGTACCGTGCTCGGTCAGTTTTGTGGCCATCAAGTCGGGTATGAAGTTTTTGATCTGGTTGGAAGAAATGGCGTAACCCAGCCCAACATTGACTCGGCCCCTGTCCTGAAAACTTCCTCGTCCGTTTATCCCGATAACTTCGCCGTTGAAATTGAAAAGGGGACCTCCAGAATTCCCGGGGTTGATTGAGCTGTCAACTTGAATGCAATTTCCGTAGACCAGTTGGTTCTTTCCGGCACCGTGTTGATATCGTTTGACGCCGCTAACAATACCCAACGTCACTGTCGGCGATTGATCTTCGGTCAAAATGAATGGGTTGCCCATCGCCAGTGCCCAATCACCGACCTGTACCAAATCTGAATCACCTAGGGGCGACCAGGGAAACCGTTCTTCACCTTCCATTTGAATCAGCGATACGTCTCCGCCGGGATCGGTGCCAATCAGCTTCCAGCGGAACATTTTATCGCCAGCAAGTCCGCCCCATCCCTTGATGCCCGCACCCATGATGACGTGATGGTTGGTCAGCGCCAGTCCTGAGGGGCTGATGATCACTCCTGATCCGCCGCCGGCGCGGTCGTCGTCGTAGATCGCTACAACGCTATTGATTACGCGCTCGATCGCATCGACGCGTTGCTGTTGGTACTGCCGGACAAGTCTCTGAGATTCGGCTGTTTTGGAATCCGTTGGAGATTCTGCGTTGACAGTCGACAGTAGAGCTACCAGCGTGATTGCAAACATTGCGCCACAGGTCGACAGCGTCCGAAACTTTGATTGCATTTGCATAGCTTGGCCTTGGAGATTCACGGTCTACTCATTCTACCAAACCGCGCGCTCGGTAGGATAGGCTTTGACCTTACATCCTGTCTTCACGCGTCATGGCGGGCAATAGGACTACCCTTGCGCTTTCCACACTTCGATTGGCTGCGCATCTTGAGGAACCAACCCACTCGATTTGGCTTTCTCAGACAAAACATACAATGCCTGCTTTCCAACTTCACCAAGTTCAACGGTCCATTGATTGACATACAGTTTGACGTGCTGCATAAGAACTTCGTCGCTGAATTCCTGAGCCGACTTGCGCATCGTGGGAAGCGTTTCATCGGGATGTTCGAGCCCCCATTGGACGGAGGCTTGGATAACGGATTGAACCCGTCCGATTAATTCATCTCCCAAATTTCGATTGGCCAGAATCCCTCCAAGCGGCAGCGGCGATCGCGTCTCGGTCTCCCATCGTGTTCCTAAGTCTTCGACGCAATCTAGACCGGCCTCTTCCCAAGTGAATCGTCCTTCGTGAATGCAGACACCGAAATCTGCCGACCCCTTTTCTAGTTCCGTCATGATTTCTGAGAACAAGGTTTGTTTTAAGGACACTTTGCCATCGTTGATCGCATCGGCGTAGAAAATTCTGAACAGCATCGTGGCGGTCGTATGCGCGCCCGGACACAAAACGGTACGCGGTCGGTCGGTCGCCTGATTGGGATTCACTCCAGCTTTAGCAGAGAGCAATAGCGGCCCGACACCGAAACCTAACGCCGAGCCTGACGGTAAGACGACCGTTTGATCGGCTAGCAGAGCCGCCGCATGGAAACTGGCTTTGGCAACGTCGAATTTACCGCCGAAAAGGCCGTCGTTCAATTGCTGAATGTCCAGCAGGCGAACGTCGAACTCAAGACCACACAGATCAACTTGGTTTTCCAAAATTGCATGGAAAGCAAATGTGTCGTTAGGACAAGTTGAGATTGCTAAATTAATCTTGGTCATTTGCGGCAGCCTCCTCGACAATAAGCTCGACGATATCCATAGCGCTGTGCATGGCTTCCTCGATCTTCCATTTGTAATGGTCGCGATCTCCCGCGATATTGGAGATCCCGCGCACTACACGCAGCGGTACGTTTTGCAATTGGCAGGCCGCGGCAACGGCGAATGCTTCCATGTCTTCGGCTTCTGTTGAAAAACGCTGATGCCGTTCGTGTGCTTGGTCGCGGTCACCGGCAGCAGCGCATACTGTCAACAGTGACCTGTCTCCGGTACCGCAGGTGTCGATCACATCACCGATACTGGGACGATTTGCATCGCCGGCGAATTGAGTCCACCCCATTTCCGATGGTGTCTTAAATTCAGTGCCCTGCCCTGCCCCGACCCCGTCAATTTGGATCCGCGAGAATTCGTAGGCGGCACCGACTTTCAGCGACGCGGCTTCGTTTGCTCCAGCGATACCACATAGGATGACCAAGAGTGGGCGATGTTGGTGAATCTT
>CAZDBE010000308.1:0-1151 GCA_964503675.1 uncultured Pirellulaceae bacterium | reverse complement strand
AGCGCATTCACCAGCATATGGAGGAATGGCTGCAGACCGAATGGTGGGACATGCAGGTCTACGTGGCCAACGTGACCGAGCAATACGCCCAGATTGCCGTCGTCGGCCCAAATGCCCGCAGGGCGCTCGAGGCGCTGGGCGGCATGGATGTGTCGTCGTTTGTTGAGCAGATAGATACGGCTAAGATTGGATGTTAGTGCCGATTTTATCCAGTAGTTGATTGGCCCGCTTCCATTTGGAAGACTCACGACCGCCAAGGTAGCTGATTAGTGTTGCAACGCAAAGCATCGTGGCACACCAAGTTTTCCCACGGTCCAAAGTTTGACCGTCCAAAGAGAGCCATCGCGCCGCGGGACTCTGCAATCCTCCCAGAGCGAGGCTGGCAGTGATTAAACCGTAACCCATTGCCATGATCAACATCATGAAGGAAACAGATTTTAGTGCCGACCAGTCAGCAATTTGGCAAAGAAAAACGGCGTAGACCAAACAGAGTGCCGCAACAAACACTTGCCAATAGACCCACTGCGGAAGTGGCGGGGCCGCGATCTGCTGGCTCCACCGGTTCCAAAACAGGTACGATGGGACCATGTTAACGATTCCAACCAAACAGATCAGCATGCCAAACACGCGCGTCAATAAAACGCGGTCTCGATTGGCCGCTGCGACCTTGGCTTGGGGAGTTGCCGAAGGCGACGAGGATTTGGTTTGAATCTCGATTGGGTCCAACTGTGTGTCCTGAAGTTGTTGAAAAGCGGCCGAATCCGGCGTGACGTTGATTTGCTATATTGTAGACCGCCGCCAGCAAGCGACCAACCAACACAACCGACCGATGTCATTATTTACAAAATGAATGATCAAGTGAGTCCCCAAGAAAACAGTTCTTCTCGTCGCCCGTTGGGGGCAACGGGAATTGAAGTTTCCTCCGTCGCGATGGGATGCTGGCCGATTGCCGGGATGACCAGCTTGGGCGTTAACGATACCGATTCAATGGCGACACTTCATGCTGCCATCGACGGCGGCATTAATTTTTTTGACAACGCCTACGGTTATGGAGCAAACGGCGAGAGCGAGCGACTAGTTGGACAGGCATTAAGAGAACGCAGTCCGGCAGAGCGGCAGGATATCGTCGTGGCCTCCAAAGCCGGGATGCA
>CAZDBE010000307.1:0-6776 GCA_964503675.1 uncultured Pirellulaceae bacterium | reverse complement strand
CAAAAAAAGGAAGTGACGATCAACGATCACCACTTCCACATTTTTTACGTTTTTAACTTTAACCGATTTAGCCTAAGACTCAATTTGATCGATCGGTGCAATCAAACTTGAGAAGCGTTTTAGGAAATAAGGTGCCGCCAAATGGTCTGGATCTTTGTTAGCGACAATTTCATTATCAGCTTGATCCTTCTGCTCGCTGCCGCCTTCTTCGGCAGCAGCCGCCTCGAAGGATTCATCAGTGTTCTCCTCGTTTACGGGCTCGAAGCTCTGGACGTCAATAGTACCCATTGGGATCTCACCGACTGAACGAACTGGGCCGCACCCACAATCATCCTCGTTGATTGGCTCGACCGGAGTTGCCATTATCGGGTTGCCACAAGCATCAACCGGCGCTGAGCTACCGCAGTCGCCTTCAGTGAAGGATCCGTCGTCTTCGGTGAACGGTCCGTCGCTGACAGAGTAGCCGCCAAGGACCCGCCGTCCGCTGTCGAGCGCCAGTGGATCAGAGTTTTGATTGATCGGAATGCCAGAATAAATCGGTCTTGGCGTACCCAAGAACGCCTGATTACCAACTGGCGGGAGGTTCGGTGGAAGGAAACCCGGAAGACGGGGAGGATTACCTGCCGCTCCGTCTCCCTGGGATTGGGGCACCTCTCCAAACGTGTTGTTGACAAATGCCTGGCCAAAACCAAGTTGAATGTTTGAAAGCGTGTCATTACCAACAGTGAATGAGGGATCACCTGAGTCGATCCCATCATCAAACCCCAGCGGCTGAGTCTGCGCCAATCGGTAATCACCAGCGACCAAGCCATCGAATGTGTAAACACCGTTTGCATCAGTGAACACTGTAACGTCCACAGCTGTTCCGTAGACATCGGTACCGGTTAAAATAACTTCAACTCCGCCGATTCCAACTTCACCTGCGTCCTGAACCCCATCATCATTGTCATCTTGGAATACCACGCCAGAAATCGTTCCCTGAGGAGTTGCTGCAGGATCAAACAGAGTTGGATCGTCCAGAGTTCCTCGATCGCTTGGGTCATCTGAATTGATGCCATTTGGATCTGTCCCACTGTCACTAAGATCTTGCGCGGAGAGCTGGTTCCCGTCTGCCCCTAGAATCGGTGCTCCACTTGAATTCACTCCTAAGCCGTTTCCTTGGATCTGATTAACCAACGGAGCGGAGACCTGAGTGGGATCGATTTCGACCTCGAACTGAATCGTGAACGAATCGCCATAGGCTAGGACGTTATTGACAGAACTGTCAAGCAATTGCGGAGAGCCGGATCCATCGAAGCCCGGCGAATCAAGTACAACATTGCTCGTGACACTGCTGGGGCCTGAGATGATCGTTAAATTACCCGCATCCACAAACGCCGAGCCGAACTGAGTCGACAGATCTTCAACTACGCTTAGCTGAGCGAGGTCAACATTTCCAGTGTTCCCAACCACAGCTTGGAAAGTCACCACATAGAACCCCTGATCGTTCAACAACGCATCTCCAACAATTGATTTTGCGATCGCCAAATCAGCGATCTCAATCGGCGTCGGGTCATTGCCGAAGATGCCGTCTGGCGAGGCCTCACCATTCTCTCCGCTAGGATCAAATCCGTTGTCTGAATCATCAAACGCCGTCAGTGAAGAATCTGCTAATCCAGTATCCGGATTAATCCCAACGCCTTGCGCACTCGCCTGATTATCCAGCGGGCTGAAACCACCGGCAATCACGTCAACACCGACGACAAAGACCACCTCAAACGTATCGCCCACATTGGCTCTACCACCAGTGATAATGGACTGTGTTGTATCAAACGCCCACGCATTGTTGACCGTAGGAGCAACGCCACTTCCCACAAAGTTCTGAACGAAGACATCGTTGATGTCGATAAAAGAAGAGCCAAACTCACTTGCAATATCATCGAAAATCGACAGGTTGGTCAGGTCAACATTTCCATTGTTCTCGAATACTAGTCGGAACGATACGTCAAAGTGATCCTCGTGATTGAACGCTTCAGTTACTGCCTTGGCCAACCCAATACTCGGAGCCGGCACGACATTTACCTCGACCGACTCTTGTAAATCATCACCTACAGTTGACGGATCGACCTGATCGCCGGTTGCCGCAGTCGTCACGTTTGTGATCGTGTTGCCACCTTGTCCTGCGTTAATCGTTCCGGTCAGGGTAATCGTCGCTGTCACACCATCGTCGAGCGTCCCAATGTTCCAGACTCCTCCGACGTAGGCACCTTGAGATGGTGTATTGCCAGTCAGAGTGAAACCGGCGGGAATCGAATCAGTTAGTGAAACGTTCGTGGCTTGAGCATCTCCATTATTAGTGACCTCGATTTGGAATGTGACCACGTCACCTTCGTTTGGAGTGTTGTCGCCGCTAATAAGTGTCTTGACGGTCACCAAGTCTGCGACCGCTTCGCGATAGGCAACCTCACTCGTGTCTCCCGTTTCATTGTTCATGTCGCTCGTTGGATCGCTGATTACGCCATCGGTATCTTGGTAGCCGTTGGGAGCAACACCATCGTCGATGCCATCACCGTTGTTGTCACTTCCGCTGAGCGTCAAGCCGCTTTCATTGGTGTCTCTGACTCCATCGTTGTCGCTGTCGGTGTCAAGGTAATCGGCAGTCCCATCTCGATCGGTGTCTTCAGGAGTGCCAAAGTCACCCCCGTGTGAGGGAGTCTGATGGTCAAATGTATCAACGACTCCATCATCATCAGCGTCATTGCCAATTGCGGGGGACTGATATCCAGCGGTAGGTTGGTTTTCGACCGCATCTGGAATGCCGTCATTATCGCTGTCTAGATCCAGATAGTTAGGGATCCCATCCACATCGAAATCGATAGGTAAGGCGCCAAGCTGATCCCAAGCACCATCATCATCAGTATCTGTGAACATCGCAGCAGCGGCTTCAGTGGCATCTACCACGCCATCCATATTGGTATCAGCCGCGATCGCTAGCGTGTTGCCGCTTTCTTGCAGGTCGCTGATGCCATCGTTGTCGCTATCTGGATCGGAGATATCGCGGATTCCATCTCCGTCAGTGTCAAAGTTGAGTATGGTCGTCACGTTAGAGTAATCAACGCTGATTACTTCATTGGCGAAACTTAGGTCCGCACCGGTGTTTGCTAAAGTCCCCGTAATCGCAAGCGAAATCACACCATCGGGCAGAATCAAATCAAAGTCAAACGTGTTGGCCACTAGAGTTCCTTCTTCGTTTGGATTAACAGCCTCGTGCAGGACTCCATCGTCATCTAGGACGAAACTAAAACCATCGGTCACAATAGAACCAGCGTAAACTGGGGTGCCGGCCGTTGATGAAGGGTCGAAAACATTCGCAGTGTTGTCGGCAGTGCTTTGCGAGTTGTTGTCAACAAACGTACCAGTCTCGGTGGAGTCAAGGGCGACGAAATTGATCGTCCAGATGACCGTGTCAGAATTTCTTGTCGGGGCATTTGGAACAGTTACCCGTATGCCACTTAGCGCTGCGCCGCCAAAATCAGTCGAATGAACCATCTCGTCTCCGGCATTGGCACCGGTAACTTGAACATGGTAGGTGACATCGTCTCCAATGATTTCGATTCCGCTGTTGTTATCCCCTTCGGTCGTATTTCGAGGGAAATCACCGGTCAAAGTCTGTGTGACCATGAATGATTCACCATTTGGCCCGTCGAGCGTGAAATTACCCGCTCCATCAGAGTTAACACTCAATCCGATCGTGGGGGATTCATCCGCATCGAGAATTCCATCGTTGTCATCGTCGAAGTCATCTGCATCGTCAACGACGTCGCCGTCTGTGTCAGGGAGAACCCCGTTCCAGTTTTTAGCCACCAGCGACGCAGCCTCAATCGTTCCCACATTCACTTCCAGAACCCAGTCGCCGCCCTTCGCTTCAGCACCAGTCAAGTCATCCGATGCAGCCACATCGGCACCGGTGATCGTGCTGATCGATTGGAGAAACTGTTCGCCGTCTGCATTGCCGGCGAGTTCACATCCGTAGAATAAAAGATCCGCGTCACTGGAAAGAGCATCAGACCAGCCCGCCAACTGATCGGCGTACTGGTCAAGGTTCTCTGAGGTCAGTGCTGAGTTACCTAGATTGACCTCACCCTCGTCACCATGGGAAATGATGTGAACTGCGTCGTATTGGCCATCACTGGCGGCTAAGATATCGGTGATCTGCTGAACACCGTCGCTACTGGCATCAAGCATCCGAATTTCAAGGGTGCTGTCAGGCTTTGATTCCAAAATTTCAGACAAGAGCTCTTGGCTGTCAGCCACGCCAGCATCGATCAGGACCAATTCGCGCGGCCCCTCAAGCCCCGCTTGAGTAAGGTCTTGCGTTTGAGCTGGCAAAGGCTCTTGAGCGTCCGTTTGAGGGAGAACAAACGTCGCATCTGGAACGCCATCAAACAACACGCGATCTTCCAGCGACTCAAAAAAGGACTTTGACAGAGAACCATTATTGTTGGTTGGATGCATATCGTTTAACCGCAATATAGATTAGGAGTGAAGAGTGCCCGAATGGGCAAAATGTCAGGTGCCGAACTTTTTCGGTAAGCAGTGCTGTCATCAACACAAACCATCTGGACGCAAGAATGCGTGGGTTTCGATGAGTACAGACCATCTTTTTCTTGACAAAGCTGAATAGCTAACTTGTTATCGCGTGTTTCGGCCGACTCTCCCTCACAATCGCAGCGATGACGACTTGGATGACTGCTGCTGAATTTTCCGATGATGGGGAACTACTCTTGTTGGGAAAGCTCTTCGAAAGCGGCAGGCTACAGCGGTCCCATTAGCACTCTTGAACAGGAAATAACCCGCTATTTTAGGGGGTTTTGAGATTCTGCTTCCGGAGGAACAACCTCCTAACTCCCTTGAAATCGTCAGTGAGCGAACGGTTTTTCCATTTCATATCCAAGCTTCAAGGTCGCACAACAATCGACTTTGCGGGTGAGATAAACTTCGTGGCCTGTACCCGTAATTCTACTGAATCAGCCAGTTTATCCCCGATCCTGATTCTAACTATAAGTTTGGTTGTAACGCTAATGAGGAACGCCCTCATTATTCCAAGGCCTCACAACCACCCAGACCTAATTCCCTTACCTTCAGGCCTTCCGATGTCAAGAAACTCAATCCTTTCTTCAAAGTCAGGTTGTTCACGCACACGCAAGCCCACCGCTCTCGTCGCAGTCGCAATGCTTGTTTCCCTTTTCGCCGGTCCAGTATCCGGTCAGGACACCGATTTCACTCAATTCGATGCGCGATCGGTCTATCAGCAGCTTGATACTCAAATATCAAACTCTCCGCAGAACATCGCTCCAAGTTGGTGGGACGCTCATGTCACGAACTCCCTCCGCGACGAACAGCCCCTACCGGCGGACGTGCATACGTTGCTGTATTTGGCGCTTCAACATTCCAATCAGATTAAGATCGCAAAGCGCGATCCATTAATCCGGGAGACAGAGATTCAGGCAGCCGATTCTCGATTCGACTGGACCAAGTACCTCAACACAGCTTGGAACGATACTAGCGAGCCGATTGGAAACCAATTGACTGCCGGTGGAACCGCGACACAGTTCGACGACAGCGTGTTCCAAGGAACCGGCGGCGTTAGACGATTGACTCGGTATGGCGGCATTCTTGACATCTCCCAACGATTTGGATGGCAGGACAACAACTCCATTTTCTTGACGCCAGACGAACAGGCGACTTCTCAATTCACACTCTCCTACACCCATCCTCTGCTACGAGGGCGCGGACTTGCCTACAACAACAGCTTGGTCTTTTTGGCCAAGCTCGATGCCGAAGCCGCTCAGCAAGATTTCATGGCAGTGTTGCAAGAGGAATTGCTAGAGATTACCCGTAACTACTGGGCACTTTATAAGGAAAGAGCAATCCTCGCCCACAAGATGCGTTTGTTCCTTAAGACTCAGAAGATCTTCCAGACGCTTAACGCTCGAAAGGGTGTTGATACCCAAGGAACTCAACTAATCACAGCATCAAGTGCTCTTGAGAACCGTCGAGCCGACTTGATTCGCGCTAAAACGGCAGTCACCAATGCAGAGACCCGCTTGCGTGGTCTGATCAATGCACCCGAATTGGCCAACACCGATGTGGCTGAACTAATTCCTGCCGAATCTCCCGTCATGGATTTCGTCCATGCGGAACTGCAAACAGAACTTCATAACGCAATCCGATCGCGTCCTGAAATCAAAGCCGCCATTCAACAAGTGAAGGCCGGAGCCAACCAGCTTGGCATTGCTCAGCATGAAATGTTGCCGGGGCTAAACTTGGTCACGCAGGGATACCTCAGCGGCCTACAGGGAGACAGTGACTTTGCTCGTTCCTTCACGGACCAATTCTCAGTTGGCCGTCCGAGTTACTCTGTCGGGCTACAGTACGAGATGCCGATCGGAAATCGCCAAGCCAAAGCACGCGTTTGTCGACGCAAGCATGAGCTGGCTCGTTTGCAGGATGAATATTCACGAGCCGTTCAAGCTGTGTCCACGGAGGTCGACATTGCGGTGCGTGAACTGAACACCTCATACAAAGAACTTGGCGCCAAGGGCCGGGCACTAGCGGCAGCCGAAGCCGAAGCCAACACGATCGAGCAACGTTGGTTGCGAATGGTCGATGGCAGCGGAAGTGCCGGTCTCAATCTTGAGTCGTTGTTGCGTGCCCAAGAACGCGTTACCGAGACCGAAGAAGAATATGTCAGTTCAGTCCTGACATACAATCTCGCAATGGTCAATCTCAAACGC
>CAZDBE010000306.1:0-6801 GCA_964503675.1 uncultured Pirellulaceae bacterium | reverse complement strand
CTACGCCCAGATCTCATCAGCGAAATACGGTCCGCCTTCGGTCTCCCAGAATTTGCCGTGGACGAATCGGTGGTTTTTGTTGGTTTCAGCGATCCGCGTCATTTCTTCTGGCGAGAATTCGATCTCTGCCGCAGCAAGATTTTCTTTCAATCGCGACTCGTTGGATGATTTCGGAATGGCAGCTGTTCCTCGATTCACCGCCCACGCCAGCATGACTTGGCCGGGCGTTATGTTTCGCTCGGCCGCCAGCGATTTGATCACTTCGTCATCAAACAAATTCGGGTCCGCGTCCGCACGCATTTTATCCGGCCTGTCGCCCGAACCAAGCGGCGAGTATCCAGTGAACGCGATATTGTTGTTGCGGCAGAACTCCAACAGTTCGTCCTGCGGGAAGAATGGATGAGTTTCGACCTGATTAACGACCGGCCTTACCGATTCATTATCGAGCAGTGCCTGCAGTTTCGATTGGCTGAAGTTTGACGTTCCAATCGACTTACAAAGTCCCTTCTTGAAACAATCCTCCATGGCTTGCCATGTGTCGCTGATTGGAATGTCGCTAAGCGGGATGAAATCTTCCGCGGATTGAGGCCTGAGCACGCCGTGTACTTGGGCAATCGGCCAATGGATCAGGTACAAATCTAGCTCATCGATCTGCAGATCCGTTAGCGTTTTCTTCAGTGCCGCTTCAACGTGTTCGGGCTGGTGGCAATCGTTCCACAGTTTGGACGTAATCCACAAGTCATCGCGTTTTCCGCCTTGCCCGAACCATGAGGAAAACGCCTCGCCAACTTCCGGCTCATTCAAATAAATCGCGGCACAGTCGATGTGTTTGTAGCCAACGTCAAGCGCCGTTTTCACCGCGCCAGTTGCAACACCATCGTCCATTTTCCATGTGCCTAGACCGATAGCGGGCATTTTGAACTTTGAAGCAACGTCAACAGTTTTCACAGCTGGTACCTTGATAGTGCAAGTTGGATAGAAAGCTCAATTTTACGCTTGCTGATTCGGCATGCAACCACTGTGTCTTGGCTTTCAATGCTAACGCTTACTCGAGGGAAATCCGTGTTGAGAAAACGTGGGTCTCGCCTTTGCCTAGAGCGACCGCGCGGTCGTTCGTGATCGCTGCCTCGATACAGGCGAAAGCTAGATAGTCGTCGTCGGGAAGGTCGCCGAGAGCGGCAGCCTTTTGAGTCCATGGATTCCAAACGACCGTTGATGGGCTGCCTTCTTTCTCGATTAAAATTGTTCGATTCTTCAACGAATCTTTCAGCCAGACGGGGCCGCTACTGTCGTAGTAACGGTCCACTTCCCGATCAATCCGAATCGCTTTGGACTGATGACGAGTCGTAGGCTCACCTACAGTGTCCAGATAGTCGGTGGCCTCCAACCCTGTGATCGTGATCTCCCGGACGTCTCCCACTCGCAAGTAGGTGTGCAAGGCGCCGGAAACCATCAGCGGTTCATCAGCAAGGTTGGCCGATTCGAGGGCGACTTGCAACGAGCTGCCCAAGCGAATAGTCGCCAGCGCTGTCCAGCTCTTGCTGCTTCGACGAAGTTTCGCGACGACTCCATCGTCATCCACGTCCGTTGACTCAAGTTCCCAAAATTGGTTTCGCACAAGACCATGTGACGGAAGATCAGGGTCACTTGGGTGAGCATTGAACCAAGGCCAGCAAAGCGGAATCCCACCACGGATTGCTTTGCCTTCTCGGTACACGGCATCCGGGCTGAGGTAAAGAACTTCTTCTCGACCGGCGGGACACCAAGACATGACATGCGCCCCATGCAGTGCCACTTTTGCCGTGCAGGATGGATGCACGACCCTAAGAACAGGGTAGCCGGGAATAGGCTCTTCAAGTTTCACAATTGAATTGTTGCTCATGCCACGAGTCTATTGGAACCGTAATCGTTTAGAAACCGCAAATAAACGCAGATGCACACGACTACGCAATGTAATCTCATTCGCGTCAAAAGCCCTCAATGGGCACCAGCCAAGAAGTTCGGATCCTAACGATTCTGCCGGGGCAACTAGTTCGAGATTCTCTCGCTATTTGACGGACTACTTCGCTGAAAAAGCTACTCTTTGAAAGCCAGCGAAAGCAGAAGCGTTTTTTCTCTCTTTGTTACTACTCAAAAGTATCAACAAGTCCCCAAGGTTTCCGTTATCCAAAATTGGTTTGACGTCCGGTGGTCAGGTGCCGTCTGATTATATCGAAGTGGAAAAATGCGAATGAATTCGCAGATATTCACAGTCGTTTGACATCTACATTCTAGCCCGAAACCGTGACGACGGTCCCTTTAACGGACGCTTCTTAAGCGTGCCGATTCGAAATGTCAAACAAGTCAATCTTTGCGAGATTCTCGGCCAGCGCCTTGCGGGTTTTGTTAGCGCGAATCGTTGCCTTCATCGCGGTGTTTGGTTTCAACGCCGTGTTAGCCAGAAGCTTGGAACCAACGGACTTTGGTCTGTTCGCACTGCTTTTCTCTTTTGCAACGCTTACCTCGCTGTTGGCAAGCTGTGGAATGAACCGGGCGCTTGTCAAAGTCTTAGCCGAAGATTCGTCTCAAGATTCAGATACCGTTTGGAAGATCGTTAACTTGGGCCTGATGACCTCGGTCACCGCCGGCATATTGGTTGGTGGCAGCGCGTTCATAATCTGCTCTCAGTTAATGCCGGGCCACGATGAGGCCGAACGTTTCGCTATTTCCGGTCTGTTCGGTGGCATCGTGCTCATTCGCAACATCCATTTTGTGCTGGCTGAAACAACACGTGGCTTCCACGAGACCAATTGGTCCAACCTTTTTGGAGGCGCCGCCGGCGGACCGGCTCCACATTTGATGTTTCTGATCGCACTGATTGCCGTTTGGTCTACTCAGGAAACGACAAGTCTTACCATAGTCCTCGCAGTTTATCTTGCCTGTTTCGCAATCACACTGCCGCCACTTGCGCTAAAACTCTGCTCACTTTGCATGATTGGCGTAGACTCGCCGAGTAAATTGAAATCAGTGCCGGTGAGTGACGATCTAGGAACACCTAAGCCGAAGTTCTCGGTTCAGACCATCTGGCTGTTGGCGATTCCCATGATGCTTACGCAGAGTTTTGGAGTGACCCTGTCACAGGCAGACGTGTGGTTGGCTGGAGCTCTCGTATTGCCAACGTCTGTCGCGATCTACTGTTCCGCTCAGCGCATGTTGGCGGCGCTAACCGTTCCGTTACAAATTTCAGGAACGGCCATCGTGTCGTTCGTACCTGAGCTGGTTGCAAAAAATAAGATCAAGCAACTGCAGGAAATGGTCGGCTTGGCGACTTTCGTCTCTGGCGTTCCGGGAATTTTAATAGGAACTGCGTTGCTTCTTTTTCCGGAGGCTATTCTTTCTTTTGTATTTGGTGAATTTTATGCTCAAGCCGCATTCATTCTACGAATCCTCGTCGCGGGGCAGTTGATTTGCATTTTGTCCGGCCCGGGTGAAATTGTATTGGCAATGGCGGGACACCAAAATAAAACACTGGCTGTAAACGCGATCTGCGCTGTAGCGATTTTCACGTTTGGTCCACTTGGAATCTATTTCGGAGGAGTTGGAGGATTGGCGATGGCGATGTGCGGCGCGCTAATGATTCAAAGCCTAGCAAACTGGTGGCTAGCCAAAGAGCTAGTTGGCGTCTGGACGCACTTCGATGTAGGTTACGTCCCTAAAGTAATCTCACACGTAACGATCATGATCCGCAAACGCTCTTTCGACGCCGTCTAACCAATCCAAAGCCCTCATAATTGGCGAACCCAAATGAGGCTCTGGCACGATGGCGGCCCAATGGAGAGTAAATCAAGCTGGGACAAAAAAATCACGTTCAGCTATTTCTGTCAGAGAACCTATGACTCCGCTGAAGCGACCTCAATAGGAGGTTAAGGACCGCTGACGTCTGGGTTGCGCGACGCTGTATCTAAGACAACTTATCTACAGGCCGGGAAACATTGGGGTTTCGTCAGTGGAGGCGCGCTTCCAAATCAAGAACTGCTCGCGCGCACCATCCCAAGTAGCATGATCCGGACTCGTTTTCTCAATCCACCAATCAACTGACCTGACGGTTCGATGAAGATTGTCGCCGAACTTGTCGTCGATTCCTGACTTGCGGCACGAAACGGCACCGTAAAATGTCCCACCCGGCCGAAGGACCCGGTTGATCTCGCCCAATGTGGCGTCAATATCCGGTTCGTCCAAATGCTCGAGAACGTCGAAAGAAGTAACCAAAGAAAAATAATTGTCTTCGAATGGTAAGGTTTGACTGTCGAGCGTCTTCAGACGAGCGTCGAGATGCTGCAGGGCCGCAAGTCGCTCTTTCGCTTTGTTGATCGCTTGATCACTGATGTCTACGCCGAACGTGTGAAAATTGAACTGATGCCCGGAAAGATATTCAAATACGAATCCAATTCCGCATCCGACGTCGAGAGATCGCCCCGCCAGATGCACCAAGGTTTGCTCGGCCTGTACGACAGCCCGAAATCCGGGTGAGTTCTGTGCCAAGCCGTAACGCGCGTCGGTTTGCACGACGTCGTTGTAGATGTCTTGATAATCAGGCATGTCTTACTTCATGAAGTCGAAGTCCATGGAATCCACATACTCCCGATTCCAGTCGCGCTGTCTTTCTTCGTAGTAGTGTGCGTTCACCATCCCAACATCAGCCGGAATGCGCTGAAATTTGAACAACTGATCATTCAAATACTCATCACCGACTTTGGCGACGTCTTCAGTGGGGCTGGTCGACTGGACGACGTAAACGATGTCCCGACGACGATTGGCCGCGACGCCCGCTTCACCTTCTTTAAGTGAGAATGCAGTTTCCATGAACTCTTCGCCGGCAAGTTCGACACCGATCGGTTGAGAAAATTCGGTACGACGACCACGGACCTGAAACCAAGAGAATTCACCCGTTGGTCCCGCTTTGTCTGGATCAATCTCAGTCAATTTCTTGTCAACGCTTGCCTTGGCAGCAATCGCCTGAGCAGCTTCTTTAGCCGCTTCAAACGCCTTTTGCTGGCGAAAGAAATTGATGACTTCCTCCTTGCAATCTTCAAGTTTAGGGATTTCCGTCTCTCGCATTTCGACAGGCCAGTAAACAAACGCCTTGGTGCCATCGTTGTAAGTTGTGGGCGAATAAACGTCGGTCGTGTTGAAGCGGTCGAAGATCATGTCCGCCAGCAGGTCCATTGAACGCTGCGTGAAATTCATGGTCTTGCCAAGCTCTGTTTCCTTTAGCTGATCGTTGTCCAGCAGTTCAGTCTCGCCCAATCGTAGTCCGTTCTGGTCGGCGATCGCCTGAAAGTCGGGAGGCGTTGGCTTCGGCTTGTCCGTGTTTTTTCCTTCATCCCACTGCAGCAGTTGCATGTTGTAAGTCTCGACTTCCGTTTCGGCAGTGATCAATGCAATCCGCATCGCATCTGTTGCTTCGCGCCCTTTCAACTGACGGCGAATCAAACCTGCGACTTCTTTGAGTGGCTTGGCACGCTTTAGCACCTTGTCTTCTTCGTCACCCAGCAGCGGTCCGATCACATCATCCTCTTCCTCGCTCGCGGAATCGAGCATGTCGGCAAGGCCGCCCGCTTCAACACCGTCTGCGGACTCCTCTTTCGATTCGGCCGCTTCAGTTTCAACTTCCTTAGAATCGGCCGTTTCCTCAGTGCCCGTATCCTGCATCTTCGCCTCAACGACGGCAGGTTCGGTGGTGCTCGGATCAGCAACGACAGGCTCCTCCGTCGCAGGTTCGCCTAACACAGGTTCGTCATCAGCTGGCTCCTCGTCCTGCGCCAACATCGAAACCAATCGAAAATTCGTATTCGAACGGATGTTGATTGAATTGTCGGGTGCCTCACTTGAGGGAACTGGAGCGGGATCGTCGGCGTCAGCATCATCTGCTGGAGCAGATTCAGTACCTTCCCCGGGCAGGTCCGCTGGAGGCTCAGGTTGGTCATCGGGAATGATTTCCATGACCAAGTCAGATTCTTGTGCTACCAGTTCGTCATACTGAGTTTGAATTTCTTTGTCGGTAAGACTCGCCGATGCTTTAACAAGGAAACTTTCGAAGTTGCCTGCAAAGTATTGCATCTTCATCCGTCGCGGCGTTTTGAAGCCGGGCAATTTCCCACTGGGGTCCTTAAACTCGAGCTTCCCCTCTTCATAGATTGATCGAAGCTCTGATTGCGTCGGTGTCAACGTATCGTCAACGTAGTCGTTAACCGAAACCGGGATCACCTGACATTCAATCTTACGGGCAGTTTTTCCGAAGTGTTCAACTGACTCCGTCAGGTTCGGAACACGCGGAAGTCCCGCCATCGAGAGCAGCATCATTTTCTGATTGAGTAGTTCAACTTCCAGCTGACGTCGAATCGCGGCCATTGGCACGCGTCCGCCATTAACATCGCGGTTGATCTCTTTCATCAATTGTGGGGTGACCTCAGCTCCACCAGCGGACATTGCCAAGTAATCATCGATCATGGCGTTGCTAACCAGCAACCCCTCTTCTTTCGCCTTTTCCGCCATCAAGTGGCGGCTAATGATTTGCTCATCAACGTAGTCCTGCGCTCCGTCTCGAATAGGAGAGATAGGAGACACCAACCTGACGAACTCGTCTTCACGATCGGCACGTCCATGTCGCTCAAGACCGCCAAGAAAGCGCGCGGTTCCGAAATGACGCTTGGTCCATTCGTTGATCTGGTCGCGCGTATAGCTACCGTTCTTCCAAGATGCCAGCACCGGGTTCTCTCGAGTTCCACCAGTACGAATGTCAGTGGCAAACTGCTCGAATAC
>CAZDBE010000305.1:5283-6802 GCA_964503675.1 uncultured Pirellulaceae bacterium | reverse complement strand
TCTCTTACCGCCGCAAATGGGCCGTAAAATTTATCCAGCCCGATGGTTTCAATCATCGTTTCTGACATAGGGAATCGTTCCTTGGTGCGTTCTGAATGCAAGTGTTTTCAAGTCGCTATGTTCGAAAAATTGACTCAACCTGTCAACACTCCCGCCGGGAAAACTACTGGTTCCAACGAAAATCAAGACCAATGGATCGGGCGGGTAAGGAAAACTGCGTCGTTGCCAAAACGGAAGCCACGATTACGCTATGGTGGATGCTTGGGCTTGTGGTGGGGCAGAATAGAAGTGGGTGTTTCGAACGAGGTTGCCTCTAACAACTAGGTAACGGGATTCACTGGTTCCGTTTTTTCTTCCCGATGAGCTCCCAGTTTTTGTTATTGACGCCGGCCAACACGTCGAACACCAGTTCGGTTTGGTCGTGGTACTTTGCGGGAAGTGATTCCCTAGTCACATCCATCACGGGGCTATCTGGTGTGTCGTAAAGTTTGTTCTGTCCGATAACGACAGGGACTCGGATCTCGACTTTCACTTTACCTCGCGGCACGAGCGCTTCGTACTTTCCCTCACGAATCGTCGCGCCAGCGGGGGCCTGATCGTCAAACGATTTAAAAGCGATGGAACCTCGTTCGACTGGCTCTCCATCGACTGTCACAATACCGGTGACCTTCTCTCCGTCCGTAGAGGCGTTAAAGCACCCGACAAAGATCGGGGCGTATAGTAAGGAAAGTATGAGCCAGCGATTAATGTTACTCAGCCCCGAGGAATGACTACTCATTAGCGTCAACTACCTCGCCACCATTCATCGTTCCAAGTGCTGACCAGAGACTGGGGGACACGTTACTTGTGTAGTACCCCACGGAGCCGTCGCAACGCGATGCGTTAACGCCGCCGGGGTGACGACTTCTTGCAGCACAATGTCCATCGAGTCCCTGAATGACTGGCATCAGCGGGTCGCCATTGTCTACGCTGAAATTTATCACATCAGGAATGTTGGTGTTGGGCGGGTTGATTGTATGAAAACGAAAGACGCCGTCATCGTTATGAATGTCCCCGCGCCAGTCGTTGTCTTCGGCGCTCTGCGGAAGTAAAGCCTCCGACATCATGAGCGTGTTCGAGCTTCCGTCTGAGATAGAGCCGAAAGTAACTTCTCCAGGATTACCACGCACGCCATCGATGTGATGAAAGGGAGCAATCCCATCGACCGGCGTAACAAACGCTTCGGTTGCCGCTCGAGCTTTGGGATAAATTGCATTGCCCCAATTGACGACGTAGTTGCCTCGAGTCCGCTGGAACTGTGACGACGGATCGTTTTGGTCCCTGTTGCCATTGTCACTCGGACAATTGAACAGCGGAGCATGCTGCCCGGTGGTGCCTTCCATCGAAAATGGAATTGTGTTAGGGGCCACGTAGAAATGTGCGTCGTAATCGGTTTGGGCTGACAACCCCGCTTGTTCCAGATACGGGAAAAGATACATCACCCAAGTTTGACGCAGTGGCTCAGGAGCCAAACCGAATG
>CAZDBE010000305.1:0-5273 GCA_964503675.1 uncultured Pirellulaceae bacterium | reverse complement strand
TCGCGGCAATGGGAAATCTACTGTGTGCTGATTCGTAGTTGAGGATTCCGAGCGTCCATTGCCGCATGTTATTGGAGCACTCAATACGGCGTGCCGCCTCCCGCACTTGCTGCACTGCAGGCAATAGCATGCCAATGAGGATACCTATAATTGCAATCACTACTAAGAGTTCCACAAGTGTGAAGCCTCGAATCTTACTCTGAAATTTCGAAGACATGATGATGTACCTTTACCCAAAATTTACCAAACCCATATGATCAAGACCGCGGTAGAATCATTCGTCCCTAACGGCAGGTAAGTCTGATGTTGGCGATGCAAATCGCTTGAAGATTCATTGCTAAATTCTCCGAAGAACCCATTGCCGATAGTAGCCAATCTCCTGTTCAAGTTACTCGAATTTGATATTCGGGTCAAATTTATGATTTTGGGTAGTTCAAGGTAGTCAAATGGGGCTGCCTAATCAGGACCGTGTGGAAGGCTGTAGGTGGTACAATCGGAGACTGAGAAGCTACTGTTAGCGCCACACGAATAGCGGTGAAACCGTCCCTTTGTTACTGGTGAGAGATATGAATCGAAGATCAAGTTGGGTGGTCTTATGTGTTTTTGCGATAAATTGTTTGACTCAGGTGGCTGGAGCAAGAGCTGCCGAAGACAGGCCAAATATTCTGTTCATCTTCTCTGATGATCACGCAGTTCGCTCGATTTCCTCTTATGGTGGCGACTTGGCTGAAATCGCCCCGACACCAAACATCGACCGAATCGCACGTGAGGGAATATTGTTCCAGAATTCATTTTGCGCTAATTCGATCTGCGGTCCTTCTCGCGCTTGCATTCTGACCGGCAAACACAGTCACGTGAACGGATTTATGCGAAACTCGCGGAAGCCGTTTGATCAGTCGCAATGGACAGTTGCCAAGGCGTTGCAAGAATCGGGCTATCTCACCGCGGTCATTGGTAAGTGGCACCTTAAATCAAATCCAGTTGGCTTCGATTTTTGGGAAGTCTTTCCGGGGCAGGGGAGCTATTACAATCCTGCCTTCATTCAGATGGATGGCAGTAAAAAGCAGTTTGAAGGTTACGCTACCGACCTGACGACTGAGAAGAGCATCAAGTGGCTTGAAGGACGCGATAAGTCCAAGCCCTTCTTTCTGATGTGTCAACACAAAGCACCACATCGCACTTTTTCACCAGCTCTACGACATCTTGGGTCACTCGACAACGTTGAAATTCCAGAGCCCGCAACGCTGTTCGATAATTATAGGAATCGAAGTCCGTTGCTCGCGGCCAATGAAATGGAAATTGATCGGCACATGACGTGGGCGTACGATCTGAAGGTTCGAGTCGAAGAGCGACCGGGCCTAGATCTTCCAGAGTTTCGAAACTACGGACCGTCAGAGTACAAACGCATGACAGATGTCCAGCGTCGAAAGTGGGACACTCACTTTGCACCAAAGAACGCTGCGTTCGTAGCGGACTATAAGGCGAAACGAATTGACGAGATGGGTCTCGTTCGATGGAAGTATCATCGATACATGCAGAATTATTTGGAGACGGTGAAGGCTGTCGATGAGAGCGTAGGTGATCTTTTAGAATACCTCGACGACAATGGTTTGGCGGACAACACGATTGTCATCTACTCTTCCGATCAAGGGTTTTATCTTGGCGAACACGGCTGGTATGACAAACGTTGGATTTTTGAAGAGTCGTTCAAGATGCCGTTTGTGGCGAGGTGGCCGAACAGAATCGAGCCGGGTTCCCGTCCAGAGGCACTGATTCAAAACATTGATTATGCTGCGACTTTTTTGGAGATCGCAGGCGAGGACATACCGAGTGAAATCCAAGGGCATTCGCTAGTGCCGATTTTTGAAGACTCGACACACTCGGTTCGGGAGTCGCTTTACTATGCGTACTATGAAATTGGCGAACACGCCGTGCCTCAACACTTTGGAGTTCGAACCAAAAACAAGAAATTGTTTTACTTGCCGTCGACGGATCAGTGGCAGTTGTTTGATCTCGCCAAAGATCCTCAAGAGATGGTGAATCTATCGGGTCATCCTGATTATCTAGGCGTGGAGTCTGAGTTGAGAAATGAATACCACAGACTTCGAAAGAAGTTCAAGGCGCCGGACTACGAGAAATTGAGTGAAGAATAGACGGTTTCCATCAGAGACGAACAAGCTGACTCCCGTACGCGCCGCGCGTCGTATGAAGATAGTCCTGTATGTCTGAGCATTCAAAGAGGCCACGGAAAATCGGCTCTTTCGCTCCCCTTCCTAGCCGAATAATAAAGTGACCAGACTAAGCGTCGTTACTCTTAGTCTGGCCAGATTTTCATTGAGCCCTACTGGTCACTTTCGGCCTTGGGAGTGCCGATTTGAAAATCAAATTTCTTGCCTTGCAGGCGCTCAAGTTCTTGGCGCTGTCCAACAGTCAAGATGTCCCGTAACTGTCCTTCAAAGTCCTCCGCGATATCTGCAGCGAATTCCGCTACTTCGTTCGGAGTCAAAAGCTCGATTCTAGCGTTCTGGCGCAGCTTCTGCCGTTCCGCAGACTGCTTCTTCATCAGTTCCTTGATATCCGCAAGCTGATCCCGCGTGATGTCGAGATCTTCCTTGAGGTAAGTCAGATTCCCACTGTTTTGATTTACCAATTGAAACTTTATCTGCCGCAGCCGATCAATCTGTGATGCCGATAAAACTTCTTCAAGCCGTTCGATCTCAATGTCACGGACAGCGTCAACACCATCTGCAAGTTCCTCGTTGAGCAGGTCTCTTTCCTCCTCACTAAGCCGAGGACTGAAGTTGCCGCGATACTCTTGGAACTTCTGACGAAGTTTGATTTCAATCAGCGTCCATAAACCCTGCAGCTTCTCGGTTTGCGTTAAGTCCATTTCAAGGTCTTCGGAAACTCCTTTGTAGGCGAGAACTCGTGAAAGCCCAAAGCTGGCTTCAGATTTGTAGGACAATTGGGCCAGAGCCACTGACGGGGTCAACAGGAGCAGCAGAGTCAGTATTTGATGTTTCGTATTCATTGAATTGAACTCCCCTTAGATGAATAGTGACTTGAGTGGTCACGGTCTTGCGGCAAGCTGGAGCCCGTTCCAACCATCGATTCGACACGCTTGAGGCCCTCGGAAAGTTCAGATATTGTTTTTGACTGCTGTGCAAGCGATTTTGAGTGTTCACGCAGCGACACGTTCAATTTCTCAATTTCCGCAGCCTGCCGCGCAATGGTTTTCTCTTTGTCGTCAACAATCTGACTTAGCCCCTTGATTGCAGCCAAGGAAACGCCGTCGCTATCCATCATGGAAATGTGCTTCTCGCTAGTCCCAACTTGAAACGCAGCTTTGAAATCCTGTGCCATTGGACCGACATGTGAGGTCTTCCCTTCGTCAGAGATGTAGTTCCACCGAGTGATCGGAAGGTCGGCGACTTTTCGAAGGACCTCTTTGGCGTCAATCTCTTCAAAGTTCTCCTTGCTGTTAACGTCTGAAGGCCCCTGAAGTTCGCCGCCATAAACAATGTTTCGTTTTACAAACAGGTTGCCATCGTCGGCGCCAATGTTTTCGCCAAGGCCAACGTTCATATTCCCACCGCCGGGAGCCGATCCTACGACATTCAAGTTACCTGCTCCTGTGACGGTAAAGTTAGGAACACCATCGGCAACAAAACGAATCGCTCCGTCGTCGAACATGGCCATTCCAGCTCTTTGGCCGCCAAGCTGCTGAATCGAAAACCGATCCGTCGCAGAGACCATTTGGTAGATACCAGGGGTAGCACTACTCGTATCGGTGAATGTTTGGATAATAGGGCCATTATTGGTAATCTGCATCATATTTCGCGAGGCCGCTGGAAGGCCATTAGTGACTTCCAAACGAATATTTGCGGTCCCCAAGTCACTTGAAACGCCATCTGCGAGAACGTGGATTGATGTCTCAGGTTGTTGAATGCCGATGCCAACACCAGACTCATTAATATTAAAGATGTTGTCGGGCGCCGCAGAGTTGATGCGAAACTGAACTGGGCCACTGGCAATTTCAAACAATCCAATAACATTTTCCACTTTGAATTGAGAGCCGTCTTCAGAAGTATCCTCGAATACGATGTTCGATCCACCGTTATTCTTCAATCGAAGCAACTCGCGAAGTCCGGAATCCGTGTTGCGATCCTCAACCAACACGCGTGCTGTTGGAAAAGCAGAGGTGGTCTGAAATGCGGAAGCACCTCCACCACCCATTACATGAAGGGCGGCTTGGGCAACGGTGTCGGCATCTGTGGTAAATCCAGATAATCCAACTCCGACACCGTTGGCGGTCAGCGACAGCGCCCCTGAAGGTGAATCTGTACGCAAGTACATAGCTGACGCGTTGATGTCCGCAGCGAAACCCAAGCCAGCCGCGTTATCGCCAGCGACAAAAGGAAAAATTAGCCAGTCGTCAGTGGTTTCCGGCGTACCGCGATCAAGCGTGATGTTGGTATTCACCGCCGCACCCTGCGCAAAGCAATCCGAGCCAACAAAAAATAAGACCACCAACACGGCCAACGTTCCGGCTATATGCGCAGAACCAATACGAAAAATTTGATTTCTTAACATCACGTCTCCCAAATAAAATAGGTTTAAAGATTTTGTCGCGATCTCATGTCTGTCATCAATTGTCGTGCCTCAGATTTGACAATAGTTATTGCCAAACTCCAAAACACCCGTTGCAATCTTTGACAGTCGCGTTCAGGTGGCCAGTCCACCCTACGTGTCTCTCTACTTAGCGCTCAACGATAGTTTTAAAACATATTGTTTGCAGTTCGCGAAAAAGGGTCTCCAGTTCGGAAGGCAGCAATCCTCATCGTTGCCGATTTACTGCCCTGTCTTTCGACTGGGCAAGTGTTTCCAACCGAAATTGATGATTCGGTTTTATAACGAAATTGATCGACATGCAACAAAATTAGCAGTCAATTTTTTCGATTCAATAGTTTTGGCGATTTACCGAGAAGTGTAGTGCCGCGGCGGGCCATCTCATGAAGGACTAATGAAGAACAACACTTTCACAGAGGGCTTGTACTCAAACGACCTGATACAAAAAAGGTTTGCCCAGTAGTCGCTACTGGGCCGGCCACCTGATATTTCAAGGGTTAGCGATGAAAGACAAGCCATGCTCGCTTCGTTTTCGGTCGCTGTTGAGAAAATCGTTCACCGATCTATATTTGGTTGCTCGCCCTCAATAGTTAGCCCACGGCGGCTCCAGAGTGCGGCCAAGAAACTCCCGATCAAGCAGTGGG
>CAZDBE010000304.1:6504-6845 GCA_964503675.1 uncultured Pirellulaceae bacterium | reverse complement strand
TCGTGGTGACGGCGATCGATGCCGATACAGCGCGCGACAATCTCACTTTCGAATTGTTACGAGCGCCAGTGGGCGCAACCATCGATCCTAACAGCGGACTTTTCCAGTGGACGCCCGCCGAATCGGCCAGTGGACTTACCTTCGGCATTGATGTGCGGGTCACCGATGATACTGGATTGAGCGACACCGGCACGTTCCGCTTGCTGATCAACGAACGAAACCAAGCACCCGTCTTACGTGATATTCCAAGTCAAACAGTAACTGTCGGCCAGCAGTTACAGTTTGTGGTCACTGCGTTCGACAGAGACCTGCCGGAGAACACGTTGATGTTCAGTTTGTCT
>CAZDBE010000304.1:0-6404 GCA_964503675.1 uncultured Pirellulaceae bacterium | reverse complement strand
GGCGACGTGCCGACGGGAGCATCGATTGATCCAGCCACCGGCCAGTTTAGCTTCACACCCAATGCGACCGACACTCCCGCGGGCGACTACAGCGTTACCGTGGCGGTCAGTGACGGGATACTTTCAGATTCACAAGTCGTTGATGTTGTGGTCGGCGCTGTTCAAGTAAACCAAGCACCCGTCTTGAGTGACATTCCGAGCCAGACGGTAGAGATTGGCCAGCAGTTGCAGTTTGTGGCTACGGCGACAGATAGCGATCTGCCAGCGGACACATTGACGTTCAGCTTGTCTGGCGACGTGCCGACGGGAGCATCGATTGATCCAGCCACCGGCCAGTTTAGCTTCATGCCCAATGCAACCGACACTCCTGCCGGCGACTACAGCATTACTGTATCAGTCAGTGACGGGATACTTTCAGATTCACAAGTCGTTGACATTGTGGTCAGCTCCGTTCAAGTAAACCAAGCACCCGTTCTAGGTGCCATTTCAGATCAGACGATAGAGGTCGGCCAGCAGTTGCAGTTTGTGGCAACGGCGACAGATAGCGATCTACCAGCGGACACATTGACGTTCAGTTTGACTGGCAACGTGTTGCCTGGAGCATCAATTGATCCAGTAACCGGACAGTTCACCTTCACACCCAATGCGACCGACACGCCACCGGGCGACTATAGCGTAACTGTTTCAGTCAGTGATGGGATACTCTCAGATTCGCAAGTTGTTGATATTGTGGTCAGCGCGGACACAGTTGGTGAAATTATTTTGCGGGAGGACAGCAATTTCCTCACCGTTCAGCAACAGTCGATACTGATCGAAGAAAGCACCAATTTACTGACGTTCAATCTTGGCACCCAGTTCGACACAACGGATCCAGATTTTGTCAATGACGCTTTCGAAGTTGCCTTGTTGGACGATGATGGCAATTCATTAGTCCACACCATCGCTCCCGACAGAGACTCGTTCTATAACCTGACCGAGAATCTTCCAGCAGCCTTGGGAGCCAACACGCAGATTGCCGGAACGCAGGTACGTCTTGACCTGTCGCAGATTCCTGTTGGAACCAATGCGAATCTTGTCTTGCGATTGGTCAACAACGACAGTGATACGCAAACTAGCGCTCGTATCACACACATCGAAACCAGCGACACTGTTATGTCGACGCCAGCGGGAGTCACCCTTGGCGTTCCAGCCTCACAGGCCACAGACCCGATCAACTTTCAGGGACTGACGGATATTACTGGGAGCGTCGATGTAAGTTTTGGGGAAACGTCGTTTAACGAGTCTTCCACTGCTTTGTTTTCACGTTTAACGCTGACCAACGTCGGCCAAGCCGCCGTTTCGGGCCAAGTCTTGGTCGCATTTGACAATCCAACCAATGAACAGGTAAGTCTGATTCAGCCTGACGGTCGACTACCTGATGGGCGTTTCTTCATTCTGGTTAGCGCGAGCGGAGGCGCGCTGTCTTCTGGCGAGTCCACCCTTACGCGAGATTTGACTCTGTTCAATCCGGCGGACGAACAATTCCAATTTCAACTCTCAGTATTTGCTGAAGTTAATTCTGCTCCGACGGGCTTTACGTCAACACCACCGACGATCATCGAAGCCGGAGACACCCTCAGCTACACCGCGATGGCGACAGATCCGGACGATGGCCAGATTCTTCGGTACAACATTACACGCGGAAACGAAGCGGTAAAGATTGACGAAAACACAGGTGTACTGACATGGCTAACAACGACTAACGACCTCGGAAACAACCTGATCACGATCCGTGCGACAGATGTTTTTGGGCTGTTTGTTGAGCAAACTTTCACCGTTGAAGTCGTCGAGACGCTACAGAACCGCCCTCCCGTTTTCACCACTGCCCCGGTGACGGAGGCCACCGCTTCGAGTGGTTTTGAAATCACAACCATTTCAACTGGCGACAATCCAAATGGCGTTGGAGTGATCAGCGGATTCCAAGGACCGCGCATCGTCACGATCAACTCCGACGACCAAACCGTTGGAGTATACGAAGGAACTGGCAACGATCGTTTCGATGACGAGACGGCTTATTCAACGGGTGAGCCCGAGCGCACAGGCAACGCGATTCAATCCGCTTACACCGTCGATGTCGGATTGCCACGGTTTCTGAACAACACGGACGCCAACGACATTCTTGGAATCGATCAAGCTGACTTCAACGGCGACGGAATCATGGACTTGGTGACGTTGACCTATCACCGATCCAACGTCTTGCGGGACGGCCATTTCTATGACGTTGTTATCAACCTTGGCGATGGCAATGGAGGATTTGGCGATCCGATTATCGTTGAACAATTTGATCAGTACACGGTCAAAGTCAACTTTGAGAATTTTACAGTTGCCGACATCAACGGCGATGGCGAAGCGGATTTACTGTGGAGCCTTTACCAACAGTTTTCCAGCAGCAACTCTTTTCTGTTTTTCACAATGCTTGGCAACGGTGACGGAACCTTTCAGCCATCTATTATCTCGACTGAAGGCCCCGGAATGGGCGACTTCCGGGTCGTTGATCTCGACCAGGACGGCAACGTTGATGTCGTTGGCCGTCGGCAGTTCGTTGACGACATCGGTTGGATGCGCGGTGTTGGCGATGGAACGTTTGAAGAATTCGTCAGCCTCAGTCCGGAAGATTCATTTATCTTCACTCGCAACGATCGCACGAGAGCGTTTCAGGTCGCCGATCTCGACGGTGATGGCGACATGGACATTGTTCAGGGGCGTCGAGCCGACCAAGGAATTCAAGTCCTGACCAACAACGGCGATTTGACTTTCACCGAAACTGACGTGTTCGGCCAATTTGATAACGGCGGCTTTGTTTACTATCAAGCAATCCAAGTTGCAGACTTCACCGGCGATGGATTCGTCGACATCTTCTATTCCACCTTTAGTTCAACAAACTATTCCTTGGTCAAAGGAACGGCTGATGGTTTTGAAGAAGCGGGGGTGGCAGCCAGCCCAAATGAACCTCATATCGGAACGGGAAACACAGCTGGAAACGATCGCCCGCTGGATATTGATGGCGATGGAGATCTTGACCTGGTGCTGGGGCAAACCAACTCCTTCCCGGCACAGGACAATGGTGTGCGCGTCTTACTGAATGACGGAACCGGATTCTTCTCCAACGTTGCTTATTCAACGATCATTGATCCTGACGGGCAGCCGAATCAGGACAATCAGTCCAACTACGCGTACACCTCTGGCGTGCTTGCTGGCGATTACAACCGCGATGGCGTCACTGATTTAGTGGCCTACACTGGCGGCGTCGGTTCGTTCGGCGGTGCTGACTTCAACAGCGTTAGCGTTCTACTGGGGACTCGCCCTGGAGAATTTGCAGCGGTTCGAACAGGTGGAGCCGTCGAAGAGGTTCCAGGCGACATTGAAGTTGTGCCGGGCGATTTCAATAACGACGGGATTACCGACCTGCTCACTCTTGGCGGAGGAATGCTTGAACTTGGACGGGGAGACGGCACGTTTGCAGCCCCCTTCCAGGCGACTCCGGGAAGAGTCGGGGATCACGCGGAACTAGCAGACTTCAACAACGATGGAATCATTGATTTGCTGTTGGCGGCGGGCGGGCGTGGGTCTGGGAACGCCAATGGGTTTCATCAGGTTCTTTTGGGCAATGGCGACGGCACGTTTGAGCAGTCCTATCTGGAGCGCGACGCCGGCGGCGGTTACGGAGCGGCCAGCATCGCCGACTTCAATAACGATGGATTCCAAGACTTCGTCACCAAGTCCACGCTCTTTGGCCGAGTCGAGGTCCTACTGAATGATCCAACAGATCCTGGTACGTTCACCAAGTCATTCGATTTGGATTTGACTCAAAATTATGGGTTCCAGCTAGATGCGGGAGATTTCGATGAAGATGGCATTATCGATTTCGTGACGATCGAAGGTCCAGATCCACGCTTGCAAACTTATAAGGGACTTGGCGACGGAACTTTCGAGCTGGTCAACGAGCAGTTTGACATCCTTGATTTGGATAATAATTCAGGGAATTCTCACGCTGGAGATGTGAACAACGATGGTCATTTAGACTTTGTCACATTCGGCAACATCGGAAATGTCATCCACTTGGGTAATGGCGACGGAACTTTTGCGGAGCCGAACTTTATTTATACAGAGGTTCCTACATCGAATTTCCGCATCAAAAATACAGAACTGGTTGATTTTGATGAAGACGGGAATCTGGATTTGATCCATGGCCTCACGTCCAACGTGCTTCGCCTGCAACGAGGCCTTGGCGATGGAACGTTTGCTGCCGCAGAGCGATACCGCATCGCCAACTTCATTGGAGTCCCGTACACCGCGGATATTGACAATGATGGGCATCTAGATCTCGTGATTAGACCGAGTACTGGCAACGCCAACCTCAGCTCACAAGTCAATTTTCTTTTCGGTGCCCGCGATGGCTTGGTTGATGTGTTGACCTTCGATCTCAATGGAGACGGCAACGAAGAAGTTCTGGCGATCAACGAAGACAATGACCGGCTGAAGATTTTTGTTGGTGACAACCTCGGCGGACTGACACGGATAGATGATGTTCTTGTCGGACGAGCACCGCGAGCTGTTGCGACAGCTGATTTGGACGGCGACGGAACGTTGGAGCTGATCACTGCAAATCGAGCCGGTCGTTCGATTTCGGTTTTGACTGGCGATCTGGAATCCGGCTACACGGTAGTTGATTTCGATGTTGATGGTGCGCCAATTGACGTCGAAATCTCTGATCTGGATGGCGACGGCAATCAGGATATTGTCGTTCTGGACGAAGCCAACAATGCACTTTGGGTTTTCACCGGAAATGGAACCACGACGCTTGACGCCCCCGTTGCAGTTGCACTGGGAGATGTGCCCGCTAAGTTTGTCTTGGCGGATGTAAATAGCGATGGCGACGCCGACGCAGTTGTTGCGTTGCCAGAAACCAACCGAGTAATGATCCTAGGTGGCGATGGAACGGGTGGTTTTGTGGCTCCAGTCTTTGTCGGTGTTGAAAGTGCGCCCAGCGACGTAGTCGTGGTCGATCTCAACGACGACGGCAATGCAGATCTTGCAATCACGCTTCCCGAAAGCAATGTTCTGAGCGTGCATTACGGCTTGGGCAACAACCAATTCGCACGGGCTCAGCAAATCACTGTTGGCGAAACGCCAACGCGAGTCACAGCAGCTGATGCCGACGAAGACGGGCGCATCGACTTGATCGTGACCAATGCCGGCGACAACACGGCCAGTGTGATCTTTAATCGCTTTGATCCCAACGAAGTATACCGCTATGACGCAGACGCGATCGATCCAGATGGCGACAACCTGGACTTTAGCGTCGTAGATGGACCCGGCGGATTGTTCATTGATTCTGCCACAGGCGAAGTTGTCTGGGCGGCTTCTCCAGATCAAGTCGGACAGCACACCATTGTTCTCGAAGCAGACGACAATCGCGGCGGCGTTGCGACTCAGCAATTTGTGATCGACGTTCAGCCATCGAACGAGAATTCGGCTCCGTTGATCGCGACTGAGCCTGTCGCCACGATCGGAGCCAATGAGTCTTTCGAATATCAAGTCAACTCAATCGACGACGACAATGACTCCTTGCGTTACCGAATCATCCACGGGCCCGAAGGTGCAACGATTGATCCTGTGACAGGTCTTTTGCAATGGGATGGTCGCACCGATGCGGCAGTGAAGCTTGCTCCTTTCGGATCGCGGACGACTGGCAACATTGAAATTCCGGCTGACCCTTCATTGCAGCCAGAAAGCATCACGGTCGAAGGTTGGTACAACTTTCATGAGCTCACTGCCTCCAATGGCAGGATGACTTTGATTGAACAGGATCAAGCAGCAAATTTTGGCTTCGGCCCGTTTACCTACTCGCTGCGCATCCACGGAAATCGCGAGTTGGTATTGGAGCTTGATTATGCCGACGGAGAAGATTTCCAGTTGGTGACACCGTTCGTTGCTGAGACTGATCGCTGGTATCACTTTGCATTCACTTTTGATGATGTGACTCGTGAAGCCACGATTTATGTTGATGGAGAAGCGGTTGCTGCTGAAATTGCCCCGGCTTCTTTGCTGTACACCGGCTTCGGCGCTAGCGTTGGCCAAGGTGTCAGCGGATTTTCGACCTTTGCTACGATCGACAACTATCGAATTTGGAACGAAACTCGTACTGCAGCACAGATTCAAGAAGGGTTGACTAAACAATACGAAGACAATCCGGCGATCGTGCTGGACTATCGATTCGAAGACATAAACACTTTCAGCGTTATTGACCATTCTGGGCAGGTAAACACTGGCTTTCTCAGTCCGATCGGCACTCGTCCGATCCCTGTTCCCGGCTTGGCCAACGTCGGAGTTCATAGCTTCACCATTGGTGTCGAAGATGGTCG
>CAZDBE010000303.1:0-6879 GCA_964503675.1 uncultured Pirellulaceae bacterium | reverse complement strand
TAAGCCGACTTTATGCTTTCCGTTGGTACTCACACCATTATCCATCCGTTCGGCGTGACGGGGTTTAACCTACTGACAGCCCTATCGACAAACAACGACGATCCCGAAGGAGCTTCACGACCGTTCGATCGTTTACGAGACGGGTTTGTTCTAGGAGAAGGCTCCGCGATGGTAGTGCTGGAAGAACTGGAACGCGCCAAAGCACGTGGCGCGGAGATCATTGGCGAGGTGATCGGTTATGGATCAACCGCCGATGCGTACCGAGTCACCGATATTCATCCCGAAGGTCGTGGTGCGATCGGTTGCATGAATATGGCACTAGCCGATGCAGGATTGAAGCCGGGGCAGATCGATTACGTGAACGCTCATGGAACCAGCACGACCGTCAACGACAAAGTTGAAAGTAAAGCGTGCCGAGAAGTCTTTGGCGAGCACAAGGTTCCTGTGTCTAGTACCAAGAGCATGATGGGGCACCTGATCGCTGCTGCTGGAGCGACCGAATTGATCGTCTGTTTGATGGCGATGCGAGACAATGTTTTGCCGCCAACCATCAATTATGAGAATCCCGACCCGCTTTGTGATCTGGATTATATCCCCAACGCGGCGCGTGAGGCCGAGTGTAACATCGCGTTGACGAACAGTTTTGGATTTGGCGGCCAGAATATTTCTGTAGTAGCTTCGCAGTTCAAAGGCTAGCTCTGATGAGTAGGCGCCTTAGACAGCGCCGATTGCCCATCCAATGGCCAGCATTACGGCGGCCATCAAAAATGCTTTGCGAAAACGCATTGCCATTGGAATTGACTGCTGCTCTTGATTGTCGGATTCGCTTGCGGTGTTGGATTCGCTGTCTTGATTCATGTATTTTCTGACCGGGTTTGGGTTGGTAATTGATCAAAAGGTCGGGTTGGATTTATCAGAACACATAGCAGGCCGCGTTCCAACTAAAAAAACCGGCTTCGTTGTCGCATCTGCCACCACAACCGTCAATTTATTCCTGTCTGGCTACATTTTCCGGGCAAACTGGCTCGATACTACAAGTCTATGAATCATTTTGGCAACCTTGTATTGATGCGTTTTTGAAACTTCCGCAACCTAATACCTAACTGTAGCAAACTACTGACAACATGAAATCGTCTCAACCTGTTTTACACCATCCAAACAACGAAGAGGGCTTCTTCGGGCCCAGAAAAATCGCGCCCGGTGTCTGGCAGTTCAATGTTTGGGCCCCCAAGCCTCGAGAGTTGACGTTATTGCTCAAACGAGCCAATGACGTTGTCCGGTATCCGATGGAGAAATCGGCGAACGGTTTTTTTACGGTTACCGTTGGTGATGGCGGTGCGATTAACGACGGCGACCAATACTGTTTCTGCATTGACGGAAAAGCCAACCGGCCCGATGTCGCCGCAAGGTGCTATGTCGATGATGTGCACGGCTGGTGTAGTGTAGTGGACCAAGACCAATACTCATGGAAGGACAAAGACTGGAAGGGCGTCGCCAAAGACGATCTCGTGATCTACGAGTTGCATATCGGCACATTCACCGAAGCGGGGAATTGGCTTGGTGCCACCCGACGGTTGCCCGAACTTGTGGCGTTGGGCGTTACCACAGTTGAAATCTTGCCAATCGCCCAAACACCTGGTCGCTGGAACTGGGGCTACGATGGCGTTGGATTGTTCGCGGCCGAAAATACGTACGGTACGCCCGATGAGCTCAAGCAGTTCGTCGATGCCTGTCATCAGCATGGTTTGGCCGTGATTCTGGACGTGGTCTACAACCATCTAGGCCCAGAAGGCAATTACCTGTCTGAGTTCGGCCCTTACTTTACGAACAAACATCACACGCCATGGGGATCGGCGTGGAATTTTGATGATGTCGATAACCAGCACGTGCGAAACATGATGTTGCAGAACGCAGCGATGTGGATTGAAGACTATCACTTCGATGGGTTACGGCTTGATGCGGTCCACTTTATGTTCGACGACAGCCCAACGCCACTTTCAATCGACGTTGGGCATCGATTCGATCGTTTGCGTGAATCAACAGGTCGCCACTTGCATTTGATCGGTGAGACTAATGTTCACAACGCGTCGCTGGTGAAATCAACATCGCCTTACGGAACAGGTTTTGATGCCGTTTGGAGCGACTGTTTGATGCACTCGCTATTGGGAATCGCTCAACCGGGCTTGGACCTTTGTCATCGCGAGCACAACGGAGCCATCGATTCGGCTCGCGCTTTGCATCAAGGGTTTCTATACGAGAACTACCCATATCAAAGGCATGACGCCGGCGAACGTGCCGACCTTCATTCATTCGTGGTTGGGTTACAGAATCACGATACTGTCGGCAACCATCCCCAAGGGCGCCGATTGAAACAGTTGGCTTCAACCGAGTTTCAGGCTGCTGCGGCTGTACTTTATTTGCTGTATCCGGCGATCCCAATGCTGTTCATGGGCGAAGAGTTTGCTTGTGAGAATCCGTTTTTGTTCTTCGTCGAATTTGGCGATCCGCGTGTTTGCGAATCGGTAGAGAAGGGCAGGGCGTCCGAGTTTCCCGAGATGCTCAAAATGTCTGGCGTCTCCCCGCTGGATCCCGAGGCGTTTACTCGGTCCAAGATCGGCGCGCGCGAGGACGGTGACCGACAAATGTGGCAATGGTATCAATCATTGATCGCTCTCCGCAAGCGTTTTCGAAAAAGTGGTTTGCTGACCAGCGCCCGAGTGATTGTCGATGCGGATCCGGAAACGGGTTTGTTTCGATTAGAGTACCGGAGTGAAGATGAAACACTGTACGTCATCGTGCGGTTGGGAGAACCGAAAGTCGAAGCCGATCCTGTGAAGACGAGCACAGAGGGCGAGGTTTTGCTTTCTACTCTGGGAAATAGTGTCCCTTTTGATGGAATGGTGGCCCCGAATGAGGCAGTCGTCACGTTGGAAAAACGCTAGAATTAGAAGCAAGATTGTTCAACTGAAATTTGCTCTACCCTATGTCCTTATCCAATCCTATTCGGCGACGGAAGTTTTTGCAGACGCTTGCAACCCTGACGGCACTGAACGGAACGGCGTTTAACGTCGGTTCTGATCAAGCATTTGGCGCCACTCCCGATGCCGAGCATGATCGTTGGAAAGAGACCATTGATAAGGGGTTGCTGTGGTTGGCCAGCCAGCAAGGACGTTCAGGAGGCTGGACGCATCCAATGTACTCGACGGCCGTTTCTTCGTTGGCAGGGACGGCGCTAATCTGTTCGGGATCGACGACGACCCAAGGGCCCTACGCCAAAGAGATTCGCAACTGTGTTGATTTTCTGATGTCCAAGGCACGCCGCAATGGCCTGATCGGAGATCCAAAACGTGACAACCGCTACACTTACGGTCATGGTTTTGCCATGTTGTTTTTGTCGCAAGTACTAGGTGAAGAAGAAGATACCGATCGTCGCCAAGAGCTGATTGAAGTATTGCAAAACGCCGTTAGCTTTAGCGTAAGTGCTCAGACGAAGAAAGGTGGCTGGGGGTACGTCAGCGCCAAAGAAGACGACTTCGACGAAGGTTCCACAACCATCACGCAGGTTCAAGGACTGCGTGGTTGTCGCAACGCAGGGTTAGTGGTGCCCAAGGAAGCGATCGAGAAAGCGAAGAAATATATCTACGGATGCCAGAACAAAGACGGCGGCATCTCCTACAACAGCAGCTCGGCTAAAGGAGCATCTCGTCCTGCGATCACTGCCGCCGCGCTTGCAGCGCTGTACAACGCTGGCGACTACGAGAGTAAGCACGTCCCCAAAATGTGGAATTACTCACGACGAAATCTGCACCGGCTGTCTAACAAGGAGCTGTTTGGCCACTGGCACTATGCTTATTTGTACTACACTCAGGTGGTTTATCGGCAGGGCCCTGAGCAGTGGAATCCTTATCGTGACAAGATTTGCGACCGAATCAAAAAGGAGCAACGCGCCGACGGCCGTTGGAACGAAGAGAACGTGAATAACGTCTACGGTACCGCCATCAACCTGATCATTCTACAGATGGACCACGGCTATCTACCAATCTATCAACGTTAGGCCGGTGGTACCAACAATGTCGTTAAGATACGCGCTCAGTTGTTAAACGCTTCGGGCAAACAGTCCCTAGGACTGTTCGGTGACCGGCAGGTCGATAGTTGCTTGGATGCTGTCGGGGACACGTTTACCATTGGTCAGTTCAATGGTTTTGCTTGTCTGTTCTTGCCACGTGGTGTGCCGGTTGTCGACAGATCGAATCTGCTTTCGAAATCCAAGGTATCGGTCCGCCCGCGATATAGCCGGTTCTCCCAATGACGGAGCCAGTAGGCTCAATCATCAACACCGTTGGGTATCCCTTAAGTTCCCCCGCAAAATGTTGCTTGAGCTTTTGGTTTTGTATTGCAATCTCGGCCGACTGACTTTGATACTGCGGAAAGTCGACCAATACCTTGATGACGTTATCGCTTGACCATGATTCGAACTCGGGAGTCCGCAACACTTCGTGTTCAAGTAGTTGGCAGTAGCTGCACCAATCACTTCCCGAGAACACTAACATGATTGGCTTACCACTATCCACGGATTGAGTAACCGCTTCGCCGAATGACTGCACCCAGCCGGCTGAGTGTACTGGACTCGTGTTGGCTTGAGCCTCTATTTGGGCTTGAGTTTGCCCCGGTTGTCCCGAGCAGGCGGCAATGAAGAAGACACCTGACAATGCAATTGTCGAGAGACGCATAAGTGTCATCGGTGACTTGGTGTTTAGCTTAAAATTCATTTCTGTCTCTTGATGTAAGTTTGTTTGGCTCGAAGTTGCTGCTCGTGCAGGTGAATAATCAGACGGAGCTCATAATCGGTTACTTACCAGCAGTTGGGAAAGATTCGATAGGATTCTCATTAAGGCCACCGATTATCCGGTTTGCGTTCTAGTTGCGTTCAAATCGAGTAATCTAAATGCGGCTGCTCATTTCTAACCGAGTCGCTTGACCTCATTTTCTAACTGGAATAGTATGCGAACTCGGTCGGTTCCCGCGCGGTCTGACACTTAAGACCTTTTGTTTTCACAATCTGTAACTCTGAGCTTCTATGAGATTTTCGAACAACCTGTTGCTGATTCTTTGTGCTTTGTGTTCGCCAGATTGCCTGTTTGGACAGGATGCTCCTACCGTTGTTTCGTCCCCAAATGAGAGGATTAAAGTTACGGTTGGATTAAGCCAAGAAGGCAAGCCGAACTATGCGGTTCATTACGATGGAAAGCCGTTGTTGTTGGAATCCAAACTGGGATTGAAGCTGGGCACGGGCTCTGGATTTGAAAAAAACATGTCCGTTGTTGGGACTTCAACGCGCAGTCACGATGAAACTTGGCAACCCGTCACAGGTGAGCGCAGCACTGTACGCGATCACTACAACGAATTGGTGGTCGGTCTTGGCAAAGACGGTTCGCCAGATACTCAATTGCAGGTCAAGTTTCGAGCGTATGACGAAGGGGTCGCCTTTTGTTACTCATTTCCTAAAGTCGAAGACAGTAAACCATTCACGATTACTGAGGAGTTGAGCGAGTTTCAGTTCACCGGTGATCATTTCAGCTGGGACACAAAAGACCCTCAGGCTGTTTATCGTCGAATCCCCATTTCCCAAGTCGGCGCCGACAGCGAACGTCCGCTGCTTGTTGAAGTCGCCGACGGTCCCTATGTCGCTCTTGGTGAAGCTCGCCTTGTTGACTACGCACGATTGCGTTTCAAAGGCCTTAAGCAGCCCAACACCTTTGGTATCGAACTTGGAAGCCACGTCGATGCGACGGCTCCCTACGATTCTCCGTGGCGCTACATTATGATCGGCGATACGCCGGGTAAGTTGATTGAAAACAACGATCTTCTACCCAACCTCAACGACCCATGTGCCATCGAAGATCCATCGTGGATCAAACCGGGCAAGGTTATTCGCAGCGAACTAAATACGAAAACGGCAAAAGAAACTGTCGATTGGGCCACTAAGATTGGAGCGCGCTACATCCTAATTGATGCCGGGTGGTACGGACCTGAGATGAAGGATGAATCTGACGCTACCACGGTCACCATAGATCCCAGACGCTTCAGCGGCGAACTTGATATGCAGGCGGTTATTGACTACGGAAAGACGCACGATATTGGCGTAATTTTGTACGTCAATCGCCGAGCTTTGGAAAAACAACTTGACGATCTTCTCCCGCTGTTTCAAAAATGGGGCGTTGCCGGAATCAAGTTTGGGTTCGTCAACGTGGGTTCGCAAAAGTGGACTAAGTGGGTTCACGATTCGGTCAGAAAGTGTGCGGACTACAAAATGATCGTTGATATTCATGATGACTACCGACCGACAGGCTGGAGCCGCACCTTCCCGAACCTTCTGACTCAAGAGGGTATCAAGGGTAACGAGACTATGCCGACTCCGGAGGAGAATGTTATCCTGCCGTTCACGCGTTATCTTTGTGGTGCTGCAGATTATACGGTTTGCTACTACAGCGGCCGAATTCACTCGACCCGCGCCCACCAACTGGCCGCATCGATCGTCTATTACAGCCCGATTCAGCTTCTGTTCTGGTATGATAAACCGTCGAAATACAAGGACACTCCCGAGATGGAGGTTTTCAAGAAGCTACACACGACGTGGGACGAAACCAAGATTGTCCAAGGTGAAATTGGCAAGTTCATCACAACCGCCCGCCGCAACGGGCAGCAATGGTTCGTTGGTAGCATGAATGCGGGAGAGCGTCGCGAGCTAAAGGTCCCGTTGAGTTTTCTGGAAGCTGGAGTTACCTACACAGCTTCGATTCATTCAGATGCCAACCCGGATGGAAGCGATTTTAAAAAAGTGAAAAGCGAGTCAATTGAGGTCACTTCTGAGACGGTGCT
>CAZDBE010000302.1:1022-6914 GCA_964503675.1 uncultured Pirellulaceae bacterium | reverse complement strand
ATCTCAAACGCATGATGTCCATGGGCATCGTGGCCTTGATTCCGTGCATTTTGATGGCCATGTACAACACTGGCTTTCAGGCGCAGAAGATCTTCGCCGCCGGACTTGCAGAAGTCCCGTCAGGCTTCACGATTGCTGAAGGACTGTGGAGCGGCGAGTGGCGTTACTTGGTGCTTGATGCGGTAGGCGTCGATGTGACTTACGATCGCGGCAGCTTCCTGAGCCTCGGCAGTATCCTTCCGTGTTTGCTACACGGAGCATTGTACTTTTTGCCGGTTTACGCGGTCTGCATGTTTGTCGGCGGGCACTGCGAGGTTGTTTTCTCGATACTTCGCAAACACGAAATCAACGAAGGATTCCTAGTTACCGGAATGTTGTTCCCGTTGACGTTGCCGGCTACTATCCCGCTGTGGCAGGTGGCAATTGGGATCGCATTCGGTGTGATCGTCGGAAAAGAAATTTTTGGCGGAACGGGAAAGAACTTTCTTAACCCGGCTCTAACAGCACGAGCTTTCTTGTACTTTGCTTACCCAACCAAGATCAGCGGCGACGCAGTTTGGACAGCCGTTGATGGCTACACCGGTGCAACTGTTCTCGGTGCGATGGCCAGTGCGACCGAAGGAACAACCGCTTCAATCTCTAAAACAATGACCAGCGTCGGTGGCTGGGGTTGGTGGGATTACTTCATCGGAAACATTCACGGCTCCATGGGCGAAACCAGCGTACTGTGCTGCTTGATTGGTGCTGTAGTTTTGATTGCCGCGCGTGTTGGTTCATGGCGGATCATGTCCGGCGTTGTAATTGGAATGGTGGCATTTTCTGGTTTCCTTTGGGCTGTCTTCGACTCTCCAATTGCTCAGATGGGACCTCAATGGCATTTGGTCGTTGGCGGGTTCGCATTTGGAACTGTCTTTATGGCCACCGACCCAGTTTCGGCGTCCATGACACCGACCGGAAAATGGATCTACGGCGGCTTGATTGGATTCCTGACCGTGCTGGTACGCGTGGTTAATCCCGCTTTCCCGGAAGGCATCATGCTGGCGATTCTCTTCGCCAACGTGTTCGCTCCACTGATCGACTACTTTGTTGTTCAAGCAAACATCAAACGGAGGACCGCGCGTTATGCAGTCGGATAAAAGTTACGATAAAGATTCGCCCGTCAACGTCGTCATCCTCGCGGTGGTGCTGTGCGTGGTTTGTTCTCTGGTGGTTTCATCAGCGGCAGTTGGACTTCGTTCATGGCAAGACGCAAACGTGTTGCTGGACAAACGAGCCAATATTCTGAGTGTTGCCGGATTCGAAGACGTCGCTTCGGGAGACGTCAACGATGTCTTTGGTAAACGCTTCACCGTCGAACTGATCGACATGAACACCGGACTCCCGGCGGCTAAAGATGCGATGGAAGCCATGGATGCCGCCGGTAAAAAATACGCCGACGAAGAAGACACCATCGCCAAGTACGATCAGATTTGGGCATCTAAGTCGAAAAAGCCATCAATCAGCGATCCAACAGATGACGCGACGCTAATTAAATACCGTGAAAAATTCTCTCACGTCTACGTACTGAAGTCTGAGGACGGAAGCGCAATTGAGAAATACGTCTTCCCAGTTCGCGGTTACGGACTGTGGTCAATGATGAAAGGCTACCTAGCTGTTGAGCCCGACCTACAGAAGATTGCGGGCCTGACCTTCTACGAGCACGGTGAGACTCCGGGACTTGGTGGGGAGATCAAGAGTGCCAGATTTAAAGCTCAGTGGCCAGGGAAGCAGATCTACGGCGATGACGGATCGGTCGCTGTGCGTGTGATCAAAGCAGCCCCAAAGGATGCTTATAGCGTCGATGCTCTTTCGGGAGCCACGATTACCTCCACTGGCGTGTCCAACATGATGAAGTATTGGTTGGGGCCGGAAGGTTTCGGACCCTATATTGACCAGAAAAAAGGCAAAGCGGAAACTGCTCAAACCACGATAAAGTCGGGAGACACAAACAATGGGTAAAAGCAACAAGGATCTGATCATGGATCCTGTCTTCGACAACAACCCGATCGCGCTTCAGGTGCTGGGCATTTGTAGCGCCCTCGCAGTGACGACTCAGCTTTCGACATCATTCGTGATGGCGATTGCAGTGACCATCGTGACAGGTTGTTCCAGTGCGGCAATCGCAGCGATCCGCGACCGCATCCCGTCGAGCATCCGGATTATTGTTCAGATGACGATCATCGCCTCATTGGTGATTCTCGTGGATCAAGTTTTGAAAGCATTTGCGTTCAAACTTTCGCAAGAATTGTCTGTCTTTGTTGGACTGATCATCACCAACTGTATCGTCATGGGACGTGCAGAGGGTTTCGCGATGAAGAACAACGTCAAAGACAGTTTCATGGACGGAATTGGAAACGGCCTAGGCTACGGCCTGATCTTGCTAGTCGTCGGCTTCTTTCGAGAGTTGTTTGGCAGTGGAAAACTGTTCGGTCAGATCATTCTGCCACTCAAAGCCGACGGCGGTTGGTATGAGCCCAATGGATTGATGCTACTATCACCATCAGCGTTCTTCATCATCGGTTTCTTTATCTGGGCACTCCGAACGTGGAAACCTGACCAAATCGAAAGTGCTTAATACTGGCAGTCGTAGCTACGCTCGCCAGAGCGTGGAACCACCGTCTGGCGACGGTAGCTACATGAATTCACGAAATACAAAATTTTAACTCGGCGTTAATCATGGACATTCAAGCACTCGGCAATCTATTTTTAAAATCAGCTTTCGTCGACAACCTCGCACTCGCCTATTTCCTTGGAATGTGTACGTTTTTGGCCGTTTCCAAGAACGTCAAAACTGCCCTAGGACTAGGTGTCGCAGTTATCGTCGTTCAGGCGATTACGGTTCCAATCAACAACCTGATTTACAACTACATCCTTAAAGAAGGTGCTCCATTGGTCACTGCCAATTTGGAGTTCCTTAGTCTCATTTGTTTCATCGGCGTTATTGCGGCGATGGTTCAAATCCTTGAGATGACGCTGGATAAGTTTTTCCCGCCTCTGTACAACGCGTTGGGGATTTTCCTTCCGCTGATCACTGTAAACTGTGCGATCCTAGGTGGAACACTGTTCATGCAGCAACGAGATTACACGTTCGTTGAGAGCGTCGTGTTCGGCGTAGGAAGTGGATTCGGTTGGGCGGCAGCGATTGCTGGCTTGGCAGGAATTCGTGAAAAACTTCGCTACTCAGACATTCCGCCACCACTTCGTGGCCTAGGTATTACTTTTATCATCGTTGGACTGATGGCACTTGGCTTCCAAGCGTTCCTTGGAATTCAAGCTTAGTTCCACAGAAACAATCGAGCAGGGCAGGGCGTCGAAATTTTGACTCCCAAATTTTTGATTCAAAGACAGACATACAGCAGATAATCACATGATCGATATCCTCTACGGTGTTGCACTCTTTACCGCAGTCGTCTTGGCTTTGGTGGGACTGATTTTGGTTGCTCGACAATTCTTGGTCTCAACCGGTGCGGTTAAGATCATGGTCAATGGCCAAAAGGAAATCGAGGTTGCAGCTGGCGGCAAACTGATGAACGCGCTTGGTGAAGCAGGAATCTTCGTGTCATCAGCGTGTGGTGGCGGTGGAACCTGTGCTCAGTGCCTTGTTAAAGTCGGCGCAGGCGGCGGGGACCTGTTAGAGACAGAGAAGGGCCACATCAACAAGAAAATGGCACGTGAAGGCTGCCGGCTTTCTTGCCAAGTTGCCGTCAAGCAGGACATGGAAGTCGAAGTGCCAGAAGAGGCATTCGAAACGAAAAAATGGGAATGCACAGTGCGTTCCAACGACAACGTTGCCACTTTCATCAAAGAACTTGTTCTTGAATTGCCAGAAGGAGAGGACGTTGATTTTAAGGCCGGTGGCTACATTCAGATCGAAGCGCCACCTCACACGGTCAACTATAAAGATTTCGACATTCAAGACGAGTACCACGCTGACTGGGACAAGTTCAACGTTTGGCGCTATCAGTCAACGGTCGAGGACACTACCATCCGAGCCTACTCGATGGCGAACTATCCAGGCGAGAAGGGCATCATCATGCTTAACGTGCGTGTGGCTTCGCCTCCTCCGCGTGCTCCCGAAGGCACACCTCCGGGAAAGATGTCATCGTTCATCTTTAATCTTAAGCCTGGTGACAAAGTAACTATCTCCGGACCTTATGGCGAGTTCTTCATCAAGGAGACAGAAGCCGAAATGTGCTATGTCGGCGGTGGAGCTGGTATGGCGCCTCTGCGAAGTCACATTTTTGAACTGTTCAAGAACTTGAAGACCGGACGCAAGGTAACTTACTGGTACGGGGGTCGAAGTCTTCGAGAGCTGTTCTACGTTGATCATTTCCGTGCGATCGAGAAAGAGTTCCCGAATTTTAAGTTCAACATTGCGCTCTCTGACCCGCAGCCTGAAGACAACTGGGATGGTTACGTTGGTTTCATTCATCAAGTCGTGATCGACAACCACCTGAAAGATCATCCGGCACCGGAAGACATTGAGTTCTACTTTTGCGGCCCGCCAATGATGAACAATTGTGTCCAAAAAATGTGTGATGATTTCGGCGTTGAGCCGGAGAACATCTCGTTCGATGACTTTGGCGGATAGGTATTGCCATTGATTCGAGGCCTCGTCTGCGGCGCCCGCTTGAGCCGTAGCCTACTTCCCGAAGGCGGCACATCGAACGAGAACTGCGACAGACCAGTGTTTCGTCGGGTTACTTAATCACTATGAACAGATCGAAGATACGCAAGACTCGGATACAACTCCGAGTCTTCTTTTTGTTCCTCATGATGTTGGCTGGGGTCCTGATCTCCAGTCAAATCCTCGACGCTGCACTGCTGGCTCCGGATTCTGCCAAGCCAGAACTTCAAGTTGAAATCACCGGCATCACGATGGGAAAGATCCCCTACAAGGTCATCGTTGTTGCTGACCCACCCGCGGAAAAATGTAACGAGATCAAACAGGCGGTCACTGCCGCGTTGGATTCCGTCAACCAATTGATGTCAACTTACGTTCCTGATTCGGATGTCAGCCGTTTCAACGCAAGCAAGTCAACCGACTGGTTCGTCGTCGATCCTGAAACGGCACTAGTTGTTAGCCGTTCCCAAGAAATCAGCCGAGTTACCAAAGGCGCTTTCGATATCACCGTCGGTCCGGCGGTCAACGCTTGGAAATTCGGCCCCAAGAAAGGCCCGTTCAAACCGCTCACCGATGATGAAGTAGATCAGCTAAGAAAGCTGACGGGGTTCTCTAAGCTCGATGTTCGACTCTCGCCGCCATCGATAAAGAAGAACGTGCCTGAATTGCAGATTGACCTGTCTGCAATCGCCAAAGGGTATGCAGTAGATCAAGTGGGGACTGCAATTAGAGAAATGGACTATAACCGTTATCTGGTCGAGGTTGGGGGTGAGGTGGTTGTTTCTGGAGAGCGTTCTGGCGGCGGCAACTGGTTCGTCGCGATTGAGGAGCCTAACTCGAAGCTCAAAACATCTCAGCGGTCAGTTGCTGCGGGTAGTAAGGTATCTCTAGGTAATGGTGCGGTCGCAACATCGGGCGACTATCGCAACTTCCACGAACATGAAGGACGGCGATACTCACATACAATTGACCCAACCACTTGCCGTCCGGTTGAACATGCGCTTACGAGTGCCTCAATTGCCGCCAAAGATTGCATGACGGCCGACGCTTGGGCAACGGCAGCAATGGTCATGGGGACCGACACTGCCCATCAAGCCGCAGCCGATAACGGCATCTCGATTCTGACTTTGACTCGCAATGAAAACAGCGTCGATCAGAGAATCACGGGCGACTACCCATTGGTCACCGAAGCATCGTTAGCATCGGCGAAGGCCAACACGGATTCCAAG
>CAZDBE010000302.1:0-1012 GCA_964503675.1 uncultured Pirellulaceae bacterium | reverse complement strand
GTGCCTACCTTTCTCGCGGCGGTGGCCGTATTTCTGCTTGCGGTGGTTGGAATGGCGATCGGCGCAATCGTGGCAAACAAACCTGTGACGGGCTCCTGTGGCGGCATCGCCGCTGCGGTTGGAGACGATGGTGAGTCATCGTGCATGGTCTGCTCGAAACCCATCAGCGACTGCACGCTTCCCGATGCGCCCGGTCAAAGTAGTTAAAGCTCGCAGTGAACTAACACACTCTGACATCGAAGATAAACGCTTCGTTGCAAATGTCAAAATTGCCGTACTCCTCACTAAAGAGAATAGCTTGGCCGGTTGGCTATTGTTAACACCAATAACGACGGAAAAGCTCTTAGTGTGGTCAAAGCTGGCCAGCTAGACGTGGCTCGACTGGTTACCCAACGGCCACGATCAAGGGACCGCTGAACGTCGCAGCATTTCGATCTGAGATATTGGTGCTGCCACCCTCTCGCGAGCTGATTGAGGGATGCGAGGGGCCGAGGCTAATGTTGCTGGATTTGTCTTGTAGTATCACTTTAGGCCATATCGCCGCATAAGTCGAAGCTGGAAAGCGCCTCGTCTAAACCGCGAGAAGCGGACGCATCGCGTTGCAGAATGATGGGAAACCAAATTGGCATAGTTTGTTGCGGGAGCCGTACAGCTCGGTAGACAATCACGAAACAAGCCACTTCGAAATACGACGACCATGTTCTTGTGTCACAGATCGATAACTGCTGAAAGCCATGGCCCCCCGTCCATAAACCCAATATTCCCAACTTAACACCCCTTAAGTTAACGGTCCTTAACTTATCCTTTTATTCAACACTTAATTCACCATCAATACATCGCGTAGAAGCAATTGGCCCTTGAATTCAGAGTAAGAAATACTTATCAAAGCAACTTGAGATTCCTTACGCTCAATCAGTTCTCCTCCCATCGAGCCGGGCTCCAAACCCTCTTCTTGAAAGTTAATTCTCATGGCCACGAAATTTGCTCTCGCCGAAAGTACTCCTGACTTCAA
>CAZDBE010000301.1:0-6925 GCA_964503675.1 uncultured Pirellulaceae bacterium | reverse complement strand
GTGTAGGGCAAGTTTTGGCCTGCGGGCAGGGGATCGCCATTGGCATCTTCGAAGGTGCCGCCGGCATCATTTGCCGAACCGAAGTCGAGAATAGTCACGACCTGTGCAGAAGCAGATGAACACAACACAGCGCAGGCGAGCATTGCGATAGAAGTGCGGGATAGTATGGATAAAAGTTTCATGACGGTGGACTCCGGAATCTAGAAAGTGAAAGTGAGAGTGAGCGGCATCGTGTCGGAAGCCGTAAGAAATTGAAAAATGTCTAGTTAAGATAACCGCAGGCGTCGCCCAAAACACAGGAATTCAACGTCTTGGAAGCGGTTTCTTGATATTAAAGCAGCAACGAGAGTAACTTGGAAACGACTGCAAATCCACATCCGAAACCATTGGACCGCCGCGGTCCAACAAATCGGATCACTAGTGCCGGAATACGCGCAATAGATTGATTCTCCTCATTGATGTCAGCGATCGCCATTGAGCGCTAGTCACTCTACTTCGATCGTAACTCCGCCGCTGCTGCGACCGTCTGTAGCGAAAGTAGCAAAACGGTATTTCCCGGGCTTAGCAACAAGTGGATCCTGAAAAGCTGGAGACGACGTCGTTGGTTGACTGCCGTCGCGCGTGTAGCGAATTTTCAGGTTTGTTGGAAATTGAATGTTGGCCATGATCTGGCCCCCGGATCGAAGCACGCCAGGTTCCGGTAGATGGTAGCCGATATTATTACGAGTCAATCGACTGAGTTCGTATCGATCAATTCGATTCGAAAACTTAGCAAACGCTTCGTCACGGGCCGCATCAAGTTTTTCAAGATCGTTGGTCTTAGCAAATTCTGGCTGCTGCGACCACGCGCGCTGGGCCACTGGTAGCAGCTTCGGAAACAGCCGATCCATGAGCAGCGCTTCATTTCGGAGAGATTCACTCCACAGGCAAGCCTGAATCCCCAGTATGTTTTCGCGGCCGACGTCCGTCAATCGCGTCGCGTTCGCAAAAACGTTTGCTCGGTCGACGCGGCTGCCGTTGCTCTTGGTGCGCGCAACTTTGTAAATATCCAGCGGTGTGAATTCAAAGATTGATTTCAGCGTTAGAATTCCAGCCCAATAATTTCCCGGTTCGTTGGTGTCAATTTCCGGCGAGAGGCTTAAATACAAATGATCTGCATTGCACAGTACAACAGGATACCCAGCGTTGGCCAATCTATATCCCAGTTCCTCGCCTCTACCGCCGACGATACTATTCCAGATATAGGGGATGAAATTGCGATCGACGAAGTCAGGGTTGGGCACTTTTTCACCGTGGCCATCGTGATAGTTGGCTTTCAGGGCAATCTCTTCCCAACCCGCCATTTGCAGACCACGCTGTTCCAAAACGTTGGACAGCTTGCCTAAAAATACGTAGCTCAAATCAGCCACGTCGTTCACGTCGTCGTGGTCCGCGATGAATTTTTGGCACATGGGCGACTTCTGCCAGACGCCAGCGGGCACTTCATCGCCACCGGTATGGACGATCGATAGTTTGGCACCAGCTTTGTCGTACATGGCTTTCATGTCATCGACAACTGCTGCGAAGAAACGGACGACGCCCGATTGAGCCGCGCAGACGACGTTGTCGTTGTAATACTGAATCGACCAGTACTCAGACTGGTCGTCCGGATCGGTCAGAAGAAATTCATTTGCTGCCGTTTCGTCGCCCGTGTTCATTAACCGATCATAGCGCCGTTTCATAGCAACGATCGCCGCACGGGCGTGGCCCGGAAAGTCGATTTCGGGGATGACTTCGATATGACGATCGGTCGCGTATTTCAGGATCTCGATAAAATCATCGCGCGAGTAGAAACCTGTTCCCGCGGGGTTTTCGCCAACCACCGGGCCTGATCCTTGTGCTGGAAACAGGCGATCTGATTCGTCGAGAGTATGGCCCCGTCGACCACCGATCTCGGTTAGTTCTGGCAAGCCGGCGATTTCGACTCGCCAACCTTCATCGTCGCACAGATGGAGGTGTAGCTTGTTCATTTTATAGAACGACAGTTGCTCGATGATTTTCATCATGTTCTGTTTGGAATGGAAGTTCCGAGCGACATCGACATGCAGGCCTCGATAGCCAAATCTCGGGGCATCCTTGATCGTGCAGCACGAGAATTTGGTAGCATCGGCGTCTCTGGCCAGTCCGATGAGGGTTCTGGTCGCATAGAAAATGCCCGCCTTATCACCAACGATGATAATCCCTTGAGGCGTCACTTTCAGCTCGTAGCTTTCGGCAAGCGCGTTTGGGTCGAGATAAAGTTCGATGGAACGCAAGAGTGGCTTCCGTGGGACAGCGGCGTCGTCCATCAGGCTGACTTCAACGGCCGAGAGCTTCGTCAACTCGGCTTTGAATCGGCTTGCGAGCCCTGCCATATCTCTCGAGCATCGCATAATGGTTTGATCGGTCAGCGTAAATTCACCGTCAGATTTCTTATAAGACGCGGGCGTTGGTGTAATCGGACAGTTGTCGATTTGAGCTTCGGCGATCTGCTCATTTGACTTGTAACGTTGCTCGGGGGTGACAATCCAATCTTGAAATCCTGTCAGTGTGATGACGTCGACGGCGGGCGGCAGTAGGCGGATGTTAGAGGCAATGGCTTCCTCGGATTCTTCAAAGACGAAGTATCCACCAGACGGTCCATCGGTCGTTTTTGCCAATGGATGGTTTGAGCCGTAGAGGACGGTGGCGGTCTCGCCTTGCTTTAGCGGCCTAAACTCTTTGGTGGGTGTAATCCGAAAGAAGCCACCGCTAATTCGATCCAGATGAACGTTGCGGCTAACAGATTCCGGCAGGATATAGCTCGGATGGCGATTAAAATAGAACGCCCACCCTGAGTTGCCAAGGATCTGTTTGCGCTGGTTGGTGATTTTGATCGAGGCGTACAGCAGATTGTCGTTTTCGACGTACCGTCCTAGCAGTTGCCACGACGTCAAAAACGGAACCGTTTTTAGCGTCGATTGGGCGAAGCAATCAACTACGGTGGCCAAAGTCAAAAAAAGCCAGATGCAGGCGACGGTCGCGATTGTCGATTGGGCTTTGTTCATGACTAGCCTTTTCAAATTCGGTCTAGGTCTACTACCCAATCTTACCGTGGCCAATCCTAGGTAGCCAATGTGTATTGGCTATCGGGAACAAATTCCTAAAGCGATTCAAGGAACGCGATCAGCGCGGCACGGTCGGTTGCCGACATGCCGCAAAAAGCGTCCCTCGAAGCCCCTGCTTCACCACCATGCCAGAGAATGGCCTCTTCCAAGGTTTCGGCACGGCCATCGTGTAAGTAGGCTTCGCCAGCTTCATTGACGCCCGCGGTATGGCCAAGATTCCAGAGCGGTGAGGTGCGCCATTCGGAACCGGTAGCAATGCCTTCGCCCATGTTGTCAGCCAAGCCCGGCCCCATGTCATGCAAAAGCATGTCGGTATAGGGGCTGATCGTTTGGTCGCGTAGTTCCGCCATTGGATGAGTGGAACTCGTGGTGAACTGAGGCGTGTGACATTTAACGCAACCTGCGCTGGCGAAGAGTGTTTCGCCCTGCAACGCTTGAGCGTCACTTAGATTACGTCGTGCTTGCACTCCTAACAGCGCCGTATATCGCGTCATGAGATCGAGTTCGTCGTCGGAGACTCCGGAACCGGAGCCTGTGCTGCCGTCATCGAGTACTGGAAACACAGATGTGGTAATTCCAATATCGCTATTGAGTGCTCCTGCCACTTGGTGTGCGACTAGCGCGTGAGCACCCTTATAGCCAAATCGGCCCAGTCGCGACTGGCCGGTTTCTGGGTCGACAATAATTTGAGGGCGACCTGAGATCCCGTCGTCGTCCGAATCATCCGGATCCGCCAGCGCCATGACGCTGCTTTCGCTGATTGCCTCCAGCAGCCCCATTCCGACCAACGGTGGCGCCAGTCGCACGGAGAAGTGTGAGGGCGTCGCTGAGCCAAAGGTGTAGTTGGGTTTTCGCAATGTGAAGGGCGTTCCATCTGCGTATTGACCGTTGGTTGTGCTGTAACTGCTGATGGAGGCGCTTCCATCACTCGCCGCCCCGCCGGTGCTCTTGGGTTGGAAGACTGATCCGAGGACCGGATGTGGAGTTCCGCTTGAATCGGTTCCCACTCTCAGGCTTGAACTGGTCATTAATTCACCGATAGCCGGTGGGAGGGCGCGACCATTGTTGACATGACACTCAACGCAACTGCGAGCAATGTACTTTGATCCGAGTTTACCTACCTGACTTGCGAAAACGGGATTGCCCGATTCGGAGTGTGTGCCGTCGCCGAAGTCCGTGTGATGCAAACGCCGGCCGAGCATGAAGTCGACTCCGTTTGTGGGAGACATGTTTCCTGCCATTTGCTTGAAAGCATTGTCAGGCTCATTGGAATACTGATAGTGCACTGTCGTCTTTCCGCCCAGCCAACCATTGGTTGGTATCGGATAAGAATCGAGCCTTTGAATGACATTCCCGATATGGCCTCCGTTGAAGCCTAAATCACTTCCTTGGCCCCAAGGCACGAGGCCTTCGCCGACGATGTACAACAGCGTTGTGCCGTAATAATTGTTACGTCCGTTGCGGGGGGACAGTAGAAACTGGCTGATTTCGATTTCCACGCGATCACCCACTTGGATTGCGCGGGACTGCTGCGTGTTGTAAGAGATGTCAGCAGAATAATTGTAGTCGGTCTCACCCGGCGTGGCCGAGGGATTGGTCGATACCAAGTCCGCGAGCTGATTGTGAGAGTACTCGGCCACTGTATTGATACCTCGGAAGAACGTCCGAAATTCAGCTTGGCTAAGCTGGCCGTGAGTTGTGTAGTTGAATGTAATGTCCGTGCCGCCATTTCTACCGACGCGATCGATGATCTCGACATTCATCGTGCGCTGTTCCCAGTACCAGCTCAAGTAATGATCGTAGGCATTGAACTGGGATTCACGCGCGTGGCGGTCTCGACCGCGGTCTGAAAAGTAAGTTTTCAATGCGTCAGGCGTATCAACCGTGATTGCCGGTTCGAGCTGCGTAGTAGCATCAAACAGGGGAACGATACTTATTCCAGCGCCAGCTTGAGCCGTGATGGTTGCAGCCGCTGGGGAACTCTTGCCACCCGAAGCAACGGCGACCACGGCCACGTGCCAAGTTTGCCCTGCGGTGAGTCCAGAAATCGTAACGCTGTTCACGTTCCCAACTTCTTTCACGTTGGTAAGACTTCCGGCAGTTAATCCGTAGTGGACCTCGTAGCCGGTAACTCCTGCCGTTGGACTTCCCGACCAAGTCAGGCTGATTGAGTCTGTGACGCCTGAAGTGACGGTTGCTAGGTTCGAAGGTGCTTGAGTTGCTAGTCCACCAGATACTAGCGCGTCGACCATACCTGGAATGTCCCCGAAGTCCAACGTTCCATCATTGTTCATATCCAGAACCACATTGGGATCCAGATTGGGGAACTCCAGCACGTAGCTGGCTTGAGAAATCAATGCAGTTACGAATGGAGGAATGTCCGAAAAGTCGATCCTTCCATCACCGTTGGCATCACCACGTGCAGTCGGAGTCGAATTCGAATCTAAAATCGGGGCGGCGTAGAGCCAGTTGTTGGCAGACAGCAGGATCAACAAGCTCAAAGCCGATACCGTCGCTGGTAATCTTAAACTTCCACTTCGTACCTTGCTAGAAAATTTCACGGTGATACCTAATCAATGGTGGTTGGAGGTGAAGGGACGAGATGTTGTGAATACCGGTGCGGAAGCGGTTTCAAGGAGAGTTGTCCATTATGGCTCGATCCCAGTCATTGTCAACTTGGAAATAGAAAACTGCCGCTCCTAGCTGTGCGGATTTCGGGGGCATTCGTTGTGGGATGCGGCAGCAATGCCAACATGCAGTCTTCCCTACGGCCACCCCACTAATCAATTAACGACGCTGCAACGCGTAGCAGATCGTCGTCGGCCTCGCGCGAGTAGTTGATGATTTGCTGGCCGACGATTGCCAATCGCTCGCTGACAGACAAGGGCTTCGAAAGATCTAGCGGTAAGTCGTCTTCCACCAGTTCGGCCCCAGCGCGCTGAACGAAATAGCCGACGCTCATTCGTGGCGGCCCGTGAGGCGATTGCTTTGTCCCCCAGTGGGCGAGTTGAGTCGTCCAGCAAAACACGGATCCACGTTTGCCTTGTAGAGATCGGATGTCTTGCATGTTCTCGATTCGAATGTCGGGCGTAGCGTCTTCGTAGTCGGGGTCCAGCGACGCCGGGAACACGCCAATCGACGAGCTTAAGTGGTCAAGATCGGTCAATGGGATCCAGATGGTCAAATAGTCCAAGTGATCCTCGTCTTCAATTAATACGTCACGAACTTGGTCGCGGTGTGGCGTAAATGCGGTTTGATTAGTGGCGCGAACCAGCCAGCTCCACACGGCCGGAAGTATGTCGTAGTCCCCGATCAAGTCTTTGAACAGCGGATCGAGTTGAAGCAGCAAGTCCCAGAATTCGTCATATACGAACGCGAAGACGCAGGGAATGTTGTGGGAGTCTAGCGTCGCAAAGCAGTCTGCCAGAAGATCGATCAGCGTGGTATCGAACCAAGCGTCGTAGGCAAAGTAGCCGTCTTCGCTGATCAATTCTTTGCACACAGACCAATCGCTGGAGCGTAGCTCAATGTTTTTGCCGAGGCTTGAAATTGATTGCAGTGACTGAGATTCTGTGATCGTCAAATCTGGGCAGAGTGATCGCCAGTAATCTATGTTTTTTAGTTGTTCTTCATCCACAGCAGTGTTCATTTTTAGGTCGAGACAGACGACAACATCTGAGAACATTCTACTGCGTTGTTATGGCATGATGTCAGGGTGGCGGACGATGCTGAGCGTCGAAACATGGGCGAGCCGGCAAGTTAAGCGATTGAATGAGCGCCCGCAATGCTTGAGGGAAGCC
>CAZDBE010000300.1:0-6983 GCA_964503675.1 uncultured Pirellulaceae bacterium | reverse complement strand
CTCGACTGGATTGTCATGAAGTCTCTGGAAAAGGATCGCACACGGCGCTACGAAACGGCCAGTGATTTCGCTCAGGATATCAACAACTATCTCAACGGAGATTCGGTCAATGCGTGCCCACCGTCGACGCGATATCAGTTGCAAAAGTTTGCTCGAAAAAATAGAGGACTGGTGGCCTCTCTCTTGACTGTCGGCGTTGTTTTGTTGGCGGGCATTGCAGGAACAACATACGGACTAATTCAAGCAAACGCAAAAACTGCGATTGCGAAACGAGCAGAGAAACAAGCGAGTGCCGAGAAAAATCGTGCTGTAACTGCAGAGACGCTTGCAGCTGCTGAAGCAAAACGAGCAGTAAGGTCGGAACGCCAAAGCCAATTGACGTTGGCAAGTCAGTATGCCGTGAAAGGAATTGGTGAGATCAACCGAGCTGATTTTTCAGCCGCTCTTCCATGGTTTGCGGCAGCACTACAAACACAAGGTTTGGCTAGAGGAATGGCTCCTTGGATGCGTTTGGCAATCGCGAAGTCTCAATCGCCACAAGTTGTTGGTGTCTGGCCTCATTCAGGGAGAGTTGATGATTTTGCGGTCAGCACAGATGGAAGGACGTTAATCAGCGGTTCCGGAGATGGGACGATAGGTAAATGGGATCGCTATTCTGGTGAGCTGTTGTCACGCCATGCGGGCTCATTGAAAATTTTCAAGATTGTCGTTAGCAACGACGGCCAGCATTTCATCGCGGTTTCAGAAAGAGGGTTGCATTTGTGGCGATTGCGTGACATGAAGCAGATTACTACTATTGAACAGCGCGGTTTTTTTGAGACTGTAGCCTTTGGAGATAAAAACACCCTTTGGGCCAGCACGGCAGGCGAGGCGAGTAGCGATGCATTCGTTTGGGACGCGAAATCCGGAAAACAACTGTATAAGAAAAGCGGTAGCACGGCGACTATCAGTATAAGTGGGAATGTGCTCCTGACGGCCGACAAGGAAGTCGTCAGTGTTTGGAACGGAAGATCGGGCAAGCTGAAATCATCACTTACTTGTTCGAACGTTGTGAGGGAGTTGAAAGTCAGCCATGACGGGCGATGGGTGGCAGCGGCGGTCGTCGATGGCCAAATTCAAGTTTGGAATGTCGCTACCGAAGAGTTGGTGGCTACGCTGAAACACGACCAATGCGGGAAAATCTATTTCGATCAAGCTGGAGATCGTTTGGCTTCGGTCAGTGGTGACATTTGGTTCGGTGAATCGCAAGCGAAGGTCTGGAATGTCAACACTGGAAAAGCGTTGACTGGTTTTCTTAAACAGCCTGTACTTATCACTTCGCTCTGTTTTCACCCTGAGAAAGATCAGCTTATCACCACCGGTGCTGATAGTACCGCACGGGTTTGGGAAATCTCACAAGGGCAGACTCCGGCTAGGCACTTGCATCATTTTGGTCATGTTATGAAAGCCAAGTTCTTCTCCGATGCTAACGGTAGCCAAAACCTTTTCATGTCAGGCGGGCAATTTGATAGTGGCCACGTGCAAGCATGGAAGTTCTCCGATTCACCTGTCAGTTATTCCTGTAGCAAAGGTTCTCCTCCTTTGAAGGTCGATCCCACCGGCAGATTTCTGCTTTCGCCTAATGGGAGCCAAATCGATATTTTTGATTTTGAAAAGCGAAAATCTATTAGTCAGCTTGTTCTCTCGGATATTCCGGTTGTGGCTCGCTGGTTTGGTGATTCCGGAAGAATCGCGACGGTCGCAAAAAGCGGAAAGGTAAGCGTATGGAATGCGATCGCGGGCGAGTCGCTGTATGGTTTTATGTATTCCTCTAAAGGCCGAATCGTGGACGTTCAAGGTAGTGATAAAGAGGATCAGCTTTTGCTTCGCATCGATCTTGGGGGCGACAACGGGTGTCGATTCGAGCTAGTTGATTCAGCCTCTGGCAAAACAATTGCCCAGTGGAAGCCAGATTTTTCACCTTACGGGACATTGTGGAGTGGAGGCAAAATCCTTGCGTATGGTCACAGAACACTTAAATATGGCGATTCCCCAAGAGCACTCTTGTGGCCCTGTGCTGGTGGTCCGACCGAGAAGATTAAATTTCCAAAGGGAACACGTGCAGTTCGGGACGCGGCATTTTCCACTGACGGCTATTTAGCTGTTGGAACGAGTCATTACAGCGGAGAGGGCGGGGGGCAGGTTTGGGCCATCGATCAAGAAACGACCAGTCACTCATCAAGACCACCCGTGCGACTGGGTGGGTACGCGCGAGCTATCGCGATCAGTCGCGACGGACTGGTCTCCGCGGCGGCCAGCAATGATCGCCAAGTCTACATTTGGCAGAGTAAGACAGGCAAACTGTTGACGCAACCAATTCTACATCCCAGTTCGGTTGATAGGGTTAAATTCAGTCAGGACGCGTCTGTTCTGATGACCTGTTGTCAGCAAGAAGTCTTTCTTTGGGAAATCGAAACCGAATTGTTGATTGGACGCTTCACAAATTCAACGCCGATAGAATCCGCCACTTTGAGTTTCGACATGCGTCGTGTTGCGTTGATCGGTGAAGACGGAGACTGCACTGTTTGGCCGTTGCCAGACCGAATGGCCTGTGAGATTGACATCGAAGCAACGAATTCCGCAGAGTTAACGTCGGGGAGAACCGTTAATCTGAAAGGGCACCTGTCGGCCACCCCTGTCAAGCGAATGAGAAAGCTATGGTTGGAGAAAATTCAAAGCGCCAGCTCAATTCAGAAAGAAAGCAAAGAATGAGACTCGGAATATTTGATCTTGGAACAGCCCAGTTAATACCGTTGTTGCTTAGTGTCCTGTTGGTTTGTACCAATTCGGGCCCAAATGTTATGGCATATGACCACCCGGTTTCCGAGGGAGAGAAAGGTAAATCGATCCAAAGATATCTGCAGGAGATGAATCGTAGAGTCGGGTTTACGGGGGCCGTTTTGGCAGCCGAATCAAGGAAAGTTGTCGCTGCCGTTGCTGTAGGGACCGACGGGAGAAAGCGCCCGCATCCATTAACAACTGACACTCTGTTTGAGATAGCCTCTTGTACCAAAACCTTCACGGCGATCGCGGTGCTAAAACTTCAAGAGCAAGGGAAGCTAGAGCTCGATGATTCGATCGCAAAACACTTGCCTAGCATTCCCGAAGACTGCCAAGAAATTACGGTTCGCCACCTCTTGCAGCATACTTCGGGGATACCAGGTTCCAATACTGTTGGGGCGGGTGAAAAACTTGAAGCGGTGTTGCCAACATTCTTGGCCGGTGGCCCAAAACATGAAGCGGGCGCTCATTGGGAGTACTGGAATCAAGGTTACTCTCTTCTTAGCGCGATCATTGCGAACTCAAGTGGGAAAAGCTATACCGATTATTGTCGCAGTGAAATTTTCGAGGTATGCGGCATGAAGGAAACCCGATTCACTGGTGACAAATCGGGCAGAAAAACGAAGGTTGCAGTTGGACGTTCTGAAGTTGGAAAGCCTCGTTCGGCACTGCAACATCCCTATGGAGAATATGGATTCCAATATCGGGGTATGGGCGGAATCGTAACGAACATCGAGGATCTCTGGCTTTGGCAAAAGTCGCTCAGCAATGGGAAACTGCTCTCAAAAGAATCAATTGCAGAAATGTACGATGGCGGTCAATTCGGCTACGGTCTTGGAGTGCGCGTTGAAAAAGTAGCCGGTGAAATGACCAGCGTATATCATACGGGGCGGGTTAGAGGTTTTCTGGCGTCGATTCGATGGAGCCCGGACTCGGGTGACTGCCTGATCGTACTTGGAAACTCAGACTCCGGCGGTCCATTCAATAAAGTCACGTCTGGTTGTGAGCGATTGTTAGGTGGAGAAAAGTTGTCGGCCGTGTTACCAAAACGGTTGTCATCCGAGTTGATTGCGTCCCTGATTGGAAAATACGAAGACAACACGGGGCGTCTAATGACAATTTCTTCCAACAAGGAAGAGTTGTCCATGTCGATTGACTGGGGCGGCCCAGTTTCCAATGGTACCCTAGCCGTCGACACCTCAGGACAGATGCAGTTCCAAATGCCTAAAGCGAGAGGCAAGATGGAAGCTAACCCGATCACGCTTGAAATAATCGATGGAAAGGTGATACGCGTAATTATGGGCGGACTAAAAACCGATCTCGTTTTTGAAAGAAGCAACTAATCTTAAAGCTGGAAATTAATCGAGTTGTGCCCCCAACGTTGTTGGGGATTCGGATACACTGAAGGTGTGGCGATTCGCCGTAGCGCCAACGAAATCATCTTTACGAACAAGGATCCCGACCATGACTGACCAAAGAGAAAATCGTCGCCGTTTTTTAAAGCTGTCTGCAACTTCCGCCGCTTTCGCGACGATGGCGGCGGGGATGCAGCATCGCTTGTTTGCTCAGGATGCTGCCGCGGGAGGGAAATCAGGGCAAGTTAAACACTCGGTGTGCAAATGGTGCTACCCCAAGCACTCGATCGAAGATCTTTGCGTGGCAGGAAAAGAGTTCGGCCTCTCTTCTATCGAACTTCTGCACCCTGACCAGATCGTGGTTGCTCAGAAACATGGGCTCACCTGTGGTTTGGTGTTTAACCCTACAGTTAAAACCGATGCGGGAGTGAAGGTTGGTGGAATTCAGAAAGCGTGGAATCGACTTGAACACCACGATGCACTTGTGGCAGCCTATAGCGAACGGATTGAACAGACCAAGGCGCTCGGGCTTGATAACATTATCTGTTTTTCTGGCAATCGTGATGGGATGAGCGACGAAGAAGGTATGAAGAATTGTGCAACAGGATTGAAACGTATTCTGCCTTTGGCGGAAAAGAATGGCGTGACGATCACGATGGAGCTGTTAAACAGTGCCATCAACCATAAAGACTACATGTGCGACAAGACCGCTTGGGGAGTTGGACTGTGCGATATGATTGGCTCCGATCGCGTTAAATTGCTGTATGACATTTTCCACATGCAGATCATGGAAGGAAATGTGATCAAACGCATTCGGGACAACCACGAGTACTTCAGTCACTATCATACTGGTGGGGTGCCTGGACGTAACGAGATCGACGATACGCAGGAGTTGAATTATCCGGCCATCATTCGCGCGATTGAGGAAACTGGATACACGGCCTACCTCGGCCAAGAATTTATTCCAAAACGCGAGGACAAATTGGCGTCGTTAAAGCAAGGCGTCGAGATCTGCACGGTGTAGAGGATCGGTTTTCTTTTTCGTAGCCGATCTCGCAAGAGATTGGAAAACTAACAGACCCGTTTTCCAAAGTCTTGCGAGATAGGCCGCTCACGCCACGCGTGTTTGCTGACGATGAGCCCACCAAACCAGTACGACACGTGCGAGCGTAGTGGCCACGGCGCCTACGACGAAACTGGTCGCTGCCGTGTTGATCGTTGGTTCAGCATACGAATAGTTGACGATTACGGTCGCTATCAAGCCAACGACGGCCGCGTAAAAACTGTAAATCGGGACGTCCGCGGCCAGCAGGCAGCAGGTCAATAGAAAACTAACTCCTAGGCACGGCATTGCGATGGACAATAGAAACGTGGTCGTGTTTTTCCCGCCAAAATTGTTCAGAAAGTAATCTTGGTACTCATTTCCGAATACTAACGTTGTCAAAACGTCGCCGTAAAAATACAGAACTGTTGAATAACCAACCAACACGGAGCCAACGAAAAGGCTGTATCCCAAAAACAGCTTTAGCATTCCCGGCCAACCGTTGCGGTTAAACTCCTGAGCCCCGCGCGGCGCAAACAGACTTGCCACGCCCAACAAAAACGGATTGGCCAGAAGCACTAGCGTCATGCAGGCCGAATACACGCCGACTCCTTGTGGGCCAAGTTTCGCCATCAGAAAAAATTGCGAGAAATAGATCGTCAAAACTGAGCAGACGTTTTCGCAAGCGATCCACTTTCCGTAGCCAAAGTTTTCCTCGGTCTGTTTCCCAACTCCAGAAAGGCCAACGGCGAACGAACGTCTGTAAATGATCCACCAAACGGCCAAGCAGACTAAGTTTGCGATTGCGGTGATCGCAAACACCGATGCCGCACTGATGGTTTCAGTAAGAACCAAACACAACAAACAGACGACAAACAGACAAGCAAAAAAGATCTCGATCAGCGCCGACTGTCTCACTCGAATATTTGCCAGTAACCAACGGCGAGCGAATTCACGAATCAGCTGGAAGGGCAGCATGATGCTCAACGCCAACATGGCAATCGCGAGTCCCGGATTTTCCGTCATTGTTGTGTAACGGAAGGTTGATATCGCCATCAAGCAGATGAAAGCCAACACGGAAAATACCGCCGAGATCACCAACATCCTTCCCGCGAACTTACGGTCGTCAGTAGTCCTCGTCGCAGTCTTGTGATTGAAAAACGTAAGCGGTGTTGTCACGAAGGCTTCGTGTAGAGCAACGACCAGCATCATGACACCGAAGGCAACTTCGTAGTAACCAAGCTCCACGCTGGAGCCTAGCCCGGCTTTTTGTTCGATACCGTCTTGAGAATTCAGGCTCCCGCCGACAACCATTTTCGAAAAAAACCGAGTGATGCTTAAAACAGCCTGTCCGCAGAGCGCCCAAAACATCGCCCACGGCAGCCGCGCAATCAGCTTAGACGATGCCGATGGCTGAGAATCGTCGACGATGGCGGGTGGATTTGAAATGACTGGCTTCTATTAAATGCTCGGGAGATAGTTCAAATCGGTCGTTTTGCGCAGACCTATCGGTGAGATTACGATTTTTCACTATAGTCTGAAATCTCGGTTCTCAAGGTCGAAGAAGCGTTCATTGCAACGAATTCGAAGGGCAAAGTACCGAATATTCCGGCTGCGTTTGAGCCAGCGGCATTTGGGCTGTTGGCTTCACGCTAGCAGCACTAACGACGGGCGGCCAACGGCAAGGTTGACCCAATGGCGACAGATTACCGTCGTTTGGAATGACCGCAAATTGCTCGCACTTTGTGGCGATTTATGACCAGAAA
>CAZDBE010000299.1:0-7060 GCA_964503675.1 uncultured Pirellulaceae bacterium | reverse complement strand
CGATCGGCAAGCGTGCTTTTACCGTGGTCGATGTGCGCGATGATGCAAAAGTTGCGGATGTTTTCAGGTTCGATCTGCGCTGACATAAAATGGCCGCTGTGGACACGATGAATGGGAAAACTGAGGCTAAGCGATTGGAAGATTCGCTGATAGCGGTGGGATTATAGACCGCCAGAACGATTAGGCAGATGCCGATTTCATAAATTCCGTTCGCGCCATCCCTGCCGCACCGACGTATCCAGCGTCGGATTCAAGTTGGGCGAAGCTAACTTTCAGTTCTTTGGCCACTACAGGGAAAGTCAGTCTTTTGGCTTCGGCAATAATTCCATCGAGAAACGAGCGCCCCAAGGCGGTGTCCGCCCCGCCAAAATCAACCGCACCGCCAAGGATGAAGGCTTCCGGATCGATAACATGAGCCAGTTGTGCGATTCCGCGTCCGAGGTACATGGCTGTTTCGCTGACTAATTGAAGCGCCAGTTTGTCGCCCGCATCCGCCGCCTCGGAGACCATCAACGCCGAAAGAGGCGATGACTCGGCATTACAGTCCAACATAGAACTTTCAGGGTGAGATCGCAAAGCCTCCTTCGCTCGATTGACGATTCCAGTCGCGCTGGCGTACGCCTCCAAATGCCCGGACTTGCCGCACGGACATACCAAAGCAGCCAGCCCGGTATCAATACAGATATGTCCAATTTCGGACCCGTGGCTGTGGGCGCCATCAACCGAAACATCATCAATGATAATTCCGCCACCAACACCGGTGCCAAGCGTGATCAGAATCATACTACTGAACTGACGACCACTTCCGATCCAATACTCACCGAACGCGGCGGCATTGGCGTCGTTGGTGAAGGTCACCGGTTTGTCGAGTGCTTTTGAAAACGCATCGCGTATAGGGAAGTTGTGCCAACCGGGCATATTGAATGGAGTCAGTATCAGCCCGCGCGCGATGTCCATTGGTCCCGGCGTGCCAAGCCCTACCGCCGCCACGTCATCCATTTTCAAACCCGCACCGTCGAGCAATTCTTGAATGACCGGTCCGATTCGCTCGATCGATTTCTCAGGTGGCTGATCTGCCTGAGTTGGGAACTTTGTATACGCGAGGCGATCACCGTTGTCGTCAACTACGCCGATCTTAATATTGGTCCCGCCAACATCGACACCTACAAATAAGGGGAAAGCGGGAGAGGAATTGTCAGGCATGGCGGGAAGCGTCAATTTCTAGGGCGGTTGGAGCGGCAGGTGAATAGTATAAATTTCCAAGAGATGAGCCACAATGGAACTAAGACGCCAGCGAGACATATTCTCACTTTCTATATAGCGCGTGAGGGTCTCGGCGAAAAACTGGTGCTTACCCAAGCCACGACGTTATCAATGAAACGGCAGGCGTAATCACAGGCTCAGCTTCAACCGCGTCCGGCGGAAAATACAGTTGCTCGATGGTAAAGACCGACATGGAAAAACAATTCAATAAAAAATGAGCGACAATACACGGCACAATGCGTCCGGTCTGCCGATAGATCATGCCCAACCCCAATCCAAAAACAAAAATTGGAATCGGTGCCGGCCCTTGCCCCAGATGGACAAGACCAAACAACAGAGATGATACTACGACCGGAGCCCAAGCTTGGGCGACGTAGACTGGTGATTCATCAGCCCTCGCTTCTTCCATTGTTCCGGGGGTGGCCAAGGGCCAACCACCTGCCAGCGCTGTCTCAGGCCGTACGTTGCCAACGAACAACCTCGAAAGCCAGCCCTGTAGGATTCCGCGGAAGAAAATCTCCTCGGAAATAGGCGCCACCAAAACAGCCATCCACCATGCCGAGAGAATCGTTACCAACGACGCATCGGGGGAAATCAAGTCCAGCGTCGGATGCTCGTATTCCCAAACCTGCGTCAACGCTGCCTGAACCAGAAACGTAACTGGTACAAAGCTCAGGAAAACTAAACACCCCAAGCCTACGTCGCGGCCAAGACTCGTTAGACTGCCGCCAAAAACTTTGGGATCTTGATAGCGTGCATACAGATAAAGCATCGTCAGAACTGTAGAAACTACAGTACAGCTCCCGACCGCATATCCCAAAACGGTAATCTGCTCTGCCGACATAGACTTATTTGCCAGTTCATCAACGCCCAAGATTGTGAACGTAATCCCCAAACCAACCATTTGCCCGGTCATCCACATTACAAATGCGACCAGAACGTCAATCAGCCCCAACGGTAACTTCAGCCGCTCACATGCGGAGAAAAAATGTCGCTGGCCCGATCGATGGCGACGGACGACGTAAGTCCACAGTCCCACACTGATCAACAGCATGCAGCCAATCACGACAAAAGAAAACCAACTGTCGGTTTCATTCATTGCTTACCCAAATCTGAAAAAGTTACGAGCAATGAATAATCGATGGCAACAGATCGACCTCGGCGAAAACTTAGCGGCATCAACATTAAGCAGTCTTGAACAGAAACGATGAGGCAGATTTAACGTAGATCCAACCTGACTGCAAAGTCGACAAGACCGACAGCCAGATGAAGATCACCATCGTCCACCAGATCCACGACGGTACAACTTGTTGAGCGCTGCTCGGCGCTTCGCCGCCATGATTTCCAGTAGCGTAGATCAACGCTAGAAGGCTGGCCACGACTGCGATGCACTGAAACCACATTTTCAGCTTACCGGCCATGTTGGCCGAAAAGTCGCCGCCGCTGCCTTCAATCATCGATCGCAGCACAGTCACCAGTAACTCGCGCCCCACGACCACAGTCGCAACTAGACCGGTGATTCGCGCCCACCACGGAAAATGGACAGCGACAAGTGCCATCTGAATCGCCAGAAGTATGTAGGTGCCGCAAATCAGAATCTTGTCGCAAAACGGGTCCAACACACGTCCCAGTTTGGTCACTTGGTCATACTTCCGGGCGTACCAGCCATCCACCCAATCGGTACCGGCTGCCAAAAGAAACAGAACTAATGCCCCCGTATAAGCCCCCATTTCGAGGCAGACAAAGACAACGCCAGCCAAAACGAGCCTAGCGGCGGATATTTTGTTGGGAACATTCCAAACGGTCTGGGACTCAGAAGAATTCGGCTGATTCACTTAATTACTTCCGTAAGACAGAATACAAACGCGGCGTCTCATGTAGACAACAAGTGAATTTATGGATTATTTCGCACGACTTGAACAGGTGGAGTTGGCAAAAGCGTTCGATTTCATAAAGGCCTACCACGTTTGGCCACCACTTGAGTAAAATACGTCGACCTCGACTGGGGCTGAAACCCCTTTGAAGGATCGCCCACGCGGACCCGTCCTAGGGTCAAAACGACCGTAAATTGACTGTTAATGCTAATGATCCTGTCGGAGCAGACATGGCTGAAAGTTTTTGGTACCTAAAAAATTGCAACTTGTTCAGTCAAGTCGCGAGTGAAGACATTTCTTGGTTGGAAAGTCACTCGCGCGTTCGACGGATGAAACGCGGTGAGCCAATATATATGCCGTCGCAATCTGCCGACGGCGTGCTGTTGGTCGCCAAAGGGAGAATCAAAATTTGCCATACCACTCCCGAAGGCAAACAGTCCATCATCGATTTTGTGGACGAGGGTGAAGTGTTTGGCGAACTGGCTTTGTTAGATGCTCAAGAGCGAGACGAGTATGCCGAAACCACAGAAAAGACCACACTCATTCTGATTCCCAAACAAGAGATGCAGGCGATGATCCGCAAGTACCCCGCGATCGTTTTGGGGGTGACAAAATTAATCGGCTTGCGTCGCCAGAAGGTCGAAAGACGACTGAAGAATCTCCTGTTTCACTCCAATCGCGAAAGAGTGGTCCATCTTCTGTTAGAGCTTTCGGAAAAATACGGCGAACCTCATCCAAATGGAGTTGGGCTCAAGATCAGGCTCTCCCATCAAGAAATGGCAGCCGTCATCGGCAGCACACGTGAGACAGTGACGGTCGTTCTTGGACAACTTCAGGCCGACAAATTGATTGAGATTTCACGACGAAAGATCGTAATCAATAACCTGCAGAAGCTGGCCAAAGAGGTCAACGAAGCCGCACCCAGAGTGGGAGGCAACACCCCGCAAGCGTTGTCCCCGCGGGTGCTGCGAACCGCAAATCCACCGATCATCTAATACAAACGGGGCTGTGTTGGAAAACATACAGAATAATGGTCTCACAGGACACTGCACCGAACTGGGACTGTAGCTAAACTTGATCGTGTTCGATGAAGCCACTTCCTGCATCCTCCTAATTATTTCGATTCGAAACAAAGTCATGGACAAAAACAACTCAAGCCAAGAAGATCTTTGGAAGCAATGCCCGAAAGGAATGCTACGAGAGGTGGCCGTTCGCAATGCTGAGCGGAATCGTATTCAGAAGGATCCCGGCAAACCAAATAAATTTGACCGGCGTGGTCTTTTAAAGATCGCTGCTGCCATCGCCGTAACCGGCGGAGCAGGAACTATCGCCTACCGAAGTCTTTTCCCCGCCTTTAAGCCGTTTACGCCCGTCACTACCGTCTCCCCCGGAGGAGAATATGGCGGGATCACATGCGAGATGTGTCTATCGAATATTGAAAAGTACATCCAAAAAGGCTTAGAAGACCATGGGTTGGTTGCAAAAATGGATAAGCATCTAGAGCTCTGCGATAGTTGCCGAGCGAAGTACGACATGATGCGAAACGCGTAGAACATTTCGTCGACAATGCGAACGCGTTAATATGACTTTCGCTCGCGGTCGACGCCTTGCAAAACCTTATTCAGTTAGGTCTCATTTTTCTGACGACCGGCCGTTTCTGCGTTAGTCCCGATTAACTGACGAACAATCCTGTAACCGGGGCTAACGCTGAACGGCCTTCCAAATCATCTTTCTCTTCGCGATGTCTCGCAACGTCAGCTAGTCTTTCTTCGCTCGACAAAAATCACGCGTCCTGCTCAGTCGCAATCTGCAAGTGAACTGAATCAACAAATTCACCAATCGGCACTTGAACCGTAGTTCTCCATATTCAAGAATAGCCCCTCAGTTTCATCAACAACTAAAGGGGTTCAAGACATGGCTCAACTAACGATCGTGGCCAACATCAAAGCCGAAGCTACCAAAGTTGATCTATTGAAAGCAGAGTTGCTGAAGTTGATCGAACCCACTCGGGCGGAAGCAGGATGCCTGCAGTACGACTTGCATCAGGACAATGAGACACCGGCCCACTTTATGTTCTTTGAAAATTGGGAGTCGCGTGAAGCGTGGCAGACTCACATGAACGCTCAGCACTTGAAAGACTTTCTGGTCGCAACCAACGGTGCGGTGGTCGATTTCGCGGTCAACGAAATGACTAAAGTCGGTTGATTCGATCAAGTCTTCACAGACTGCTTGGCCCAGAAAGTCGAACTACAGTGGACGGCTGTGTTCACTTCCGTGCTGCACGCAAACACCAACCGGTCACCGCCACCACACCGCCGCAGAAAAGGAAACACAGCCTGCCTTGAGCTGGGTTGGGGATCAGTGCCATCAGCATGATGCACCCGCCGTAGACCAAGCATAGCTTACCCAGCAACGCGCGCTGCTGGCAATCACGCTCCTCGCTATCGGCAGAGTCCTCCGAAGTGACCAACGGAGTTTCCATGCGCTCAAAGAACGCAGCATCGCGCCGCTGAGACTCCTCCGATGTGCTCTGATAGAAGCGCGTTGTGAAGAAGTACCACCCACCGGCAATCACTACGTTTCCCAAAACGCTGGCGGTGTAAAAATAGAAAGACTCTTCGTTAACCGTCATCTCACCTTCCATCGCCATCAGTTGACGGAAAAGATTTGGATCGATCACGTTCTTCACCAAAAACGAAACGGCAAAACCGATTAGCACGGTACTCCACGCTGCCCACGGCGGCACACGCTTGACGAACATCCCTAGTACCAGCGGGATACTGTAAGGCAGCCCAACAAGCGCTCCAAACTGCAGCATGAGATCGAAGATCGGCAAGTCTTTGTAGGAAACAAACGTGAGCGCGGCGAAAATCACCAACGCCCCGAACAACAGCGTGACGACTCGGCCGGCCCACAAGAGCTCGCTATCGGAGGCTCCTTTGCGCAACACAGGATAGTAGAAGTTCTTGACGAATATCCCAGCGTTGCGATTGAGGCCGCTGTCCATCGACGACATGGTTGCGGCAAAGATACCGCATAGCAGCAGTCCCACCATTCCACGCGGCATCGTCTCGATTGCCATCGCTACGTACGCACCTTCAAAAGCTTTCTCACCCAACTCAGGAAATACGTTGCTAAGGTCGGTGAACACGATCGATGCTGCTAGGGGCGGAATGAACCAGATCACTGGGCCAACGAAATTCAGAAACGTTCCAAACAAGGCTGCTTTGCGAGCGTGGGATGAGTCTTTTGCGCTCAAGTATCGAGACGAGTCCAGCATATTGTTGGTGCTGACGAATTTCTGGATAAACGCGGCAAATACCCACAGCCAAACGACTTGAGACCGCGCCACCAGTGACCAATCAAAGTTGTTCGCTGGCAGTTTCTCGAAAAATCCCGCTACGCCTCCGACCTCTGGGTGTCCTAGCGCAAGCCAAGCCGCCACGATGGTGATTGGCATCAAAGTGAGGACCTGCATGAAGTCGCTAGCCACAACGGCCCATGCTCCGCCAAGCGCCGACATCAAAACCACGACGACCCCGACAGTAATAAGCGTGACTTGCAGGGGCAGCCCGAAGGCGGCCGTCAGAAACACGCCCAGCCCATAAAGCCAGATCCCGGCATAGAGGATGCTGAGCGGTATCTGGATCCAAGAGAATATCTGTTCATTGGCCGCTCCGTAACGATCGCGCACCGCCTCCATCGGCGTGTCCACCCTCATCTGACGAAATCGGTGTGCCGTCCATAAACAATTGATCACGAAGCCCAAGAAATTGGCGATGTAGATCACCAGCACGATGCTACCGTCGACGTAGGCCTTGCCAGCCATCCCTGTGAACAACACAGCGCTAAACGCAACCATGAATGCGGAACTGCCGGTCATCCACCACAGCATGTTGCCCGAGCCACGAAAATAGTCACTT
>CAZDBE010000298.1:0-7081 GCA_964503675.1 uncultured Pirellulaceae bacterium | reverse complement strand
CGCCTCGCTCACGCCTCGGGTTGGTTCCGGGAGACCGAAACGCCGGCAATCGTGAGGAAATTGGTCAGCAACTGGTATCCATTTTCGGTCAGGATCGATTCTGGATGAAACTGAAGTCCGACGACCGGTAGTTTTTTATGTTCTACCGCCATGATGGTACCGTCGGTGGCCAACGCCGTTACTTTCAAGCATTCAGGCATCGTCAGTTTTTCTGCAATCAGTGAATGGTAGCGCCCAACCTTTAGCGGATTGGGAACGCTCGCAAACATTGGAGATTCGGTGTGGTCGACCGCACTTGAGCGTCCGTGCATCGGACCGCCCGACCGAATGACCTGCCCGCCGTAGCCCTGAACGATGCATTGGTGGCCCAGACAAACTCCCAAAATCGGAAATTCTTCAGCCAGTTCTTTGACGATTGCAAGAGAAATTCCTGCCTCATCCGGCGTACATGGCCCCGGGGAAATGATAATCGCCGCCGGAGAGAACGCCCGAATCTCTGGAAGCGAAATTTCATCGTTTCGTACGACTTTCGTTCCTTGACCAAGCTGCCGAAAGTGGCGGGCAAGATTGTGAACGAAGCTGTCGTAATTATCAATAATCAGTATTTCGCTCATGATGGCGCATCCTCTCTGTGCTTCATCGATGCGGCACGCAGCATTCCGGCAGCTTTCGTCCAAGTCTCCTCGTATTCAGCTTCGGGCGACGACTGGCTGACGATACCGCCACCGACCGGGATTTGCCACCAGCCTTGTTGTGCGGTTACCGTCCGGATCAGAATGTTCAAGTCGGCGGCGCCGTCAAAACCGAGATAGCCCAACGAACCGCAGTAGGCCCCTCGCACCTCTGGCTCAAGTTCCGCGATGATTTCCATCGCGCGTACTTTCGGTGCCCCGGTGATAGACCCACCTGGGAAGACTGCCGCGATCAAATCGGCTAGATCGCAGTCCGCGCGGAGTTTGCCTTCGACCGAGGAGACCAAATGCAGCACGCTGGCGTACTCCTCTAGCTGACACAGCTGCTCAACGACGATCGAGTCATCGTCGCAGACGCGCGACAGGTCGTTTCTCATTAGGTCCACAATCATCGTGTTCTCGGCAGCATCTTTTACACTAGAGAGTAGATCTTCGCGCGCGTGAATGTCGACCATCGGCTGTCCGGTGCGCGGGCGCGTTCCTTTAATGGGACGGGTTTCCACCACACGTTGTCGGACGGAGACCAAACGTTCGGGAGAAGCGCTAATAATCTGCGTTGGCTCAAATCCGGGCACCTCAAAATCGAAGTAGCAACTAAAAGGAGCCGGATTGCATTCGCACAACCTGAGAAACAGTTCTTGCGAACCACAATTTGCGGGCAGGCGTAATTGCTGCGCCAGATTGATTTGGAACACATCACCGGCGTAAATATATTCTACGCACCGACTGACCGCCGCGATGTATTGCGATTTGGAAAAATTACTGGTCAGTCCCTCTGGACCGCTGACGGCATGTTGGGTGGAAGAGTTTTTGGGATGCGCGGGAATACTGTTCGGTGATGATCCATGGTTTCCGGGAGTTCTCCGCAGCGTTTCCAAACACCAATCGATTCGTTCTTCAGCCCTTTGCTTTCGTTTGTTGGCGTCCGTTTCAGGGAAACCTTGGGAGATGATCGTGCATGTGTTTTCCTGATGGTCCCAAGCGATTACGCAGTCATACAGTCCCAGTACCAGCGCAGGAACTGGAAAAGGATTGTGCTTCGCATGCGGAACTTTTTCAAACGCGCTGTTCAATTCGTAACTGAACAGTCCTGCCATTCCTCCCTGCATCGGTGGCAAGTCGGGGGCGCGGGGCGTCGTCCATTTGTCCAGTTGTTGCCGGACCTGAGCGAGGACGTCGGAGGACGTATCGGCTGAGCTGGCAACGATAGTGTCAAACGGATCGGCCATCAGAAACGAGTAGCGTCCTAGCGGACCGGACCGCCCTCCGCTGTGCATCAGTAGCAGCCCTTCTTTCTGACCGAATGAGAGGAAGGCATTTTCTACCGTTGGCGCTGATTGCGGATCAGCAAATTTGTAGGTGATTGGGGAACTGGCGGTCATTGGAAGTCTTGGTTCAAAGGCGCGGGATTTCGGCCATGTTTACTAATCCCAACCACATTGTAACGCGACCAAATTTCTTCGCGATGCCGTCTCTTTAAACCCAGAACAGAAATGCTTTCTTTCTTCCTAAGCTTCCATCTTCGCTAGGCACTCATTGGCTTACCAAGATGGCAATAAATGGTGGTATGTCTGAAAAGTCAACGAAGCCATCGAAGTTGAGATCCGCTTCGGTGAGGTAAATTCCAGAAGTCAGGATGTCGATGAACGGCGGGATGTCCGAGAAGTCGACGATGCCATCGAGGTTAACATCTCCTAAAAGAGGTTCTGAGGCTAAGTTGGCCGCAAAATCGACAATCAGTGGTAAGTGGTCGAAGTCAACGAAGTTAAACGAAGTGACGTCTTTGTTTCGCAACATGTCGGTCGCAATCAAACCAGTCGCCGCCAGTTCAGCATTGGACATCATTGAAGGGTTAAGGATAAAGCTATACTCGACAGAAATAACACTGTCGGTGTACATGACGTAGTCGAGAATTCCTGGCGGGAACTGGCTGAAATCATTTCGCCAAGTGTAATCAAACAGGCCGTCTGCGTTGTGAGTTGGGTTTGCATCAGTCATGCTGCTGCCATCCCAGTCCGTTCTAAGGTTGCCAATTCCGTGAAGCAAGTTGTCGCGTGACTCATAGCCGCGCACCGTATTCAAGTCACCAACAATCGCGACTGCGGTGTCGAGAGCCAAGTCGACGTTGCCACCGACGGTAAGTGCATCTGCCATCCACTCCACGATGGCGATAGACTCAGTAACGCGCCCGCTCTCATTATCGCAGCAAGGAAAGTGATTGTTGAGGATATACATGTCGTTGACGAAGTGCGTATCGGGGAGGTCGACTTGGGCCATCGCAATCCCTCGCGTTCCATTTGGAACGTCAGTGTTTTGAAGCGACAGATCGTAACGACTGACAATCACTTGGTTGCGGCCACGGTGAACTTGCCATGATCCCGTCGAAAGCGGTGCGATTTGATCGAATAAATCTCTGACGTCCGTTGAAGACGTAAAAAACAATTCTTGAAACGCATAGACGTCGGCGTCCACTGCGTTGACAAACCGAGTGAGTTCGCCTACTCCACTGGGCCGAAAAAGGTCGTCAAAGTGAACGTTGTAATTCGCCAGACGAAAAGAGTCGGGAGATCTGCGCTCAACAAACGTTTGAGCAAAAGCAAAATCGCTGAGAAGGAGTACGACTACTGATGCAACAATAGTCAGTAGTCGAAATGACTTGGTCTTAGTCAGTAGGCTCTGAGGCACAATCAATCCTAGGCGATAAACTGGCTGGAATTTGAACTGTTCTAGTATATCACATCGAACTGGCAGTCGCGCGAACCTTTTCGCCGCCGAGTAGTCTCAATTAGCACACGTCTCTCTCGTTTGCGAAGCCTCAATCGAAACAGCTGATATCATGCGAATCGTATTTCTTTAGTGACACCTTTGGACGCCTCTTGTGCGGCCAAACGAATGTCTTTCTTTTAGCTTAAGCCATCGATCCCCGACCTCCACTGATGTGGTCTTGTCAACATGCGGTCAATGGCTCACTGCGCTCCTTCCCCGTTCGATCGAATTATTTGGATCGACTTTTAAGGGGAAAGCTGCGCCTTTTGAGAATACGGGAATACGAAAATGTGCCAAAGCAGCGATGGCCGTCGCTTGGAGATTAATCAGGCCATAAAACGAAGTATGCCGCTGAACGATGGAACGCGTGGCGACTACGTAAATTTTATTTCAGCCATCCAGCATCAATCAGACTTGCTCAACCACGATAGCTGCCGTTTTCTTCCGGGCTGCAATTCGGTGGAGGACGTTCTGAAGCGGTTGGTGCGCGTATTTAAGTTGCGACACCGCGCATCGCAATGCATCTACCAGTGGAACCCAGACCGCGCGCAATCGCCACATCAGCAGTATTGCGATCTCGTTCGGTATCTGTTCGTGATTTACGATGTGCCAGCGTGGCTTTTGAAGTGCAGTTCGGCAGTCGACTTGCGGGCGCTGATCAATATCGGTACCGGCGGTAGCCTACGAACGGCATGGCCGAGAACTAAAATTTCGAAATCATTGGCGCGAGCGCTGTGGCAGGCTCCGACAGGGATGGAGCGTGAGGATGCATTCAAGTGGGCTCGCATCAAAACGTTGGGTGCGTCCGATCAGTTGGCAAAGATTCTTTGCAAGTGCGGACCATCGAGCTTTTGTACCGACGAATTTTGGGCGAGCGTAGTGCGGTTCTTTGCACGATGCGAGAATGATGAAACAATGCCGCTGCAGGCAGGCGAAATTCCGGTGGCCATTCGATTTGTTCGTGAGATCAAATTCTATCCCGCGCGAGCATTGCTGGGACAACGAGTGCGAATCAACGCTGGCCCGCTTTGTCCTAACTTTTCACTCGATGGACGCAATCTGCGCTGGCTGCGGCGACGGATGGCGAATTGGAAAGAGGAAGCGTTGGCGGAACTGAGCATTGAGCCAGTCAGCAACGAATTGGTGTGGCAACCAAGTGACATTCCAGCATTGGATTTGGTTGACGGAGACGTGCAATGGCGAATCTTCGAGCTGTGCAATTCATGGCGTCTGAGAAACGAGGGCAAGCAAATGCATCATTGCGTCGCGTCCTACGCAAAATATTGCAGCAGGGGGAAATCATCAATCTGGACCATTCGTAAAACTGACTTGCGGACGAATTCGACTCGTTCCATGGCGACAATCGAGGTTAAGCGGCACGCGCGAAGGATCATTCAAATCAGAGGCAAGTACAACTCGAATCCCTCAGTTGCCACAATTCAAGTCATTCGGAAATGGGCACAATCTGTAAACCTACATTTGTAGGATGTGGCTCATGAGATTAAGCCGCTAGCATTTGTGACTCGTTGTGGGGTGGGCGAGTTAGCGCTCTTTCGTTGCGGCGGTCGACCATTTACGGTAGCTCAACAGTCAGCAACTGAAAGGAATCTAAATGCTGCTGCGGAGTGTGATTTTTGTTGTTTCAGTGTTCACTTTGGTAGAACAGGTGTGCGCGGCTCAGGTTGGCACGCTGACCGATGCGCCGCGCAGCGACTATTTTGAATCAATCGAACCCGCCATCGGCAAGGCAGATTTCAACCAAGCCAACCGTGAGCGTCCGGCGCCAGTGGGGCTGTCGTCTGAGTGGATCACTGATGCCGAGTCAGGTTTGGCCACTGCTCAAGCCAACGTAACGATCCCTCTTCTATTTATTTCAACTCCGCCTCCGCTGGTGAAGGTGGGCTTTGCATATACTGATTTATTCGCGGCCGACGATTTTGGGCTGCCGAACGACTTGTACGAGTATACGATCGGTCTTTCGTGGATTCGAAAAATCAACGACCAATGGACGGTGCGTACGACGATGGGAATCGGGTTCGCAACCGATGGGCTCAACACATCTAGGGACGCGTGGCAATTTCGCGGTGGCGTGTTTGGAATCTACAAACGAAATGAGAGGCTTAGTTGGACGTTTGGCGCTCTGGCTACCGGTCGCGATGATCTTCCTGTCATTCCTGCCGTCGGAGCGGTTTGGATGCCGAATCCGAATCTGCGGTACGACCTAACTTTCCCCAAGCCGCGCGTCAATTTCTTGATCCGCAAAAACGGTCCGCGTCAGCATTGGGCTTATCTTGGCGGCGGGATCAACGGGAATACTTGGGGGTATCAGCAATCAGCTGTATTGGATGACCGGTTGACCTACAAAGACGTACGAGTCGTGGCAGGTTGGGAATCGCGGCCGACGTCAAGTTCGACAACGCCATTTGCAAGAGGCAGAACTTTCCAAGCTGAAATTGGTTATGTATTTGCACGAACATTCGAGTTCGAGGATGAGTCGCGTTCTGAAGCCCTCGACGATTCGTTGATGGTGAGTATTTCGGCCAAGTTCTAATTGTTGACTAATCAAGTGCTTACACTTTGCACCGTATCGCGCTCAGTCGCACTAGGTCGAATTGCAAAAAGCACTAAAGCGGTTATTCTGTCTGGCAATCGCGCACGATATTCCCTTTTACTTCTTAAGACAAAATGAGCGAAACGACGCAATCAAGAACCTACGACCTTGTTGAAGAGCTACGGGCGGACATCGATTTTGAGCTCGAAGACGTGATCACTGAGATTGTGCGCGAGTTACCGGAGGACTATTTTCAGCGCGTCCGAAGAAAAGACCAACTGATTCATCTCAAGGCGCTGCTGGCGCTCAGCTTCTGCAAACTGCAAGAGGAGTTGATGTTTCGTTCAAGCGATGGCGTGCATACGGCTGTGATCGCGCGTCAGAACTACAGCGGACAGCTCGCCAGTATTTTGAAACGCATGCCGACCGACCGTACCTTGACGGGAGCAAAAATCTTCACCTCGCGCAATCACGGTTTTATTATTGACTTGTTCGAGTTCGAGCTTGATGATCAGCAGACCGGCGGTGAAGTTCCAGTCGAAGCCATTTCGCGTGAAGAGGCAATCAAGAAGGTCGCAGCGGCCACCAAAGAACCGCCAGAGGTGATTCGAGAGTTTGTCTCGCATTATTCGCCAACCAGCCAGATTCTGGATTATCCGGATGACATTGCCGAGCATTTCTATGCCGCCGGCGAGGTGCAGAAGAACGACCGGCCATCGATTCGTGTTATCGATAAAAATGGTGATCCGAGCATTAAGTTGACCGTGGCTTCTCGCAAGATAAAGACTCGGCAGTTGGTGCAGTTGCTGGCCGAGTATCTTGGCCAGCATCAGTTTGACATCGAGAAAGCCTATTTGAATGATTTGAAGTTCGAGCAATCGTCACGGATTGCAATCGCCAGTTTCGAGATGACTTCGCAGTCAGAAGGTCCGTTTGATGTCCATCAGCAAGCGATCGAAGACCTGTTGATCGCCAGTATTGGGAGCTAAACCGGCCTTTTAGTCGCCGGCAAAGGGGGGGCAAGGTTTATCGAATTCAAGCGATCCACTTGGCATCTCTTGCTTGTTATACA
>CAZDBE010000297.1:0-7110 GCA_964503675.1 uncultured Pirellulaceae bacterium | reverse complement strand
TTGGTACAATTTCAAGTAGTTCAGACATCGTTCGCTTCGTTTAGGGCGGTGTCGTAAAATCCTACCCGCACCCGATTGTGCCAAGGTTTAGCCCGTGTTTTAAGGGGCAAACGGTCATCGCCTGTCCCTCAAAACTTGCGTTGTGCCAAGATTGTGCCAAATGCAGACTATTCAACATCTTCAGCATCTGCGCCTTTGTCGTGATCCTCCGGGTTAGTGATTGTGCCGTCTTCACCTTTTGGCGGCACTTCATTGCTTTCATTTGACGAGTCCTCACCACGAAGTTTGCATTCGTCGTCCTGATTTGTTGGAACGTCCTCTGCTGGAACGTCTGTTAAGGATTCTATCTTCTTGATAATCCGACGTGAAGCGTCATCGTCTCGATGAAAGTAGTATCGCGACATGTTACTTGTGCGATGTCCCATCCAATCTTTTGTTGTTTGTTCTGAGACACCACTTGATGCACAAAGAGAGTTGAAGAAGTGCCGCAAAGAATGTGCTGTAATCGTCTTGAATCGAGGATGAGGGAATCGTTCCGAAAGCGGAGCAAGTGCTTTCAATCGCAGATGATTTCCAAAGATATCTGAGGACAATTTACCGCCCCGTGGGCCTACGAACAGTTTCCTGTCGATGCCATCCCTAACCAGTTTTTGAAGAATTGCCTTCACAACCGAGTGCATTGGTACAACTCGGCCGTACCCGGTCTTGGTGGTTTTTTCGCTTCCCTCCATTTCCGATTCGTCGCGTACGTAGATGAGCTCCTTCTTTAGATCGACGTCAAATGTTGTGAGCTGAGCGATTTCGCTCAGACGAAGTCCAGTGTGAGCAAGCATCGCCACCGTTCTGTATAACCAACGCTGGTTCGGATGCTCCTTAAGTTTTTCCAAGATGGCCTTCAGTTCTTCAACGGTCGGGCAATATCGATCGGAGTCCTTGGCGCGAACAACTTCGTACTTGAAAGAACATCGCTGATCGAGTTTCTTTTCTTCGACCAAGTATTTCAGGATACAAAGCACCAAGGTAATCTCGGTTGCGACGCTGCGGGTCTTGTACAGTTTGCTTCGTTCTGTCGCATATTCATTGAGCAGGGATTTGTTAACTTGTTCCCAATACTGAACCCTTTTTGAACGTAAGAACTTTAGAAATGCTCGGATGATCCTGCCATATCTCTTGCGAGTCGATTCTTTTGGGCCTTTGGCTGCTCTTGGACGAGCAAGGTGGGTCTCGTAGATGGCAATTCCTTCGTCGATCGTCAAACTAAATACATTTGACTCCGATTGTTGGCGGAATTGAATCAAACCAACGTCCACAGCCATTTGTTCATCGAGCATGTGAACAAGTTTTTTCGCCTCTTCAAAATCGCGGGTGCCAAGAGAATGCCGCCGCCCTTTCAAGTTATTGTTGCCTCTGGAGTCGGCTTGCCAGACGCCGGTGCGAAGTCGAAGGCGCCAAGTGAAGTACCGACACTCCAACGTGAACGATTTGTTAGTAGTCATAGTAAACCTCTAGTTTGATTTGGATTTGTTGTTTTTTGCCCAAACTGGCTTACGACCGGGAATCCGCTTCGCTTCTTGCGCACCATCGCGCGCATCGTGCTCCAAGAATTCCTGTTTCGCTTGCTCAGACAGGACGAGTGCATCTGCGGGAATGAGAATCTTCGTGCGCTTGCCGCCGGGCTGCACAAAGGGCAGCGAGCCGTCACGGATTCGGCGGCGGATCGTCGCCTCAGAAAGCGGGGAAGCTAGAGAGAACTGCCGAATGGTCAAAAATTTGGCGGAAGAGCTTACGTGGGACATCGGTCGTATCCAAGAACAGGTGATTAACTTCACCTCCTCCTTGCCACGGATTAGCGACCCCGTTAAATCTGAAGCCTATTTGAAAAGCTTTTCATTGATTCTGTCGCGAATGCACTTGATGGCATCAATGGACTTGTCCTTGTCAAACTCCAAGAGTTTGTGAATCTCAGTATCGGATTTACCTTCGAGCAACAGACGACGAATTTTCAAAACTAGCTGCTCTTCACTGCCACCTTGATACTCAGTAAATGCGGCCTGGCCGATAATCGAGAGATCGGATGAGCTAGGTTGGAGCACGGAATCAGGCACATCTCTTTTCAATTGAGGATTCAATCGACGATTCGCTGTCGCAACACCTTGGCCACGTACGAATCTATTGAATTTTATTGGCGCCATAACGGTAAACCAGTTATCTGCGGAAAATGGATGCCCGGTAATCAACTCAAATGCGCTTTCGTATTGGGTTTCGATCGTCTGCACTGACTTTTGTTTGAGCTTCGCAATATCCTTAATCAAGTGCTCCTTCTCTGGCGGATAGCTACCTGCATGCCAACCTTCTCTCAGATCCCAAACTTCCAAATACTCTGGATGTTTGGCCGAGTGGTTGCGCTTGTCCGTCAATCCGGCGTCAGATTTCCATTGTTTCACCAAACTTGAAAGATCTGCTTCTATTTGCTTAGCGGATACGGCTGAGTTTATCCACACGAAGGGTTCATCGAGGTACCCGTCGAGACACTCAAAGTCCAGTTTTTTGATTGCCTGCAACGCCTCGGACTTCTTGGGCAGCTTTCCCTGCTCATCTTCACAACCCGCCGTAACCATCCAGTAGCCCACTTGTGCCAAAGCATCTTTGGGCAATGCCGAAACCAAAAGGGAAGCCAGTCCACGCATTGTTATTGGATGGACTGCCCCTGATAGCCACGCCGACTTAGCCAAATCTCCTTCAATTTCCGCGAAGTTCAGTTTTGGATCCGGCAGGGGCCCAGAAACGCCAATCGCACTAAGACAGCTTTCGCGAAAAGCCGACAGCATTTCTGCAAGAGCGCTTACTTCCGACTCTGAAAGATTCAAATCAATTATCGAAGGATTGATATTTCTCCAATACAACAGGTAGCTTGGGTGGCGACGAGTGACTTCCCAACGCGTTTGGACTGAAAGTGCACGCAGTTGGTGACGTGGACGTTGAAACAGTGGTGCAATAGGATAAAAACCCGGCATGTTCTTGCCTTGTCGACGAGCCAAAGTGGAGATTCTGTGCTGATGACCTTAAACAGCAATGACTTGCCATTTTTCGCCCTAGCTATTGCCGTTGCAAGGTAAGCGAAGCTATTTGTCTGCCTAAGAAAAGAAATGGGGCTTGGGCTGCTGACGAATAAACGTTCTCAGCATCTATTATGACGCGTTTTTGCGAGAAATTTAGGTATTTGTGATGTGAAGTGACTTTCACTCATGCAGTCACGAAAACCTCCGTGCTGTCGGCCCTTTCTCTGCTGTCATAGACAGCAATAGGATGTGGAATTCGGTCATCGAGGCTATTCCACATCACGACCGGGTCTTCCGCGCTCTCCGACACTTTGAAACGGTCGATCTTCTCCCAACTCTACCGAGCTAAGTCTGAATTCGTAGAGCAAGCCGTAAGTGACTCTAGCCGCCACCTCACTCAGGGACACTTTTCAAAGACCAATGATCTTTGGCAGATCCTTAAAGCTAAAAAGGATGTGAAGGGCAACCAAATGGCTCAATGACCGAGCCTGAAGACTGAAGGACGATTTTCACTCGGCAAAAAGCGACAAAACCTAATCAAGGTTTACCATCCGCTCTCTTCAGAGAGCGGGTGTAAAACCTTGATGCGATTTCCAGAACCAAACATAGAGGATAGAGGCGCTCGGAGGTGATTTTGCACGGTACCTAAAGGCTCCAAAGAGTCTTGAGGTAAAAGCGACGACGCTAACGAGAATAGGTAGAAATGCTGATTGTTAAAGAACGAAAAAGTGAGACGATTCTGACAGGACTCGAACCTCCATCCCTCAGACCCTGACACCAATCTTTCACAAATAGCCACCGTTGTATTGAGCTGTGACGAAGCGACCTCGCTTATTCTACGAGCACTTCAGACGTGTGCCATTTTACCGTACTTGTCGCTCGGTTAGCACAACTAATTGCACGGTAGATCTAAGCCACGAGACGATTTTAGGTGCGTTGTGGAAAGTGTCTTTGCCCTTAAGCTCTTAGCTGCAAAAGACGCGCGCGTGCTGTCAGCCAAGTTGAAGATTGTTCGGCTTGATATGATTCGACTGAGAATGAATCTCGTACGATTTGTCGAAGTTCGGCCAGCGATGCCACGTCGCCATTGGCAATCGATTGAATGAGAACGTTTCCGATCGCGGTTGCCTCAACGGGCCCGGCCAACACGGTACGCCCCGTAGCATTGGCGGCGAATTGATTGAGCAAACTGCTCTGACTGCCGCCACCGACGATATGCAGGCGTTTGCTCGAGCGGCCGGTCAGTCGCTCAATTGTGTTGAGTGTCTCTCCGTAGAGAAGCGCCAAGCTTTCGAGAATGCAACGCGCAAATTGTCCCGGGGTTTCAGGCTCGGGCTGGCCGGTTTCACGACAGAATGTCGCGATGGTGGCCGGCATGTCAGTAGGATTGAGAAAGCGATCGTCACTAGCATCGATCAGGCTGCGAAAGGGCTCAGCCGATTCTGCAAGCCGATTGATTTCATCATACTCAAGTTTGACGCCGTTGCTGCTCCAAACCCGGCGGGACTCCTGCAGTAGCCAGAGCCCGACGATGTTTTTGAGAAACCGGGTTGTGCCTCCGTAACCCGCCTCGTTAGTGAAGTTACTATCGCGCACGTCATCATTGATCAGCGGTTGGGGTAACTCAACTCCAATCAGCGACCAAGTCCCAGAGCTCAGATAGGCCCAGTCATCACCCTCAAAGGCAGGAATGGCGGCAACAGCGGCACCGGTATCGTGGGAACAGGTCGCAATCACATAGACGTTTCCTAAACCCGTTTCCTCACTCAAATCTGTGGTCAGCGGCCCAAGAACGGTTCCAGATGAAACGATCTCAGGAAAAAGGCCTGCTGGAAGATTGAACGCATCAATAAGCTCTTTCGACCAAGCACGCTCGCGCGGATTGTATATCTGCGTGGTGCTGGCATTACTGACTTCTACTTTCGCAACACCGCTGAACCGGTAGTTCAAGTAGTCAGCGATTGTCAAAAAATGATCTGCGGTCTGCAGTGCTTCTCGATTGTCCTTAACATCCGCCATCAAGTGATACAAAGTGTTGATCGACATGAACTGGATCCCCGTTTCGTCGAAAATCTTCGCGCGTCCCAACTGGTCAATCGCAGCAGCATAAGTCTCTGCGGTGCGTGGGTCACGATATTGAAAAGGCAGATCGAGCAGTGGTTCGAGTTCGTTAAACCAAGCGTAATCAACTCCCCATGAGTCAACGCTCAGAGATGAAATGGGGATGCCCCGCGCTGCAATTCTTTGCAGGCCAACTTTTAGCTCCTCAAAAATCTTCGGCAGGTTCCAACGACAAGATCCTTCGACCTGCAGCGTTTCCGATGGAAATCGGTGTGCCTCGTCAAGCACCAGCTTGCCATCTGCGAGGGATCCCAGAATGACTCGACCACTTTCCGCGCCGAGATCACATGCGATGTAATGTTTGTCAGTCATAGATTAATACCGGCGCTCGCCTATCGCAGAAACGCTTCGTGCAATCCACCATCGACTGTGATGACCTGCCCCGTCGTTTTGCTCAACCGATCACTGACCAAAAGAAAGTAAGCCTCAGCCTGATCGGCAGGTGTGATGGGTGATTTTGTCAACGTGCGATCGGCGTAAAACTCCGCCAGTTTGTCGACCAAAGATTCAGTTGGCTCATCATCAGTGTACTCGATCTCGTACTTCGCAAGCGAGCCAATCACTCGATCGCGTGGGAACATGGAGGATCCCTTGACTACGGTTGCTGGAGCAACGCCGTTGACCCGCACCAAAGGAGCTAATTCCATCGCGAGTTCGCGTACCAAGTGGTTGGCAGCGGCTTTGGACGTGTCGTAAGCGAAGCTTCCTTTCTTGGCAACGGCGGCATTGGCACTGGTCGTCAGCACGAGGCTGCCACGCAGCCCTTGCTCTTGCCAAGTCTTCCAAGCTTCGTCAGCGACAAGGTAACTGCCGGTCACATTGATCTTGAAAGTCAGGTCCCATTTGTCGTCCGGAATGTGTCCTGTCGTATCGCTAGGCACAAAAATCCCTGCCGTAATTTCGATCGCATCAAAACCGCCATAGGCCAGCGCGACTTGGTCGAGCATGGCCCGGATACTTTCACGATCGGTGATGTCAGCGCGAAGTCCGATCGCTTGTCCACAGCCGCTGATGCCAGTGCCGGCGACACCGATCCCCAATCCGTACTGATCAGTAATTTCATCAGCTGTTGCTTTTGCTGCTTCTTCGTTCAGGTCAACGGCAACCACATGGGCTCCGTCTCTGACCAATCGGTGAGCCGTTTCCTTGCCGATTCCAGATCCTGCACCAACGACAACGTGAATCTGGCGAGCTAATTCCTTTTCGGGAGGCATGCGTTTGAGTTTCGCTTCTTCGAGCAACCAGTATTCGATGTCGAACGCTTCTTGTTTGGGAAGCGCGATGTACTCGTCGACCGCTTCGGCACCACGCATGACCTCAACCGCACAGTTATAAAATTCAGCCGTCACACGCGATTCACTTTTGCTTTTCCCCCACGCGATCATGCCAAGACCGGGAATCAAGACGACGGTCGGATTCGGATCTCGCATGGCAGGCGAGTTGGGTCTTTTGCAGGCATCGTAGTATGCCGCGTAGTCCTTGCGATACTTTGCCAATCCCTTAGTCAGAAGTTCACGTAGCGAGTCGATGTCTCCTGTTTGCGGATTCCAGTCGACGTAAAGTGGTTTGATCTTTGTGCGAAGGAAGTGATCAGGGCAGCTTGTGCCAAGTTCCGCCAAACGCGCTGCGTCTTTCGAATTGACGAAGCGGTGAATCGTTTCATCGTCTTGAACCGTGCCGATGAAAAGTTGTTGCTGTGAAACCTGACCACGTAGCCAAGGCAGGATTGCCGCAAAGGTCTTTTCTCGATCTTCTTTACCAAGTGATCGGTATTTCTGGCCACCGAAGACAGTTGAATCGCCACCGTTGGCCGCGTACTTGTCTTCAATGAACTGAGCCGCTCTCTCAATCAAGTTCAACGTTAATTCGTAGCACTCTTTGTCGTCGTTGGCCCAGTTAATCAGCCCGTGTTGGCCCATCATGATGCCCT
>CAZDBE010000296.1:1735-7139 GCA_964503675.1 uncultured Pirellulaceae bacterium | reverse complement strand
GCTCATGCGACACAACGATTTCCCTCCTGATGGACGCATGGCAGATACGTCGCTAACACTCTATCGTCGACTGCCGACACGTGTGCAGCGTTTACCAAAGTCGGCATCATTCTCCGGCCAGCGGAATCCGTTGCGGTCGAAACGGGAATTTCGACAAACGCTGTTCTCAGCCTTCCAAAGGCTCGTCTTTTGAGCGAAGCAGTGGGGTTAATCGAGTCCAATCCCTATTTTGTATAAAAGTCATGATAGAAATGTCGACGTACGGCACTAACAGTGTATAGTGCAATAATGTCGCAGTTTGTCTTTCGGCTGGGCGAATAACAATTTCAGGGGGTCCTATGTCTCGAACGTATTCTTGCTTGGTTTGCGGAGTCACTGCAGTAGTCGCCATTTCTTGCGGTTGGATCGCAGCGTCTCCCGCCGAGGCTCAAACGCAAGTGATCTTGGATGAGCAGTTTGACGGCAACGCAGTCGATACCAGCGTCTTCACTTTTTCAGGGGCCGGCGACGAATCCTTTTTTGGACGCACTCAACTCAATTCTCCGCAACTTCCGGGCGCCTTCGACGCGCCGACTGTAGCAAACGGCGTGCTGCAGCTTGAGATAAACAGTTTTAATCCGTTCGCGCCTGGCTCGTTCTTCTTAGCCGATGAGATCCGAACGATTCAGCAGTTCGCGCCTACTTCGATGAACGGTTTTAGCTTTGAAACTCGAGCGCGGTTTGTCGATGACGCGACCAATCCACTTTCACCCGGGCTCATCGGAGGTGCTTTCTTGTTCGGCGTCGATCCGGTCGCGTCTCCACTTGAACGTGACGAGATTGATTTCGAACTGTTGAGTAATTTTCCTCAGGGCAGCGTCCTGACCAACGTCTTCAACGACGACGGTTTTACTTCAGGCGGCGATAGCCAGTTTGTGAACGTACCGGGCTTGGACCTGACAGTGTTCAACGATTTTCGGATTGAGACAACGCTTTCCTCCACGCAGTTTTTTGTAAATGACACGCTCGTTCGGAATGAAACAGAAAACTTGGCTGTTGAGTCCCAAGACTTCCGCTTGAACATCAACGCGCAGGGACCTGAGTTCGCTGATGCGTTTAGTTCTCTGCTCCAGCCAACGGCAGACCCGGGGTTAAATCAGACGTTTATTTTCGAGGTTGATTCGCTGGTGATCACCGAGATCGACCCCAATATCTCAACGTCTCAATTGTTTGACACCGTCATCAACGTCCCTGAGGATCCCAATATCGGATTGCTTGTCGAGATCGGGGACGCGAATGGTACTACGACTACTCAGCTCAACGTTTCTGACGGCGGTTCTGTAGGACTTGGCTTGACAGTCTTTGACGGTAGTGAGGTCAATATTAGCGGTGGATCGGTAGATGATTTTCTCATTGCCCTTTCGGGAAGCGAGATCAATATCAGTGGTGGCGATGTAGGCAATCTCTTCGGCCTCACCGACAGCGAAATTAACTTGTTTGGTAACAACTTCTTCCTCAATGACCTGTCGCTAGATGAATCGTTGTTGTTGGGTGAAGCTTTTACCGTTTTGGACCGGGACGACAACTTGATTCTTTCGGGGTTGTTGGCCGATGGTTCGCCGTTCAGTTTTAACCTTAGGACCGGTGATCCTTTCGCCGTCGGTTTTGACCTCGGCGATGACTTTTTTGATCCTAGCGCAACGCTAACCGTGACCCTCGTCTCGGCCGTCCCCGAACCCGGTGCGCTGATGCTACTTGGCTTAAGTGGCTTTGCCTTATTGGCTCGGCGACGGACGACTTCAGTTTAACGCGTTTATTGCCTGAACAAGGAGCACACGCACATCGCATGGCTTCCGAACGCGTTTCGTCTTCACGCGCGTCGGGCCCATATCCATTCGCCGTTGATCAATTTTGGTTTACCTTGATGCCCATCGTCTCTAACATTTTATATGCATAGCGTTTGCCAAGCAGTCGAACCCCTGCCGAGTTGAAATGAGTTTTGTCGGCTTGAGTGGCGCATCCTTTTGATGAAATGATGTGTGAGTTTGGGATTGTCTCCGGCAATCGTGACATGGTGATATTCATCTTGGAGCAACAACCGTCGTAATCTGCATGTACCACTTCCCCGGCCAAAAGTGGTGTGGATTTGGGATCCAATGACAGATCCTTCATTAAGTCGTCATAGATAGCTTTCACTTTTTCCGGCCAATCTTCATCGCCAGTGTTGGATTCTCCTTGATGCAACAGGAGCCCCTTGATCACTCCCTCTACCTGCGCTTTTTTCGCAAGTTCAAGCAGGTGAGAGTGTGGGTTTCCTCCGTATGCATCGATTATCTTTTTAAACCAAGCACCGTCGTGTGTTGTCGTGAATTCTTGATACTGGTCCTTGTCAAACAGTTCAATCCGACACCCCGCAACCGCAACATGCACGATTCCAATCTTGATGTCGTCTGGCAAGTGCTGGATCATAGTTTTTCCGAAACTGTGCGCAGGACCTAAGCCGGTCCCTTCCCTGCAAAGCGGCGGTTTGGCGGCGACCCACTGCCCTTTCTTTCTTGGCGGATATGAGCTGTTGGTTGAAGCGAGAAGGAGGAGTCGATCATTTGAGGTTTTGTCTTGAGCTTCAATTTTCGCCGAACCTTGCATGTTGGATTGGCCAAAGCAAAGGTAAATGTGAAAGTTTGGGTCTTGAGCAGAGGCCTCACTCATGATAGCGAAGACAGAACAAGTAAGGATTGCAGTAACAAGTAGCTTATGCATTTCAAATCTCACAGTTGTCTGTTGAACCGGTCCATGCCAGTTGTGTTGGTAGCTTTTCTGAAATTCTCGATGTCGCTGACCTGTACCTAATGGATTTGGGTTACAAGCCGTAAGGAAGCTCCGATCAGCTTAACAGGCTCCCATTGAATTTAAACCTCGAAATATCAAACGTAAAGCTTGAGTGGTAGAACGGATACGTAGAAACATTTAACCATAACGAGAAGTTGCCAGAACTTCGTTGAACTGATCTCGGTTTGGAGCTTGATTGCTTGTCTCGGGCGAATACAGAAAAACCGCACAGAAGAGAATTCTACTGTGCGGCATAGCGAAATTGGTCATTCGTTTGACAGAGTATCTGTCAAACTGCCTAGATCCCGATCGATAGTTCGACATCAGCCCAAAATTTGTCGAGCATCGCTGTCAGCTCGTCCTTCGAAAGGCTCTCATCACCATCGGTGTCAAAGGTAGTCAAAAGCTTCTCGGCGGCGTCTTCTGAGTTAATCCCTTCCTCGCCACAGTGGTCAGCCGAGCTCTGTTCGCCACCTGACTCGCCACTTGCAAGCAGTTCTTGGTCTTCATCATCCTCCGAACCTTCGTTTGCTCCAACAACAGTGGGATCGGTATCGATCGCGACTGGGCCGCCCTCGGAATCTTCATCACTTTCGACGGTGATTTCGTCTGCCACCGTTATTTCGGGCATTTCGTACTCGTCATCACCGAGACCAGTGTCTTCTTCCCCGTTGGATTCTGCGTCTAAGTCTTCGCCGCTGATTTCAGCAGAAACGTCTTGGTCAGTTGAATCAACGACCGAGTCACCGTTTACGTCGATTTCCGAAGCCCCTTCGACCACGATGTCATTGCCGGTCTCTTCTTCTTGATCAACGACATCTTCAGTTGTCGTTCCTTCATCGACTGCACATAGCCCAACCTCAACTTCGTCGCCGCCATAATCCGAATCGACGTCGTCGGAGTCCGACTCAGCAACGACAATACTTTCGTCGTCGGCGTTGGAGTCTTCGTCCTGATGCCCGTTGTCTTCGGAGTTAACGAGTTCGTTAGTTAAGTCAACTTCAACCTCTTCGCCAGAAGTTTCATCCACTGCCTCAGCACTTATTTCCGTTTCGTCGACCTCGGTGACCTTGTCGCATTCGGCATCCGCATCTTCAAGAACTTCTTCGCCCATTACCTCTTCGGGCGGAAGATCACCTTCAGAAGCAGAATCGACGTCAATCTCCTCTGTGCCGGAATCAAGCGCTATGTCGTCAACAGTCTCATCGACGTAACTTTCCGCGGAGGTGTCGCCTTCCTGATTCAACTCGACATCGTCTGGAATATCCACATCATCGAGGTTGCCGACCTCAGTCGCATTATCAGTTTCCGCGGCTGCCGAATCGACACTGTCGTTGCCGCTGTCAGTGCCTTCAATGAGAGTGTCTAGAACTGAAAGTTCTGCGAGAGACAGCATGCTGTCTCCATCTGAGTCGAGTGCGTTCATTAATTGCTCCGCAATTCCCATTCCTACGTTCTGTGCCTCGCAGTTGCAATCACCGCCCGAGACCTCCTGAACTGCAGGTGGTTCGAGCGCGTCTACCACCGTGGCGGCTCCATCAAGAAGTCCCGATGCACAAAGCAAGTTTCGGTTTTCTAGCCTTGTGAAGCTAGTGTGGTTGTTGGAAATACGTCGTCGATTGCTACTTGAGTTTCTGCGTTTCTTACCCATGATGCGTTTCCTTGAATTTGAGTGTTCTACACATCCAAACCTACGGTCGGTTTGGAAACGAATTAATCGAAAGCGTTTGAGGCGAGGGGCCTCACGAACCAGCTTTAGTGCCCGCATCCTGCGACAGCAAGTGAATCGAATTGGCTTGAACAACATTGTCGGAACACATACGCGACGACGGCTTAGATGGTGCGATGTTTGTTGAGAAAAAACTCACAATGACCGAATCAAGAAACTCTTAGGCTTAAAGAAGAGATCGCCGAGGATCTATGCACCGGACACGGTCGTGGAAATGCTGATAACGTCTAGGCTTTCAACGGATGCGTAACGCCTGCAGTTGTGGCGTCACGTCGAACTGGCTGCCCTTTGCTAGCGACAGAAGGTCGTGTCGGTAATTCGGGGCAGTGGCTGATACGCAACGTTCACACTTGAGGCCGTCCGAAAGCAACTTCTAGCTTCGTTGTTCGCTTTGCGCAGAATGTTGCAACATCTTTCAACTTGGTAAGATGACAATATGTTTTCTCACAGCCCAATTCATGCCGCATTTTTCGCACTACTGACCTGTGTGTTGTGCGGATGCGAGAACTCTACGCAAATCGACTGTCAGATTGTTGGGCACTCAATGGCGACGGCGTTCAAAAGCCAGCACAGCGTTGCTTTCTGCGATCAATGCGGATTTGAATTCGCTTGCGATGTAACGTCCGTGGACAGCAAGAGACCTCGGACGGTTTTTTGCGGAAACTGTGGAAGTCAGAACATCCGGACGTTTCTTGATCAGCCAGCCGACAAAGTGAGCCTTCACCCTGGTTCTCCGGTAAGGCGTTGGGACGTGGTCGCGTTTCGCAGGGGGGATCGAGTATTGGTAAAACGAGTGATCGGGATGCCCGGAGACATTGTTGATTTCAATGATGGTAATCTGTTGATCAACGGTCGAGTCGTAAAGAA
>CAZDBE010000296.1:0-1635 GCA_964503675.1 uncultured Pirellulaceae bacterium | reverse complement strand
ATGTGCGCGTTGAAGTTTCTTTCGCTGACATTGGAGCAATTCGGATCCAACGTCAAACCCCCAAAGGCGCTATCAGCGCAACGGTGGAATTGCATGACGACCAAACCGTTTCTCTACAGATGACCAGACGCAGCGGAGGAGACATAAAGACAGTTTATAACAAGGGCGTTAAGATCTCCGACAGGTCGTTTGTTCTAAGGTTGGTCAATTTCGACGATCTAATTCATCTTTATGTCGACGGGATGAAGTATGTGGAAGACATAAGATTCGAGTCGATCGAAAACCCAGAGCGTTATGAGATGGACGCGACTAAACCCGTCGTTAGCTTGGGTGTCTCACGCGCGGACTCAGTGACGATCGAGCGCGTCTCGATCTGGCGCGACTGGTATTTGTATCAGGAACCGCCTAAGCCGAGCGTAGAGTTGCCGCTGGATATGGGGAACAATGGCTACTACGTCGTGGGAGACAATCTTCCCGTATCAGAGGACAGTCGGCATTTCGGGACAGTTCACGACATCATCGGTGTTGTAAAGCCAATCGTTGCACCCTCAACTAATAAAATTGACGAAGCACCATAAAGAAAACCTCCAAAAACAACCCTGAGGGAACTCATGGCTGCGATCTGGAGGGCATTTTTAAACTCAAAGTGAAGCAGCGAAGGCAATCCATGACGTCGAAAATATCGGTCATGGAGTGTTCGGCCTAAATGTCAAAATTGCTTTAGAAAGATCCTCTAGTTGGAAATCAAAATTTCTATAAACGAGGGGATATCGGCAAAGGTCACAGAGCCGTCTTGGTTGGTATCGGCTTGTGCAAGAAACATACCAGATTGCAAAATTTCAATAAACGCAGGGATGTCCCCAAAGTCAACAATACCGTCTAGGTTTGCATCGCCCAACACAAAAGTGGATCCCGGAACCGTGATGCTGAATGGAGTGATCGCACTCAGATCCAATGCTGTTCCACTAGCATCTTGAACAAAATTTCCAGCTCCATCAGCTCCTAGATTATCAGTGCCGGCAGGCAGTCCTCCGAGGTACTGATTAGAGAAAAAGTTGTAGTCTCCATTACTGTACGCTACGACAATGTCGATCGTATCGCCAGGACTAGCACCCAAGTCCGACAACGCAATTGAAAATTCTGCACCAGTCGTAACAGCCAATGCGTCAGCCGCAACGGCTGCGCCGGTTCCAGCGGCTACGCCAGCAACGTTACTGTTGTCTAGGGCGAAGTCGATTGGCGACGCTGCTGAAGGACCAGTGACTCCATCACCGTTACCAGCTGTGGATCCGATGGTCCCTACCGCGGTGCCAAAGTCACCGCTCAATAGCGCGGTTCCAGTCGAGGACAGAACGCTGCTGCTTGTGCCGTCTTGGCGGTCGACGAAGTCTACCTCAAAGTTGCCAAACCCGGCGCGACCGAAGAGGTGAAAATCGGCCTCGAATCCCGGAGCGAAGGAAATTAAGCCAAGATTGGTGCTTACGTTGCCAAAGTCGTATTGCGGCAAAGCTGACAGAGTGTTTTCACCACCGGAGCGCGAATCGATAAACAGACTTAGCTTGTTAAAGGAGTCGGTTTCTACATTGCCGGTGATGCCGATGAACAGGCGATCGCCGATGATTGTCAAGTAAGCCG
>CAZDBE010000295.1:0-7174 GCA_964503675.1 uncultured Pirellulaceae bacterium | reverse complement strand
ATAAACAATCCCGTAAGGTCGATCGCCTCTTTCAAGCTTCCACCACCATTGCGACGCAGGTCAAGCACTACGGCGTCGACATTTTTCGAATTGAAGTCGTTCAAAATGCGTTCAACATCAACGGTAGTTCGGCGTCCTCCCAGCTTCCCACTCATGTCAGCATAGAAACTTGGTAGATCGATCACACCGATTTTTTTCGGGCTGCCGTCTTCACGAGTGCCTTCCTCGAAGATCGCTCCCTTGGCAGCACTGTCTTCTAACTTGATTTTTTCGCGGGAGATTTTGACGGTATGGATCTCTTCGCTGTTTTCCGAAATAACAGACAGTCTGACAACGGTGCCTGCTTTGCCGCGAATCATACCAACCACTTCGTCTAGTTTCATGCCGACGACATCAACCTCTTCACCGCCATGAAGATCGTAAAGTTTCTTGTAGAACTTGGTGCCGTCTTCATTTCCTTGCGCCACGGCAACAATTTTGTCTTCGACCTTGATCCCGCCTTGGGTGTCACAAGCTCCTCCGGGCACGATACTTTTTATAACCGTGTATCCGTCGTCAGTCATCGACAGTGTCGCCCCGATGCCTTCGAGTTGAAGGCTGAGCAAAATGCGAAAATTCTCAAAAGTCTTGGACGACATATAGGTCGTGTGCGGATCAAAGGCGTTTGTCACTGCAGTGACGAACATTTCGATGACTTCCTCGGCGTTGGTTTGGTGCATACGACGTGCAAATGAGCGATAGCGTTTTCGCAGCACGTCTTTTGGATCTTTCTTTTCTATCTTCTTAACCTCTTTGGATTCACCGTCGGCTTCCGCTTCTGCGTCGTCGGTTTCTTTCGTCTCAGAAACTTCGCCCTCCTCGTCAGCGTCCTTGTCTTTTCTTGATTCGTCATCTCGAAAGACCAACAGGCTGTACTTGATGCGCTTACGCCATTTTTCAACCGCTTCCTCTTCGGTAGTGGCAAACGTCAACATATCCGAATCAGTGACCATCTCTTCTTTGACGGTAAAATCGTGTTCCGAATCGACCATTCTTACGGCAGTTTCGGTTCGTTGATCGACGCGTTGCAGAAACCGGCGGAAGATGGCAAACGCAGCAGTAAAGTCGCCGCGTTTCATCTCGTCGTCCAAATCCGTTCGCCAAACGGCGAATTCGTCGATGTCTGATTGTGCGAAGTACACCTTCATTGGGTCAAGTGATTTGACGAACAGATCAAAAGCGCGTTGAGAGATCTGGTCATCCAGCGGGCGATTGGACAGGTGATCATCCTGCATTAGCTTGGTTACCAATTTGGCAACCATCTTGTTGACGACAGTGGGCCGCCCCAAATCGTCGGCCCGAGTCTCGCCCGATTGAAAACACAATATCGAGATTCCAACAGCAACAGGCAGGACCGCAGCGAGAATGAAACACGGGTTACTGACACGCGATGGAAACCTAGAAAGCATATTTTCGCCTGAAAAAAATCGGTTAACAGTTATTGGCTCAAGCAATAAAAATTGTCTCGAGCAGTGTGGCTTGCCAATTATTGGCAAGCAGGGGCATTTAGTCGAATTAGCGCCCGATTGGAGGCGCTTGGGGTTGCTCAACCTTCGGATACGAATTGTAGGCGGACGTCAAACAACAGTCCACAAATCGTAGGACTAGGCAACGACATCGACAATACCGTTTGGGCCCCTTCAGAAACCTAAACCTTGCCCAGACTTCCTCACGAAAGCCAAACACCGCCGGAAAAGCTGAAGCAAGCAGCAATTTGGCCAAGTTAACCCGAGAAAATTAAACTATAATGCGGCCTTTTCTAGTCACTTCTTGGGTCGACCACGTAATTATGGCTCCCCCTGATTTGAGTCGTCGAAGGCGTCGCGATCTTCGGCAGTTTAAGACAAACGAAACTTTTGGGCGTCCGCTACGCAATGTTCGACTGCGCTCAAGTACCCTCCGAATCAGCCTTTTCCTTTCGACCTTAGTTCCAAACTAAAGCAGAGTCTTGCAAGCCTACCTTCTTTTAAATGCCGGTGCTAACTCCGGAGCTCGCTTCGAGCTGATAAAAAGTCAACAGAACCTGATGGGGCGCGATTGGGAGTGCTGCATCGTTCTGAACGACCCCCAATGCTCGCGCGTGCACGCGGCAATCTTTCACGAGGACGATGAAGGTTGGTGGATCCGAGACAACAAAAGCAGCAACGGTACCTACGTTAACGGACAATCCGTTGATCAGGCACGGCTTGTAGACGGTACGCAGGTCAAAGTAGGCGCCTCTTCGTTCACCTTCAACTTGGCCACCGCCAGTGAAGAGGTTTCCGATTCGGCCGACAATAGCGGATCCGAAGGTCTGACGATCATCCTTGATCAGTCGATGAATCCAAAGGAAACAGGACAGTACACACTTGATTTCTTGAAAGGCCAAAACTGGGGGCAAGATTTCTTCTTCCTGTTTCAGCTGTCTGTAAAACTACTTTCGGTCGACGAACCAGACCAAGTGATTGCGATCTGCATGAAACGCCTGTTCGATCGAACATCAGCTTCCGCCGCCGGATTTCTCTGGCTATCAGAAGAAGGCACCCTCACGCCACGAGTTTTCTTTCCCGAAGACCAAGCCGATATTCTCGAACTTAATCCTGCGTTGACCAGTCGAGTGGTCACGGAAAAACGCGCCCTGCGTGTGGAAAAGGGAACGGGAGAAACCAAGAAATCCAAAAAGGCTCTGTACTCAGATTCCATTTGTGTTCCTTTGGTTTCAGACGACCAAGTCAAAGGCGCGATCCATCTCTATCGCAGCGACACCCCATTTCACGATAGCCATTTCAATCTAGCTGTGGCATTGGCGAACATCATGATTCGCTCGCTAGATAGGGCACATCGGTTGTCCGCGCTGACGGCGGTCCACAATTCACTGGTGCAAAAATCGGCGGCGTTTGATGAGATGAAGGGTGAGAGCCCGAAAATGCTGGAGCTTAAATCAAAGATTGGACGCGTCGCCAAAGCGTCCGGATCAGTTTTGGTACGTGGTGAGAGTGGCGCCGGTAAGGAATTGGTGGCTCGCGCCATCCATCGCTCTAGCCCACGTAAAGACCGACCAATGTTGAGCGTTAACTGTGCGGCGATTCCACGAGAACTGATGGAAAGCCAACTGTTTGGACACAAGAAGGGTTCGTTTACGTCGGCTGATCGAGACCACATTGGCTGGTTCCAACAGGCTGACCTTGGAACTCTTTTCCTAGATGAAATCGGTGAACTGACTCTCGAAGGACAGGCCAAACTTCTCCGCACGCTTGAAGGTCACCCGTTTCTGCCGGTGGGTGGCACCGAAGAAGTTTCCGTTGACGTCCGTGTTATTTGTGCGACCAACCGCGACCTCAAAGAGTTTGTCGCGGTGAAGAAATTTCGCGAAGATCTGTTCTATCGATTGAGCGTTTACGAATTGTATATCCCGCCACTACGGGACCGCGAATCGGATGTTCAGATGCTGATCGACTTCTTTTTGGATCATTTCCGCATTCAACACGGCAAGCCAAATCTGACGCTCTCCAAAGAGGCCAATATGCGATTGTTGGGTTACCAATGGCCTGGAAACGTCCGCCAGTTGCGAAACGTCGTTGACAGTGCAACCGTGATGGCCGAAGGCGATGAAATTCAAGCAATCGACTTGGGTATCCGCGACGCCACTGACGGCGAGTTCGAAACGTTGAGAATCGATCATTGGGAGCGCAAGCTGATCATCGACGCCCTTAAACGAACGAGCAACAATGTCCCCAAGGCATCCGAACTGCTGGGCATCAGCCGCGCCACGCTCTATCGAAAAATCGACGACTACGGCGTTGAGCGCAAATAGTTCCGTCCGATTTTTGTGGCACCGTGAGGCGACATCCGGTATTTTGGATGGATGCCGTTCGCACTTGCACTCCATCTTCAGCAGTGCGCTCAACATTGTGACGAGGAGTCAGTCGATGAGTTCTGCTTATTTGCCGTGTCGAAAATGGAACGTCCTGCTTTGCGTTCTACTGCTGAGCTATTTTTCCATTGGTAGAGCCCGCGCACAAAGTGATGCGAATCCGGACAAGTTGTCGGGAACTATCAAGACGTCCGAGGGAGCGCCCGTCGATGGTGCCGACGTTTGGTTAGTCGCGGGAGTGTGGAACGAGCCCAAGGTGTTGGCAAAAGTAAGCTCAAACTCTGATGGCGTATTTACGTTTGATATTTCTGAGCATCAAGAGGCGTTGAATAGGTATGGCTCGAATGCTTCGGTGATTGCCCTACACGCTGAGTATGGCTTAGGCTGGTTCAAGGACCTGCGTCCAGACCGGCGGATCGACATTCAGGTAAATCTTGGGGAGACCACTGAATTGCAAGGGCATCTTGTTGGCCCTTCCGACCAGCCGATCGCCAATGCCACGATCCGTCCAATTGGTCTCTGGCGAGGCTCCGTCCATCAAATGGGTAGAGATCAAACGCCAGTTCCCGCAGACATCTTCCCCCCGTGGAAGACAAAGACGAATGAGGATGGATATTTTTCTATTCTCAGATTGCCTGTCACCGGTGCTGCATCTTTGAAAGTTGAACATCCAAAGATCGAAAACCTGACCGTCTATTTGAATCTGGGCTCAAAGGCGAAAATCAAGCTCGATTCGACGATTGAAGCTTCTGGAAAAATTGAACTGCCAGCCGACTTTGATCGAGCTGGAATTGATAAAAACGACATTGGAACAGTAACACTTCACTGCTCCTCGATTCGCAATCAGGACGGCGGCAAGCTCAAAGGCAATGATATCCGTTCAATGATTTTTATCAGCCAGTTTTCAGCTCCGATCAAGAGTGACTTTGGCTTTCAGTTCAACAACGTGATTCTGGGGTCCTGCGCCGTGCGCGTTGAGTTCTCCGATTCCGTTCCGCTGATTCCACCAAGCGATAGAATCATTTGGAAAATCGAAGAGGAAGCGAAGCCGCTGGTAATCAAGGCGTTTCCCGCGTCTCGAATCTCTGGGAAAGTTGTTGCCCGAGACACCGGCGATGCTGTGGCTGGCGTGAAGATGAGAATTAGCACTGTCGATGACGGCCGCACTCAATCTTCTGCCAACCCAGTTACCGACTCGCAAGGAGTTTACTCCGCCGTCGTTCCAGCTGGAAAGATCACTGTTTCAGCGCAAGACACACCCAAGGATTTTGTGCCTTCACCAGAGGTTCACCGCGACAGTTCCGCGATCCTTAAAGCAGATATATCCGATGATGCAGTGCTTCCGGACTTCGAATTGGATCCGGCGACCGATGTTGTGATCCAAGTGACCGACGAGCGTGGAAAGCCGGCTGCGGGTGCAGTTGTGAAAGTAGTGACCGCTACTGGGTACCTTGGCCGCTACGGCCGAAAACCAGTTCAGAAAACGGATGCTGATGGCCGATACACAATCCGCCAAGTCGCCGTCAATGACAAGCTGCCAATTTGGGTACGCACTCCCACAGCCATCAGTGCGCCGCTGGTCGTGACGCCGGAAGAACTGGACGGACCGGTCGAAATAGAGCTATCAGCCGAGGGTGTACGGTATCGCATTCAGGTAACCAATAACGATGACGAACCAATCGTGGGCGCCTCTGTTTCGGTGTCCACTTCTTACTGGTCCCAATCCAAATGGATGAGTTTTGGAATTTCCGGCTCGGCAGGATCTGGAAAAACAGATGATGACGGAGTTTTCGTCTCTGGGCCGCTTTGGTCAGGTGAACGTCAGCAGTACAGCTTAAGAGTATCAGCAGACGGCTATTCAAAAGCAGAGACACCTCAGCTTAAAGGTAAAACCGGCGAAACGGTGGACGCCGGGTCCCTAGTATTAACTCCGGCGCGGAACCTGACAGTCCTTGGAAAACTTGTTGATAACGCTGGCCATCCAGTATCCGGTGCAAGCGTTTTTTGCTCAGGGAAGGAATATCGACAAGCCCGGACATCTACAGACGATGATGGACAGTTCACGCTCGACCAAGTCGCCCCTGATCTCAAGTACGTTTTCGTTGAACATCCGGACTATCGATTCGGCGGCGGAAAAGTCACTGGCTCAGGGGCATTAGAGATCGAGTTGCGATCAAAGAAGGATCCGCCCAAAGGGGTTCGCCAGTGGAAACCACTGGATGCTGATCGACAGCATGAAGCGGCTCATGAATTGATTCTGCAGGCCCTTGAGTTGCCCATTTCACCGCGAAGTTCATCGCGTAGTGGTTTACTCTGTTCTCTGGATCGCATAGACCCACAACTGGCGATCAAACGTTCTGTTGCGAACGAGAACGGACTCTTTAATCGATCTATTCGAACAGCGCGCGTGAAGCGGATGGACGTCAGAGACTTTGAAAAAGTGATTCCAATTTTACAAACGCTACGCGAGCGATCTGCGTTTCTGATTGCCCGACGATTCTGTAGACGGTTGTCTTGGTCGGACGATAAATCTGACCACAAGATTGCGGACGCGTACTTGAAGTTCGCTGAAGAGATCGTCGGCGCAGATATCTCAAGTGAAATTCAGCTTGCGTCGCTTTATTCGAAACGGGGGAGAACTGAGAAAGCTGTTTCAGTGATCGATGAGATCTTTAAAAAGGTGGAGGACAAGGAACTCACACTTGAAAGACGTACGATAGAAAGTTTGTCGGAGGCGTTGGCACCAATTGATTTTGATAGAGCGATGGAACTGACCAAAAAACTGAAGGAAGGCTACCAGCAGACCTATGCGCAAGCCGAAGTAGTATTGGGAATTCTCAAGCAAGATCCAGAAAAATCGTTGACCGCAATCGCCGATCTAAGAGGGGATGGCAACGCGCCAAACATTCGCGACAGAACCCGATTCCGTGCGGCGCTGATGCTGGTCGACAAAGAACCCCAAACAGCGATTGATCTAGCCTATCAGTGCGAAGTAAAGGGGAATCGATCTCAAGCTCTTGCGAGACTAGCCGTTCGGGTCGCTGAGTTTGACCGCCCAAAGTCTTGGGAAATGATTGAAGATGCGATTGGCATTTATCGGGAGAGAGACACTCACCGAGGCTGGTCAAATTACGGTGGCGCAGGTCCATTCGCTGCTGCTGTCGCCTACCAAGCAAACCTTGTGGAGTATCCCGACATGCAATCGGTCATTTGGCACGTGCTGGCGGCCTGCCGAGCAGGATCCGAAAAAGCGCAGGAGCGACTTTCGACGACTATCAGCAC
>CAZDBE010000294.1:0-7182 GCA_964503675.1 uncultured Pirellulaceae bacterium | reverse complement strand
TAACATCATTGGAATGTCGCGCGGGTCATTTTGCAGGTCGCCGTCGATGGTGACGATAAAGTCGCCGGCAGCATTTTGTATGCCGGCAAACATGGCCGCAGTCTGCCCGTAGTTACGCCGAAACAAGACAAGCTTTACACGACGATCACTGCGAGCAAGTTTCCTAAGTCGTTCGGTCGTTCCATCGCGGCTCCCATCATCAACCAAGACTAGGTCGAATGGCCGCGACTGAGATTCCATTGCTGCAATCAATTCTTCGTACATCAGATCGATGTTTTCTTGTTCGTTGTAGACCGGGACAACGACGGAAACCGAATTTTGATTTTTAGTAAATGGCGATGTAAGGTTCATCTTGCTGCAGTCCATTGCGGAAGAGGGGTGGTGTTTCAGTTATAGATCGGACAAGAACGTCCGATTGATTTCAACGAACAAGAAAATCCGTTCTACGTTTACAAATCAAAATGGAAGGTGTGACACAACAGACGCCAGACGCGTTGCCCCACGGTCTGACTGCCGATACTAATTTTTGCGGTTCCAGTTCCCCCTGAGAGAATTGGTTGTCCGTCGACAGCCAATGGAACACTCACGCGATAAGTCGTACTTGCGGGGACATCGTTCCCCTCGGCTGAAGTCACCGACAACAACTCTCCGCCGTGTTTACTTGAAAGCGCTGCTGGAGTTTCCACCATCTTCACTGACGACAGTGTCTTGATGCTTGACTTGAAGGGGTTCAGCGGAAATTGATTCAGATGAAGCTCCACGCTTTGGTGCAGCTGGATAAACTCGATCTCTTTTTGGTCAACTGCAAGCACGGCGTCAAACTGGTCCAGCCGAGGTACGATCTGTCCGATGACCGTCTGTGATTCGACCCACGCGCCCATGTTCTTGCCCTCCAAGGGCGTTCCAGTCCAACGGCTGAGTTCTTTGGACGACTGTTTTGGTTTGCGCACGCGTGGCGGAGCAAGTAAGTATCCGTCCGCTGGTGATTTGATCTCTAGCATCTGGTGATCGATCTTCCGTTGCTCCAAATTCCCCGTCGCAGTAGCCACTACCGCTTTCGACTCTTCAAGTCTTGCTCCGCGCCCCTCATCGCCGCGGCTTGATGCGAATCGGATCAGGGCTAAATTCGCTTTTGCCGTCGTTTGTGCAGAAGCTAACTGCACGATCTGGCGGTTGAGGTCTACCGATTCCAGCGATACCAGACGCTGTCCCTTGGTTACGTGTTGATTGGGCGAGACCCAAATGTCGACGAGGCGACCGGGGACCTTGGCGTACACGTTCACTGCGCCGGCAGGTTGAATTTTGAAAGTGCAGTACACGTGGTGAGGAATTGGAAAAAAGCAGATCGCGGCAATCACTCCCGCGACTACGATGCCTGTGATGGCGAGGCGCGTCTGTTTCACGGCGGAGGTCCTTCCGGGAATAGAGAAAAATTTAATCAATTGGACGATAGGCATCCCGACCAAACCCCAGATCGCCATCATGGCGATCATCTGGCCAAGGATCTTGAACCCATACGGCTCGAAGATTCCATACACAAACCAGAAAATGGAAAATGTAATCAGCCATCGGTACGCGGCGGCCGCAACGCTGTAGAGTGCAAACATCCATTGATGCCGTTGAGGCAAAAAAGGATCAGTGGTCTGCTCTAAGCCAAGGCAGAGACTGCCGAAGAAGTTCTGCAGCACTTTTGTGGATTTGGAGCGTAGGTTAGGGATCTCCAGCAGGTCGGACAAAATATAGTATCCGTCGTACCGTAACAGTGGATTGGCATTGAACAGCAGCGTGCTGATGGAGCAAACAAAAATGACATTCAAAGCCACTTGATTGACCATGCCGGGGTGACTGAACCACCAGACAAACACAGCGATGGCGGCCAAGATCAGTTCGACATACATTCCGGCGGCGGCGATAAAAGCGCGTTGCCACTTACTTTTAAGCATCCACGAATCGCTGACATTCATGTACAGGCAAGGCGTAAAGACCAGCAGCATTGCCCCCATCTCGTGGCACTGCCCGCCGTACTTTTTACAGACCAAGCCGTGCCCTAATTCATGAATGACTTTGGTCACCCCCAGCACCACGGCTAGCCACAACCAGTTGCTGGACGCGAAAAACTGATCCATCGACGGAAGTTTGGCCAGAAACATATCAAACTGAGCAAACAACAGCGCTCCGGCGGCCAGCCACAACAGCAGCACCATCAGAAACACGGGGACCGTGAAAAAGTACTTCGTCACTGGATTGAGAAAATTAAGCAGCCCGTCTGGATCAAATCCTTTAAAGCGGATGGCCATGATGTTGGTCAGTGACTGACGAAACATCGCCGCCTTACGTTCTTCGGAGCGATCGAGCAGCGCGTTTCCCTGCCCGGTTGCGTCCGATACTAGCAGAGAACTGCGATACAACATTCCGATCAGTTGATGCAGCTCCCGCATCGAGATCTTTTGTGGTGCGAACTGGTATTCGAAGTTCTGGCGGATCTCGTCTGGGCAGATGTTCCCGTCGAGCATCATCAGCAACCGATATTCCTCTTCTTCAAATCGGTAGTACTTTAACGTGATAGGATCTTTCACCACCCAATACTCACGGCCCTGCCAATTTCGCCGAGCAGTGGTCAGGTCCGAACGCATCCTCAGCGGCAGCGGTCGGCTAGCGCTGGAAGCCATCAGGGATTGAGAGGTGTTTTCGGGCAAAATTTCGCCATCGAAGTTGAATGGAACTTCGGATGACATTACAGGAATCGCTTATTCAAACCAACGCTGCCTGGTGCTAGCGTTGGTGTTTCGCGAGGCCCAGAGATAGCCCGCCAGTCCCCGCCAAATTTTGCAGTGGAGGCCGCCATGATTTACGTTTTCCGGCTTAGCAGCTCTCTAGAGCGTAAATCAGCGCATAAAAAATGAAGGGTTCCAGCTCGCCGCCACCGGAACCCTTCGAAAGTTGGCTGGCCGATTAGAAAAATGCATTCCTGCTCGGAGACCCACAGCCAATAGGCTTATCGGCCAGTAAACTGCCATTCTCAATCAAAAGTGGCCATATCCAGACAATCGATTTTTTTAAGGCTTTTGACGCTTGGATACAAAGATTCAGTCGGCCTAACCGTCACAAATTATTCGCGGCACACTCAATTTTTCCTCAAGTGTGAAGGCTTCCGCAAAATTCATACCTAATCTATCACCAACGTCACCCACTCTTTTTGCGGGGGTACAAACTGCGATTGGCTCGGGCCAAGGCCTTTTAATTTTCGCCGATTTGAAAGATGATGTGTTGTAGTCAATCTACCGTTACATCCGTTGGCCCGAACCCGATACAAGCACTCAAAGACACAACCATGGCTGAAGAAAAAATTGCAAAATTGGCACTCGAAGACGGTACAGTCTTCGATGGGATTTCCCTAGGCAGCACCGGCACCACCACAGGCGAAGTCGTTTTCAATACTTCCATGACCGGTTATCAGGAAATTCTCACCGATCCCAGTTACCGTGGCCAGATTGTCACAATGACCTACCCCGAAATAGGTAACTACGGTGTCAATGAGGAAGACGTAGAGAGCTTTCAACCGCACGTCGCTGGGTTCGTGATCCGCAACCTGAGCGATACTGCCAGCAACTGGCGATCGAACTCGCCCCTGCAAGACTACTTGGTAAAGAATGGAGTCGTTGGCATCAGCGGCATCGACACGCGCGCCTTGGTCAAACGTATTCGCAGCGTAGGAGCCCTCAAAGGCGTCATCTCAACCGAAGAGCTCGACGACGCGAAACTGGTTCAGATGGCGAAGGATTCGGAGAGTCTCGTTGGCCGCGATCTGGTGAAGGAAGTTACTCCCAAGGAAACCTCTCAGTGGGACGCATCATTGTCTGATTGGTGGCGTCTGCGACGCGACGAGGGCGGCCCAGAGGTTGACTTACAACCGCATGTTGTGGCGCTGGATTTTGGGATGAAATACAATATTGCTCGCCATCTTACCGATCAGGGATGCAAGGTAACCATCTTGCCGGCAACAGCGACGGCGGAGGAAGTGCTGGCGCTCAAACCCGACGGAATCTTTTTGTCCAATGGTCCTGGCGACCCCGAACCGCTTACTTATGCGATCGAGACGATTGCCGCACTTTTGGGGAAGGCGCCTATTTTCGGTATTTGCCTCGGCCATCAGTTGCTCTCTCTGGCTTGCGGTGCGAAGACGTTCAAACTAAAGTTTGGTCATCGCGGCGCAAACCAACCGGTGCAGGAAACAGAAACCGGCAAGATTGAGATCACAACGCAGAATCACGGCTTTGCGGTCGATGCCGATTCGGTTCCCGATTGCCTTGAGGTCACCCATTTCAACTTGAACGATCAGACTGTCGCCGGTGTTCGTCACAAAGAGTTTCCGGCATTCGGGGTGCAGTACCATCCAGAGGCGGCTGCTGGGCCGCACGATAGTCAGTACTTGTTCAAGCGTTTTCGCCAATTGATTGATGAGCAAAGCGTTGCTGTCTGATGCCAGAATCACTATCCAGCCGCGTCCAACGGCAACTCTATCAGCTTCTGCTTGAGAAGATGCCTGAGGCGGTGGTTGTCTTCGATGAAAACCAAATCGTTCGATATTGGAACCCACAGTCCGAGGCCATTTTCGGTATTTCAAAGGATACGGCTGTAGGCCAACCCGTGTTTTCTTTGCTCGCCCCGGCCGCTGAGTCCATCCTGCCCGAGAATAACTCCGAAGGCGATGGGGCGTCCCGGAGGGTATTTCATTTTTCGCAACTTCGCCGACATGGCGATGGAGTGACGGAGATTTTTGTCAGTCCGAACACAACGCCACTTACGATCGACACGCTGCAATGGACGGCGGCATTTTTTCGTGACGTGACCGCAGAGCATAACCAGACTCGCCGACTTGCCCGCGCTGCTGCCACCGACCCGCTCAGCGGATTGCTGAATCGACGTGGATTCCAGGATCAACTAGAACAACACCTCAGTGGCAAACTGACACTGGCGATCGTCGATGCGGACAACTTCAAAAAACTGAACGATAGCTTCGGCCATGCGGCGGGCGACCAAGGCATTCAATTTATTGCCGGTATCCTGCGCGGATGTTTTCCTGACGCACTATGTTTGGCTCGGCTTGGAGGAGATGAGTTTGGTATCGTGACGAGAACCCTATCTGATGATGAGACGACGACGGCCTATCAACAATTTATCTCACAGGTTTCGACTGGCGTTCCAGGCGATGCTAACACGACGCTAAGACTAACTGTCAGCGTTGGATTGGCGATCAGTAACGTTGAGGGTACCAGTGCGCGGGAACTACTGACCACTGCTGACCGTGCTCTTTACGCCGCCAAAGAAGCGGGACGTAATCAGATGAAGTCGAGCGTGATCAACGTTTGACGGCCTCGGGACACGTTTTCCGGTCCAAACCCAGCAGAGGTGGTTGGTTTTATAAGACCGATCGTCAACAATAAACGTAAATCCCATTCACCTCACACGCAACACATATGTTTTTTGTCTTTGATGGGGTCGATGGCAGTGGGAAATCCACTCAGGTCGAACGCCTCTGCAACTATCTGAAAACTCACGGTGAAGTCGTCACCTGCAAAGACCCCGGAAGCACAGCGCTTGGGGAGGCCCTTCGTTCGATTCTTTTGGAGAAAGGGCAAACGCCGATCGACATGCGCTCGGAAATGATGCTGTTCACAACCGCGCGTACCCAGTTAGTCCAAGAGATCATAAAACCTGCGATCAATCGCGGTGCCGTCGTCGTGTTAGACCGATTTGTCATGTCTACCGTCGTCTACCAGGGGCATGCTGGGAAGCTGAATCCCGAAGACATCCGCACGGTGAATCGTTTTGCGATCGACGGAGTAACACCAGATCAGACATTTGTTTTCGACGTACCCGTCGCGACCGCGATGGAACGAATTGGCAGTGCCCGGGATCGCATGGAATCGCGCGGTGACGTATATTTCAATGCCGTAAGAGAGGGATTCCTAACCGAAGCGGCCAACGATCCGGCTGCCACGCTGATCGACGGCACCGCAGAGATGCAATCTATCGAGTCAAACATCAGAGCCATCGTCGATGGACTGCTAAGTCAACGAACTTCGTAGGTTAAGCGTTATGCCTTGGTCTCAAATACTCAATCATCGCTCGGCACTCGAACGATTTCAAAAGAGCGTTGCCAACAACCGCCTCGCCAGCACGTATTTGTTCGTGGGTAAGGACGGTGTTGGGAAGCACTTGTTCGCTCTCAAACTCGCGCAGGCACTACTGTGTGAGAATAGTTCTGAGCCGTTGACGCCCTGCGGCAGCTGTCCTTCCTGTGCCCAAGTCGACGCCAAGACGCATCCAGATCTAATTTTGGTGTCAAAGCCCGCCGACAAAGCATTCATTCCCCTAGAGTTGTTTATTGGCAAGGCCGAACACCGCCGACAGACGGGGCTCTGCCATGAGATTGGTTTGAAGCCGTTTCGCGGCGGGAGAAAGATTGCGATTATCAATGATGCCGATTTCTTGAACGTCGAAGGCGCCAACTCATTGTTGAAAACACTCGAGGAACCGCCCGTCAATTCCCTGTTGATTCTCATCGGCTCAAGCGAGCAGAAGCAAATCTCGACGATCGTGTCTCGTAGTCAAACGGTAAGATTTGGCCAGTTGACCGAGGAGGAAGTGACTTCGATTCTCGGTTCGATGACGGATTTGGAAACGACTACCCCCCTGCCCCATCTCGCCGCCGCATCAGGTGGTAGTATCGCCCGCGCAGTCGAACTGGCCGACGACGAGACATTTCAGTTTCGCCAGTCGTTTTTGTCCGCCATGGCGTCGATCGATCCGGGTAAAGACGCATTCGCAAGTGAAGTGCTGGCGTTTATTGACGCGGCGGGTAAAGATACCGCCAAGAAACGTGATCGTTTGGTGATGGTCGGTGATTTCGCCGTCGAGTTTCTACGCGGACTGATCGCGGTGGGCTTAGGCGCAAGCAACGTCCATCCCACAGCGATGACCAATCATCTCAATTCAGCTGTACAATTGATGCAAACTCGCAAACGAATGTCTGGCCAACAGATCGCCGAAGCGGCGGGATACTCAATCGAGCGTACCATTCAGTTGCAAGCCGACGTACGGACCAACGCAACACCCGCCAACATCATCGCTCCTTGGTTCCGCGATGTGGCGCGGGCATTGCACGGCGAGCCGCTGTTG
>CAZDBE010000293.1:0-7187 GCA_964503675.1 uncultured Pirellulaceae bacterium | reverse complement strand
CAGATATTAACGATGACGGAGTCGTCGACTTCTCCGATATCGATCCTTTCATTGACTTACTTATCGGTCAGTAGTGAGCCGAAGTAAGTTGCACAACCCTAATGCTCGGTAAGTGAGCTACGTTCGTCCGCGTTAATCGCGCTTGCCGTACACCGATGTCAAACTATACTTTACGAAGATCGTCAATCGAAGAACCTAGGAGTCATTATGAATTGCACAACACGATTTCTGTCGTTGGTTTTATTGTTGGGAGCTTCCAATTTGGCGCTCGATCATGCAACCGCGCAAACTGAAGTGGTTGCGTTCTGGGGATTTCAACAGAACTTCGATTTTGATGACGGAGCCGATGGTCCCAACATGCAGGATCACCTTGCCGATGTCGATAACACGGCAGGTGGCGGAGCAAACTTGCAAACCTATATGGGCGATGCTGGGAAGCTAGATGACAATGGTGGCGGCGGATTCAGGTCCTACACCTCTCCCGTCAGCGGTGCCATGTTCAGTGTATCTCGAACCATTAAGTGGGACGACCTTTCTGGATCCGGCAATGATTTTAGTATCGCCGGTCAATCTCTTTTTACTGTCGACTTCAACGATGGCCTCGGCCCAATTTCTGGAGAGGACTTTGGCAATGATGCCTTGGTCTATATAACCCTCGACGGTACAGGTTTTCAAGATTTTCAATTTCGTTTTGATATTGAAGGTACACCCTTTGACCCCGACCCACCCATTGACCCTGACACTGGATTGCCTGAAGATCCGGAAAGCTTTCTTCCCGATGAAGTTGACATTTTCTATCGCACCACTGGTCCCGGTGGAACTTGGTTTCGCGATCAAAACAATTTTGATCTGACGTTCGAACCTTTCGATCCCGCCAACCCAGATAATCAAGCTGGCGACACTGGTGGCTATGTTTCGCTCAATGCCGCATTGAACAATGCTTCCCAGATCGAAATTATCTTCAGCGATTTCGATAGCGATGGAAACGGGGAAATGGAACTCGACAATATCGAGATTGTTGCCAATGTAGTTTCAAATCCGATGATTTTGATAGGAGATGTAAATCAAGATGGTTTAATCGACTTCGGGGATATACCTGCATTCATTACCATCTTGCAAGCGGGTAGTTTTCTCGCCGAAGCAGATGTTAACGAGGACGGATCGGTCGACTTTTCGGACATTCCTGACTTCATTGATCTGCTTATTGCTCAATAGCCAATTCCTGAAGAGAGGCCGACAGTGAAGGTGACTCGCCTAATTTGGTGCAAACTTGCGGCGATGCTGGGGATCTGGATCACAATGGAGGCGGGGGATTCACGTCCTGCCACACCAGCAAGTTATCGGCGGCGGCGAAGCGCAATCCCGAGGCCCAACATCCCCAAGACCGCTAGCCCCGATGGCTCAGGCACGGTCACAACGATGAAGCCAATGTCTTCAAACGATGCGATAGTGGTTTGGCTCAAGAACGCAGTTTCATTACTTGCAAAGCCCGTTAGTAACTCGTGCCGAAGATCTCTACCGTCGGAAACTCGCACAATTCCCGTGTTGGCTTGGCCAAAGTTATCGTCCTCGTTCCAGTGACCGTGAGCTGTGCCCGGGCCACCGGCGAGTTCGACTGGAATAAATGTGGCGGCGCTTTGCCCAACATATTCGTTTTGCCACGCCGCGAGAGCGTTGGCTCCCACGTACTGGCCAGGGGTTCCACCATCCAAGGTTCGGGAACTATTAGTTGGATTCCCGTCATTGTAAACTTCATTGAGTTCCCAGAGCGCTCCGAAGCCCAAAGCGTGTCCGATTTCGTGCTTAATGGTGTCTAAATTGAGTCCAAGTCCATTGGTATCCGGATGGGTGTTGAAGTTAGCGTTTCCACCGCCTGCAATAACAAAGCGCTCATTGCTTGTAGCGGCTCCCGGAACTACGCCGGAAAACATCAAATTTGTAGGCCCAGCGCTACCAAGTACAACACCGCCTCCTGACGCTGGCTGGCTGAATGTGTCGACAGTCAAAGTCCAAGTGCGAGGAACAAGGTCTTGGTGACCAACAATGATTGCGTCCCAAAAATTAATCGCACTGTTGAAAAGATTCTTTTCGCTTTGTGTCAAATCAGTGCTCGCCTGACTTGTAAAGTTCAATCCGAAAATGAGGTCGGCTGAACAACTAGTCGTAAATAGCGCCGAGAGCAGAATGCAAGAGATTGTCGCAGAGAGGGTTTTTGTGGTTGCCATTTGTGTCTCAGGTTCAAATATGTGTTTTCGTGTTACCGACTCTATTCTCACCGGAAGTTGCGGTGTTCCTAGTGAATTACTCTAAAAGACCTTTAAAAAGTGCTTTTAATTCGCCGACCAATCAGCGTGTTATGGGGCGATTGCGGCACCCCCTTTGTCCGAATTGGTGGAGGAGAACTTTTCATGCGCTAGGCGGCGAGGAAAACGTATCACGTGAGGTTGACAGACCCGTCTGAAGCCAAGCCACCATTACTCCTGCGATTGCACCGCACAGATGACCGTCCCAAGAGACACCACGCGCAATCGGTAGCATGCCGGTCAGAGTTGACCATCCGTACATGAATCCCACGACAGCGGCGATCAGCATCGGGACAAGTCGCTTTTCAAACCAAGCCGCCGCGAGGAAAAAGGTCACGAGCCCAAACACCAACAGGCTGGCACCAACGTGCGAAACGATTTGAGTGTCGTTTCCGTTTCTCCCAAACAACCACAGCAGCAGCCCACCCAACACCGCGATGGAAGCCACGGTCTGCCATGAATTGGCACGTGATCCTGCCAATAGCGTTAGCAACACGATCAGAGGAAACGTGTTGGCGATCAAATGCCCAAAGTCGGCATGTAAAAAAGTCATCGCCCCGATGCCAGGAATTCCAGATAGGTATCTTGGCACCAACGCCAAATACTCACCCAGCGGAAGAAATATATCCAACACATGAATTACCCAGATCACTCCGACGAAAATTAAAACACCTTTGATCTCGTCACGGATCTGGTGCTGGTTGCTGTTTGTTGACGATGTTTTTAAACTGTCTGACACGATTCCGTTTCCCAATGGCTGTTCTTCATTAAGCCCAGTGACCGACTCTGCACGGCCGATTTGTTCTCTGTGAAGAAACTAATTGTATCAGTCTTCAGGTGCGATGTGTGGATTGGATGTGATCAGCCGTAAAATCCAGTGCCATGTAATCGCCAGTAGCACCGCCGTACAACCAACATGCAGAACTTGCACTACTTGGAAAATTGCGATGTGCCCTAACACGATTCCCATCAGCATCATCGCGATCACCATGGCGAAAATCCATTTGGGCTCGGCGATTTTTCTCGATCCGGCTTTACCAATCCAGAACAAGACCAGCGCCGAAGTAATCAGCAAAGTCCACGAGAAAGTACGATGCACTTTATAGATTAGGGTGGCGCTCAATTGATCAATCCACTCGCTTCTATCGAGCCCTGCTGATGCCTGAGCCAGTTGGTCCGTTTGTTCTCGCAACTGGCTGCCCATTAGCCCCTCGCAGAACAAACAAGCGAAAAAGATTAGAGACGCGAACAATATCTTTCTTCGATAGGACGAATCGATTTGTAGTGGCGCTTCCTCGGGCCGCGTCATCCATATGATAGTGATCAAAACGGCGATCAATAGAAACGCCAACGCCATATGAAGCGTTATAATTCCGGGTTGTAGTCCGCTGCTGACGACGATTGCCCCCATGATTGCATTGCCAATCACGTCTGCCAAACAGAACCAAGACAATCCAATCACCCACCACTTGAAACGCTTCGCCTTGAAGGACAGAAAAGCCAGCAACAAGGTTGAAAACCCAAGAGGCAGCGATGTCAAACGATTGAGGAATTCGATCCAAGTGTGCACTGGATCAAAACTGGCCAACACGGTCTCGCGCGTTATGGTATCGGGATCGATGCCTTTTTTAGCTGCGTGCCGTTTGAATTTGGCCATGTCCAATTTCGCGACGTCGATCTGATCGGCACTGGTTGGCGGGATGATGCATCCCCAACAGGTTGGCCAGTCTGGGCATCCCAATCCGGATCCTGTCACGCGTACTGTTGCACCCACGATGACCAGCAAGATGAGTGAGAATAGAGCGATCCAGGCGAGTCGGTTGACGATCATGGAACTTGTAAATGGCGAAAGTTGGACTGGCGATTTCTGTCATCATGGCTGATCGTGGCTCTTTTTTCTAGAGACGTGAATTTGTGTCGCAGAATCGGCTACTTTCCACATAATTTCACATTCCAACTAGGCAACTTGTCCCTTAGGGGGCGTTGGAGATTGGTTCGAATAGAGACTTAGGACGGCCCAAGCAATTTCAAAAATCTGGCGTCGCCTCAGTCCGACTAGCTTGCCATTGCCCTGCCCCTTCGATAAGATCGATGGGAGAAATCGGGATGTGGCGTAGCCTGGTAGCGCGCTACACTGGGGGTGTAGAGGTCGCTGGTTCAAATCCAGTCATCCCGACTAAATGTACGGTCGAAAATCATTGCTTTCAATTGTTTGGAGTCCAAACTTGCTGTAAAGTCGAACCAGCCAATTCAGTAGTACTACTGAAATTGCTCCCAGTGGTTTGTCAGGGCTAAAGATTAGGATGGTGGACTTCGCCAGAAGTCCTTTGCATGCGACTGGGCAAGGAATTCTGACGAATCCCCCTACGGCCAACCCCAAAATTCAGCTTTGACAAACCGCTAGTTGGGCAGCGGCAGCGATGAACAAGCCAAAGAGTAAACGCGGAAAGTCTAATTTACTCTCCCTACCGGTATTATAAGAGCACTGACTATGCTGTTATCGGGATAGCGGCAAGAACCACTATCTGGGCAAGTGTGGCACTGAGAAGTGCTCCTGACGGCAATTAACATGAACGAGCAATCATCGGCCCGATGCTTTCATGGATTCAGTGATTGCTGAACTGATTAACCGCTAAGTTCTTCTTGGAACAGACGTCGTCGTACTCCGTTTGCTTCGTGTTGGCGTTGCACAGCCAATTGAATCAAGTTCGCAAATGTATTTACCTTTAGCTTCTTCAATAGGTTGGCCCTGTCGTTTTCAACGGTACGGAGACCAATATCCAAAATCCCCGCGACCCGTTTATTTGGCTCTCCGCTTATCGCCAGCGCCAAAACATGTTGTTCGCGCTCCGATAATTCTGGAAATAGCAGGTGGGAAAACTCTACCTCAGTCGTAGCCAACTCTTGTAAACGCTGCTCGCTTTTGAAAGCGGCAGCGATATTGAGCATTGCTTCATCCAACGCGATTGGTTTTTCCAAAACGTTCATCCCGCCCAAGCGTGCGGCGCGAAACGCGGCTTTGACGTCGCCCTTGGGGACGGCGTAAAATACCAAACGGTTTTGTGGAATCAGACGTCCTGCGGCCGCAGTCGTCGATGATTTTTCGAAGTCTACAAACACACAAGAGAGTCGCCTCAAATTGCACGCTCGGATCACTTGGCTTTCAGAGTCAGAGCACAAAAAGTCTGCCTCCAGCTGTGCGGCGATCGCCTCGATTTGGTTGTCAGATAAGCCTATACCGGTGGCGCACGCTATGATTGGTTTGACCATATCAAGCTCCGAAACAAAAGAAAAGACCTCGGAAAAGATGCGAAAAGTGTCTCATACTTGTTCGCACGCAGTGACCTTAGCAAATCTCCGATCTGACTCAATATCGATCACACAAATCACCAAAAAATTTTGCGAGTAGCGATTCATTCGGTGATTAGCTTCTCTTATCGTTCGCTCACGAGCGTGGAGAGGTGGAAAGTTTTGCGCGTCGCGCGGAAACATTTTCCCGAAGAATGCCCCCAAAACTTAAGTAATCGCTACCGACGTTTCAGCTTATTGCAATACGAGCATTTTGGGATGTTGGCACTGTAATTGCATTCCTGCTGGCAGTCACTGTTCTTCTTTCGGCCGCGCAAAATGTCTGTCAACGGATTTCCATTTGAAAATATGCCGTCCCTCGATAACGCTGCCTTCGCATCACCGGGAAACAGAAACTCAACTTTGCAAGCAGTTTCTGTGTCAAACATGCTTTTAAATTTCTCCGATCTGCTGACGACCGATCAGGAGCCGGCAGTCAATTCGAGAGAACGCGATGCGAATCCGATTCCGCTGACTCAGATCGCGGTGTTACCAACGGATGGCAATTCGCAAAATGAGTCACCTACCGCGCGGGGATTGAGCACCGGAATTGGGCACTTTGAGCGGCAACTGAACGGTCGACAGCTACTCGACCAATTCAGCGCTGAACCGGTGACAGCTTATTCTGCGTTACCGAGGCCTTACTCGGTCGTCGGCACTGAGACTGTGAAAGCATTGCCTCCTCGTTCGCTAGCACCATCTGATTTAACGCCGGTGATTTTCGACGAAGTACCGGAGCAGCCCTCACTGAGTTCTGCGCCTGGACATTCAATTGAATTGCTGCCTACTGCTGTCGACGGCTCTCAAACTTATGGACCAGATAACGCGGTGACGGCAGAGCAAGACAATGAGTTTTCATTGCAAATGAGGCCGGAGCTAGGGAACGTCCGGCGTTATAGGGCACCAATTGCCTTTAATGGCACAGTCAAAAACAGTGAGGCACACCTATCGCCAACGAAAGAGCCAGCAGCACTTCCACTGCGTGATCTTGTTGAGAATTCAGATGCCTCACTAGCATCGACGCAGTCGCCGTTCGTCGAGAAATTCGCGGCAAATTCTGGACTTTCCCGCGAATCCACCACTCAAGATTTCTCTCAAAAGACCGGAGCTGATACCGTAAGAGATGTTACACCGGAATCCAGTTCATTGAGGTCCGAGCTACATCACATTGGAATTCCCAAAGCGGTGATTTCCGACGGCCAAGTGGTTACTGCCGTCGAGATATTGGAACAAAAACCATCTGCGCCATCTGGTGAGTCAAAGGATAAAGATCTCTCTCAAGCGATCAAATCAGCTCCAAACGACCCAATGGGTTCCGTTGTTGATTAATCTCCCCCCGCTGACGTTAGGCGTAGCGATGAAATTTCCAGTGATGTCATTGACCGAGAACCAGTTCAAGGGTGGGACATTCAATCTACGGAAACATTAGTTGAAGACCCTTCGTTGATCGCAACTACGGATGCCGTCGGGACGCAGCAAGGTGAGGAACGCAACGAAGTAAACTACCGCCGTTTCAACACATCCCCAACATCAGTG
>CAZDBE010000292.1:0-7193 GCA_964503675.1 uncultured Pirellulaceae bacterium | reverse complement strand
TTACCTGACCGACGCGGCAGCCCGAACGAATCTTGATGAGCCCTCCGAAACGGCCAAATTCGCACTACCAGCAACTCGACACCGCCGTGCGTGTCGAGACGCCCGAACGAATTGCGTTTCAGTACCAGGTCGTTGGCCCCTTCCGCAGGCTGATGGCATACGGCTTAGACATTGGCATCGTAGGCTTGGCTTTCATCGGCTGCTGTGTGGCGATCCTGTTGACGTTTCTTCTTGTGTCGTGGGTGGTTCCGCAAATCAGCGGAGATTTTTTTGGGCAACTGTTAGTGTCTTCTTTTGGCGTAATCGCCATCATCGCGGCGCTGGCATTCTGGTTTTACGGAGCCGTCTGCGAAACGGTGCGAAATGGCCAGACATTTGGTAAGCAGATTGCCAACATTCGCGTTCTGTCCACCGACGGGTCGGCCATCGATGGCGTTCAGGCGATGGTAAGAAACCTATTTCGATTTTTAGACATCATGCCTTTCATGCCGGCAACGCTTTTTTTCGTTTTCGACATCTTCGAAGATGCATACCCTCTCCCGCTGTTTCTGGCAGGTTTAACCTGCATGGTGTTCAGTAAAAAGTTCCAGCGCATTGGCGATCTGGTGGCGGGCACGATGGTTGTTTTGGTGGAACGCGATTGGGCCCCCGAGCTAGCGAGTTTCTCCGACCCGCGCGTCGCAAAACTTGCCGAGATGATTCCAAATGATTTTGTTGTCAGCCCCTCGATGTCCAAAGCACTCGCCGCATTCGTCGAAGCCACGCCGCGATTGGGGCCCGATCACTCAAGCGAAATTGCAGCGCGCATGGCTAACCCACTGAAGGAAAAATTTGGTTTCCCCGGTGATATCGACGCCACGCTACTGTTGTGTGCCCTGTACTTCAAAACTTTCTCACGTTTCAACAGCGAGGAAGATCCTTTATCGGTCGGTACGTTAGCGACTTCAACCCAACCGAGAACAAATCCAACAACTTGGCCGGGAACAGAATTGCCGGTCGATCAAGATTCCTCCTCGCCAGTGGTTGCCTCCCCCATTGAAGACGTCGATGACTATGACGGCGATCTGCCGGACCTACCAGATCGGCTACCGACGGGAGATCAAGAATGAAAGTCTCAGAAATTCTCGACCAACGCCAACCGCTATGGAGCGAATTGGAAAAACTCTGCGATCAGATTGGCGGATCGAGCAAAGGCGCACGTTTACCGGCAACGCAAGTGGCAAGGTTTTCGACTCTCTACCGTTCGGCATGTGCAGATCTGGCACTGGCCGAAGCATGGCAGTTCCCGCCCAAAACAGTAGACTACCTGCATCGCCTCGTAGCCAGATCACATAGCCAGATGTATCGGGCCCAACGGTATCAATGGAGGACGTGGTCGCAAAAAGTTTTCATCGATGTGCCGGCGGCAATTTTTCAAGACACGGCCGTCCACGTTGCAATTGTCTTTTTCTGGGTCCTATTTTTAGCCAGCGCATTTTTGGCTCACGACGACCAGATTTGGAAAGGTTTCGCCGAAGACGTTTTGGGTAGCGAGCAGATCGCCCAAATGGAATCTGGATTCGAATCCTTCGAAGGACGATCGTGGGGTGAAAACAACTTCATGGCCGGATTCTACATTATCAACAACGGTTCGATCGGCTTGTACTGCTTCGTGATGATGTTATTCATCGTGCCGGGGTTCATTACGCTAGGGAAAAATGCGGTTGCGTTGGGGGCCTCTTTCGGCGTGATGCTGCGCGGCGATTCGGCCGTCGCCAGTGAGAACTTTTTCAACTTTGTCACCGCCCACGGTCCGCTTGAACTGACCGCGATCGTCCTCTCGGCCGGTGCCGGGTTGAAGATCGGTGTCAGTTGGTGGTACACCAATGGTAACCGGCGAATCGACAACCTGAAAAAGACCGCCGTCGAAACAATCCCCGTCGCGATGTGTGCGTTTTGTTTGTTTGTGATGGCGGCGTTCGTGGAGGGATTTATCTCGCCTCACGTTAAAGCAAATGTGCCGTGGTTCTTCAAAGCTGCCGTGGCAGTCATCACTAGTGGAATGCTGATGTTCTACTTCGTCGTGCTGGGTTACCCCCGGTCTATCTTTGGTGAATATTTCCAAAGAGGCGAACAGTAAATGGATTTCAGCCAAACCTTTATCGCAATCCGAAAACGTAGCCTGCTTGGCTTGTTCGACCTGTCGCTGCTGGTGTATCGAGATCATTCGTTGAACATCTTGGCACTATTGGCGATCAATGCACTGCCATGGCTAGTCTTCGATCTGCTGACGCTGCTGTTGTCAGAATTTGGGATGGTCGACTATGGCCAGTGGCACTGGAAGCTTTTGCTGTTGGCTGTCATTCAGGCTCAATACGGTACGATGATGATCACACTATACTTGGGTAAGGCGATGTTTGAGGGCAAGCCATCGGTTTCCGAGACGGTGACGGGGTACTTCAAGACGTCGTGGTACTCAATTTGGCTGCACGGGTGCCTTAGAATGGTGTTCCCCGTCACGTTTCTGATCGCGGTAGGCAATTCAATTGCGACTGGATGGGCGATTGCTTTTTTTATTCTGGGGATGCTGTTTCGCATGTCACGACCGTTCGTCTCCGAAATCCTACTTCTAGAAAAGACTCCCGTTCGTACGAAAAACGAAGGTGAGCTGCGGTTCGGCAAACGATCCAGCGATCTCCACCGCAGCGACGTGATTGCCGGTTTTGTCTTGGGCAGTTTAATCGCGGTAGCACTTACTACGATGTTGGCTGGGTTACTGTTTCATATCGACAAAACCATTGGTCTACTAGGAACGTTGGACTTGCCGATTCAGTATCTCTACTGGCCAGTCGCGGCGTGGTTGGTAGCCTCATACATGGCCGTGTTTCGATTTATGTTTTACATCAACACCCGCATTGTCCAAGAAGGCTGGGAGGTGTCGCTGAAGGTGATGTCTGAGGGCCAAAAGTTGGAGCAAAGCCTACAGTGAAACTCGCGGTAATAATTTGCATCACCCTGCTGACGACTCTGTTTCTAGTTCTGTCGTTAGGCGGTACCGCTGCGCATGCTCAATCGAACGAAGATCTAGCAGAAGCGCTGAAGAAATTCGACTACCCTTGGTACGATGCCGAAGCGGACCAACTAATGCCACTGGAATCGAAGTCCGAAGCGTTCCCGATGTCATCGCAACGCAACGAAATCGAATTGGGCAAGGCTAAAACTTCAAACCGAACACCTACTAACACAAACACCACGACAACAGGGACGGGAACTGGCAATGGTTGGTTTTCCGGCTTCGACATTTCATCGCTTTTTATGATGATTCTCGTAGTGCTGATTGTCTGCGCCTTGGCGTTTTTGTTTTACAAATTCCTTGCGGTTGAGTCATCGATTGAAGACCCTAATGCGGCTAAAAGAAAGAAACTGCTGTCAGAGAGCATTGAGCAGCTGCCGTTCGACCTCACAGCCGCAGGCGGCGACTTCCGCAGCTTGGCTCAACAAGCCTATCAAGCCGGTGATCTGCGACGCGCGTTTATTTTTCTCTACAGCCACGTGCTGGTCACGCTCGATCAGAACGAACGCATCTCATTGAGGAAAGGCAAAACGAACCGACAGTACCTGAAGGAGGTTTGGGAAGATCCAAAACTAACAAGCTATTTCAAAAGTGTCATGCTGCCGTTCGAGTCGGCGTTCTTTGGCGATCACGCCCCCGCACCGGATCAATTTGAGCGCTGCTGGTCGGGATTAGAAAACTTCCACAGTTATCTTGGACAGCCCGAGGGAGGTGGCGCATGACCCGCTCCCTCGAAATCCATTTGAGCCGTCTTCTGCTCGTTGGTGTTGCGTTGCTGATCACGACAATCACGGGCTGCGGCATTCTTGAAGATACTGACTATGGCAGCTTCAACGACTACGGCAAGATTCACGGGCAAGCGGCTGGCTACGCAAGTGTCGACGGGTTGAGTGGATTGATCACGCTTCTACGCAACGAAGGACGTACGACTAGGCGAGCACCGCGCATCTCTCCATTGATCGATCGCTTTGACACGATTGTTTGGTGCCCCAATCGTTTGAAGCCACCATCGGAAGAAGTAATCGATCGACTAGAACTTTGGTTGGCCGAAGGGAACTATCGATCGATCATTTACGTCGCTCCCGGTTTTCGCGGCAAGCACACATTGCTGAAGCAACAACTGGCAATGGTCCCCGATTCAGCCCCCGAAAAAGAGAACGCGATTCGCAGATACAACGAGTACCTCTCCGAGCAACAGTTATCTCGGTACGAAGATAGATTCCAATTTGCGATGCTGGGCGAGTCAGTCGAAGGCGAGTGTAAATGGTTCACTCAGGAAGATGGCGTTGATGAGAAAATCTCTAATATCGAAGGCGAGTGGAGCAACATTGTTGCTATCGAAGGTGCCGACCTCCACAAAGGCAAGTTAATACTTGAGATCAAAGACGATTTGGAAAGAGCCCAAGCCTCAAGCGGCAACGCATATCACTTCGGTGACAGATCCTACCAACGCGATTCTGAAACGCTGCTGGAACATTCCGACGGTGTGCTGTTGTCACGTATCTACTGTCCGGATGAAGAAGACAGGGGCCAGATCTTTGTTTTCAGCAACGGATCAGCATTGATGAATTTGGGGATGGCCAACGCGGAGAACCGCAAAATTGCGGGCGAGCTGATCGCTCAAACACGTGGGCCAGTAATGCTGCTAGAAAGCGGTCCGGCAGAGATCGAAGTGCGCAACACGTACGCGCCCAATGAAAGCGGGTGGGAGTGGCTGACTCGTAAACCGATCGGTAACATCGTACCGTTCTTCTTACTGTTGTCGGTCGTGGCATTTTTCGCTGTGTTCCCCATCCATGGACGGCCCCGCCGCATCGACCTTGAAAAGAAAAAGACGTTCCGGGATCACATCAACGCTACAGGACGATTGCTGAAAAGCGACTCCAATCGAAACTGGGCGATGAAAGTGATCAAACGATACAAAAATCGCTCCGGCGACAAATAGTTCTCTCACAACAGACTTCTGATTTTCTCAACGACAAACTTATGAACAATCCTCCTGAAAGTGCTGGCGAAAAAATTCGGTTTGTTTGCAGCCAATGCAACCAGACCATCAGCGTGCCAATGGCATCTGCTGGCAAACGCGCTAAGTGTCCGCATTGCGAGGCGATCGTCGCGATTCCTGTTGCGAGTGCGGCACCACCGCAAGTTTCGGCGCCGCTGCAAACGATAGCTCCCGCACCGGTAGTGCCCGCTCCAAGAGCATCTGCAGTCGCGACGGGCGTTGAAACGGAAACCAGCCGACTTTACGATTCGATCCGCCGCGAGGTGGCGAAAGTCTTTGTCGGTCAAGAGGAACTCGTGGAAGGGACGTTGATCGCGATATTCTCCGGCGGCCACGTGTTGATTGAAAGTGTGCCGGGATTAGGGAAGACGCTGTTTGTCCGCACGTTGGGAAAAATTCTAGGGTGTGACTTCGGCAGAATTCAATTTACCGCTGACTTAATGCCGTCGGACATTACCGGTGCCCCCGTGTTCAACATGAAAACATCGGAGTTCGAATTCCGCCCCGGGCCGGTTTTTACCCAACTGTTGCTGGCTGACGAGATCAATCGATCGCCGGCCAAAACTCACGCCGCCCTCCTTGAGATCATGCAGGAGAGGCGCGTCACCGTTGACGGGACCACCCATCAATTGGACTTACCGTTTTTAGTCTTGGCCACACAGAACCCACTGGAATCCGAGGGGACTTACAGCCTTCCCGAGGCACAACTGGACCGGTTCATGTTCAAACTGATTGCCGATTATCCCTCGGAAGAACAAGAGGCAAACATTTTAGCCATGCACGGCGGACAATCGAACGTAGATCACACCTTAGAAAACGAGATTCAAACGCTGACCAACCCTGAGCAAATCAATCGGTTGACACGTGAGAATTCCAACATTCGTGTCGATCCACTACTGGTCGACTACATCAACAAAATCGTTCGCCTTACCCGCCGGTGGCCACAGTTTTATATGGGTGCCTCGCCGCGTGCCGGCATCAGCCTGATGCAGGGGATCCGGACTCTGGCGGCATTCAGTGGACGCGACTACGCGGTGCCTGATGATGTTGTTCACATCGCTAAATCCATTCTTCGCCATCGTGTCATTTTAACGGCTGAAGCCGAAGTGGAGGGTCAGCAGATCGACACGTTGTTAGACGAACTCATTAGAACGATCGAAGTTCCACGCATTAAGTAAATAGTCGTATTTCGCTCCGCGAAATCACGTAATTTTGCGAAGCAAAATTTGCCGCGCACGCGTTATTTCGCGGAGCGAAAGACGACTTTTTGACAACCAAAAACATACCCATGATTCCCTTTCTTCTTGAACGCCCGATAGTATTCCTCATGCTGATGGCCATCCCGCTGTCGGCTCTAGCATTTTTCCGCAGCGCTTTCCCGCATCGGAGGATGCTGTTGCTATTTGCGTTGCCAGCGATGGTCGCCCTAGCACAGATTTTCTTTCCCATGGCAAGCATCATTGCCGCGGTGCTTCTTATGCTGGTCGTGCTCGCATGTCTGGCTGACGCATGCACCTTAGTCTCCAAGAAACAATTTTCGGTAGTCAGAAACTCATTGAAGGTGGCGTCTTTGGGAAAACCTCACCACATCAACGTCGAAGTCTCCAATCTTTCTTCCCGCGCATGCGAGGTTGATTTTCGAGACGACATCCCAGATCATTTTGCGGCCTCGATCGTGAACTTCCCCGCGACGCTCAAACCCAAAAGCAAGACGCGTTTCAAATACTACGTCACTAGCTCCAGCCGTGGTAAATTCGTGATGGATAGGGTTTACTTAGCGGTCGAAAGTAAGCTCGGGCTATGGCAAGGGTTCTATTCTGTACCCTGCGAAACGACGATCAACGTTTATCCCGACATGAAACAGATCGCCGAATACGATTTGCTTGCGCGCACCAACCGGTTGAGCCAGATGGGAGTGCGGCGGGTGCGCCGAATCGGGCAGGACAACGAGTTCGAGCGGTTACGCGACTACACTAAGGACGACAACTACAAACACATCGACTGGCGGACGACGGCTCGGCGACGGAAACTGACGGTCAAAGATTTTCAATCCAACCAATCGCAGCGCATTATTTTCATGGTCGACTGCGCTCGCATGATGGCAGGGTCTTCTGACGGGCTGTCGATGCTGGACCA
>CAZDBE010000291.1:0-7198 GCA_964503675.1 uncultured Pirellulaceae bacterium | reverse complement strand
CTCATTGGTGCATAATCTTCCTAGGTCGGGGCGGTATCCCGTTTTAAAGGCAGCGATCAATATGCTTGCTTTAGAGGATGTTGTGCTGAATAATGGTGCTGTAAATGGAGATCGGTTTAGCAGACACAATCACTGCTTATTGGGTTAAACCTATCACCAAAATTTCGACCCGCGCGTTATCGTGCAGGGTCGAGCTTTTTTTAATTGCAGAAGAAGACGAGGAGAAGAACCATGGTCGACCGCGTGCCAATGACTCAGGAAGCTTACAACAAAAAGATGGCAGATGTTGAAGAGCTGGAGAATGTGGTTATGCCGCAAATCGCTGAGGACATTGCGCTGGCGCGTGCCGAGGGAGATCTCAAGGAGAATGCCGAATATCATGCTCAACGAGAGAAACAGGGGATGGTTCAGGCCAAGATCAACGAGATCAAAGGCCGACTCTCGCGCGCCCAGATCGTTGACCCTTCAACGATTCCCACCGACATTATTGCTTTCGGTGCCAAGGTAACGGTCTTGGATACTGATATGGACGACGAGGAAGTCATTACGTTGGTAGGTGATGGCGATGAAGATTACGACAGCGGGAAATACCTAATCACCAGCCCGATCGGACGTGGTCTGTTGGGGAAGAAGGTTGGTGAACTGGCTGACATTGATGTCCCCAAAGGAACGCTGCAGTTCAAAGTGCTCAAGATTGAGTACCCGCACCAGTAGTCCCTCACTGAAAACGGTTTCCAAGAATGAGTGGGGAAGCGTGTTGGATAAATTGGTTAGGAAATTGCCTACCTAAAGAGAAATTATCGGTCAGTCTTTGACGGCAATCCCTATGAAACTTTTATCTCTACAAGTGTCAGTCTGCCTGTTGATGTTGGGGATGACCACCAACGCGTTTTCTCAACAGCCGGTTTCGGAGAAGGCTTTCGCTACCACTACAGCAGGTACTAACCCGATCGTGATCGTCCACGGTGCGTGGGGAGGACGGCATCACTGGAAGGACACCGCAGCTGAGTTGAAGAAAGCGTGGCACGGTCCCGTTTACCGCGCGGCGCTGACAGGGCAGGGCGAGCGCTCACATCTTGCGTCTGCGTCGGTGAACCTTGAAACGCACATTGACGACGTAATCAACTTAATCGAGTTCGAGGAATTGCAGAACGTGATTCTGATCGGTCACAGTTACGGCGGCATTGTTATTTCAGGAGTCGCGAATCGGATTGGAGATCGCATCTCTCGGATGGCGTATTTAGATGCCAGTCTTTTAGACAGCGGCGAGAATTTTTTCACGCACGATCCCGATCCCGACCGGCAACAAAAACTGACTCAACGCGCAAAGGAAGCGGGCGATGGTTGGGCGATTCCGGTCGACTGGCCCAATTCGATGCGAGATGTACCCCATCCGTTGGCAACGATGACCGACAAGTTGATCCTCAAGGGTAACTCTAGTAAGAAGATTCCGGCGGAGTACTGGGTGTTCACCGATGGCGGTCCGCTGGAGAAGGACAGTCGAGTATTCTATTACAAACGGGCGAAAGAACGCGGATACTCGTTAAAGGTTTTTCGATGGGGCCATAATCCTCAGCGCGGGGCTCCCAAGGAAGTGGCGGACGAGCTGCTTAAGATGGCGTCACTGGTCGAGGCGGCCAATTAGACCTCGTTTCTGCTCAGTTCGTTATTTGGCCAAGCCTGATGACTTTGCCGTCTTTGTCGAGTGATACCTGATAGGGCACGAGATCGATACCGATTTCAACTCCCAGTCTGCTTGAGGTCGCATTGTCGAGTATCGTGAAGTTGCCAATGATGTCTTCTGCTGTCTCGAATTGCTCTTCGGTGAGTGGAGAAAGTCCCGCCAACAACACATTGGTTTCCCACGAGTCAAACCGTTCGGATTTTGCAATCGATTGAACATGTTCCATTGATTCTAAATCGCCAAATCTCCAGAATACCAGCGTCGTTGGCTTGTCGTTGGGCAGCTGCAGTGCTGATCCTTTGTAGTTTGATCCAGTGAGATCAACGCTTTCTCCAAGCAAGGCAATGCGCGTTTCAATGTTTTTGATCGACGCATCGACGTCGGCCTTAATCTTTGGGCTGATCAGCGAAGCTGCCTTGCCAAGCCGCCTTGCTAGAGTGCTGGCAAATTCCGCGTCGGACCTATTCAATAGCCTGTCGATCAGCCTAACAACAACTTGGTAAGTCTTAGGTGATTGAGGCGGAGATTTTTCAATTTTCTCAAACAGTCCATTGTAAAATTGGACTTTTGATTCGCGTGTTGATGGAGTTAGTTCGTAAACAGCAGTGTAGTACCGGGCGTATTTAACGTGGTCTTTCAGGCTTAGCCCTAGTGTGGAAATTTCACTTACGGGAGAGTCAATTAACTTGTCCCCAAGGATAGACAGAAAGATCGCAGTGCTGTCCTGTTTGGGCGATGTGTCGTGTAAATTGATGGCGACAGAGAAAAGTTGATTGATTCGTTTTGCGTTAACCATTTTTCTGCTGTCGAGATTTAAAATGGCGTCAGTGGCAAAACGAAAGTCGGCGCGTTCATCATATTGCCTGAGTCTACTTGTCGCCGAAAAGGCTCGATGGAAATCCACTTCGGCAACCCGATCCTCGTTGCCTGTAGACAATGCATCTTGGCGAAGTTCGGCCAACCTCCCGTATGCTTTTTGCGAGTCAATCCCTACTGAATCCTGCAGTTGACAGAGTCGTCCATAGGTTTGCACAAGCTGATCCTTTGCCCGCTGAGCATATTGGCCTCCAGACCTTACCAATGCTTCGCCAACTTCAATCTTGGACTGGAGAATGCCAATTTTCTCGACCGGCTGTTTTTTGGAAAACCCTTGGGGCAAGTTCGATATCTCAACAAATTGCTCTTCGCTTGTTAGCCTTTTTGCGACAACTCCCTCTAAACCCGAGACACCACCGCTTCGCTCGGTATTGGTATATCGAATCGTCAAGCTGATACAAACAACGGCGACAACCAAGACGACGGCAGCCTTTAGCAAGCTGCTAAACATAAAACCGGTCGCCCGAAAGAATCGTCTGTCGAAGTCTTTAAGACGGTATCTGAGGGAATTGCGATTGGGCATTTAGGGCTCTTGATGCTCTCAAGTTCGATGGGGGCGTCTTGAAGTATAGTACACACTCAAGTAACAGATTATAGCATTCCATCCAAGAATTCGCTTACTCGGTCAGGAGTGCAATTAGGCGAGGACTCTCAGCGAGCGCGAATTGCCTGAGCATTTGCTAGGAACGACGATAGGAGTGGCGCAAGTGACTGGCGTTTCAAGGGCATTGCTTAATTCGTTGCTCCGCCAAGCCTGATGACTTTGTTGTCTTTGTCGAAAGATACTTGATAGGGTACAAGATCGATGCCGATCTCGATTGCCAGTCTCTCCGAAGTCGCATTGTCGAGCACCTGGAACTGGAAAAGCTTTCGCCCTGCATTCTTCAATTGTTCTTCGCTCAGTTGTGAAGGACAAGCGATCAGAACATTGGATTCCCACGGGTCAAACCATTCGGACTCGGCGAGCAACCTGATGTGCTTCGCAGACTTCACATCGCTCGGTCGCCAGAACACTAACGTTGTCGGCTTTCCATTGGGCATTTTCAGCGTCGCTCCTTCGAAGTTAGAACCCGAAAGATCGATTGTTTTTCCTATTGAGTCGATTCGCGTTTCAATGTTCTCAATTGACTGATCAACTTTGGCTTTGATCTTTGGACTGACTACCGATGCGGCTTTTGCAAGCCGCTTCGTTAGGAGTTTGGCAGTTTGGAGGTCGGATTTATTCAGCAGTCTGTCAAGCAACTGAAGAATAATTCGGTAAGTGACAGCCGATTGCGGTGGAGCATTGTCAATTTCTGCAAACAGTTCGTCGTAAAATTCAAGTTTTGATTCGCGTGTTGAAGGAGGCAACTTGTCAACAGCTTCGTAGAACCGGACGTACTTCGGGTAGTCTTTGAGGTTAAGACCTAGGTCAGAGATCGCACTCTCAGGTGAGTCGATTAATTTGTCAGCCAAAAGAGACAGAAAGATCGCAGTGCTGTCTTGGTCCGATGAAGTGTTGTGTAGCTTGACGGCGTCGATGTAAAGCCTCTCCGTCTCAGCAATATTATCCAGTTTACTGCTGTCCAGATTTGAGATAGCGTCCGAGGCAAAACGGAAGTCAGGCAGTCCGCTACGATGATTGAGCCTATTGGTGGCTGCGACTACGCGAAGGAAATCGGCCGCAGCAACTCGTTCGTCATTGCCAGCCGCTAGTGCTGCTTGGCGAAGTTCAGCCAACCTGCGGTAGGTCTTCTCCGAATCAAGCCCTTCCGACTCCTCAAGGATGCAGCGTGATCCATAAAGAAACACAAGCATTTCTGAAGCTTGGTCCGCATACTTGCCTTCGGAGTTCGCCAATTCTTCGCCATACTTAATCTTTGAATTGAGAATACCCATTCGCTCAACGGGTAACCTTCGGGAGAAATCCCCGGGCATAATTGATATTTCAGTAAACTTCTGCTCGCTCGTTAACCGCTCCGGCTCAACGCCACCGGAAGTCTTGCTATCTTGTTCTGCGCCGGTGTACAGAAGCGTCCACCCGATACCAACAGCGGCGACGAGCAAGACGGCGCCAAATTTCAGCAAGCTGTTGAGGTGAAATCCGGTAAGCTGAAAGACTCTTTTAGCTAGGTTTCCTAAAAAGCCTTTTTTGTGTTGGGGCATTTGGACTCTTGACGCTTTGATTGTTGGAAGTGTTGGCAATGGAGCCTGAAACGCTCGCGCGTATTAGAATTAGTGAGAGTCGATTTTTCAATCTCTTTCACAGTCCTCAACGTCTATCTTAATTGCTTACTGGTCCCAGTTTCCGCCTTGTACGCGACTTTCGTTCCAGTTGATGCCCATCATCGTGGAGTTAATCCCTGATCCAATTCCCAACCAAGCGACACTGTCCCCGGACTTGAAAAAGCCCTCATTGCAACCAATCGCGAACGCCGATGGCAGCGCAGCGGCTCCCGTATTGCCAAGGAATCCAAACGTTGCGAAATCATTTTCAGGTGCTAATGCCAGCGAGTCCAGCATCAGCTTCCGATGCGCCACACCCACCTGGTGGCAGACGGTGCGATCGATTTCCGTGCGGTCCCAATTCGATTCCTCAAGAAAACGCTCGAAGGTATCCACGCCAGTTTTGATTCCCTGCTTCAACAGCAGCTCCGAATCCGTTTGCATTAACGGCTGCATTGAAGCACCAGCCTGATCTTGGTCGCTTTGGCACAAGTCATGGAAAGCCGTGTTGGCTAAAGTTGTGGCGGTAGTCAATCGGTTCTTGGTTTTGCTGATAGATTCGTGAGTCAGTACCACAGCCGCGCTGGCTGATCCAATAGTGAGACTGGCGACCGCCGATTTAACCGACTTGCGAGTCAGCGTCTGGTCTTCGTTGAGCGCTTTGATGGTGCCCTCGACCAACTGCCTCCCTCCCTCGCTGCCCACAATTAGGGCAGCTTTGATTTGGCCCGACTCAATCATGCAGGCTGCCTGAATCATTCCCGACAGTATTCCCAGGCAAGCATTGGAAACATCGTAGATCAAACAATCTGCCGGTAAGCCTGTCTGATGATGGACCGTACAAGCGGTCGCCGGTTCAAGAAAATCGCGACAGACCGATCCATGGATTAGGCAGCCAATCATTTGAGGGGCAATGTCAGCGGCTTCTAACGCCGCCATTGCACTTCTTACGCTTACTTGGCTTGGTCGAACATCCTGAGGCCAGAAACCTCGACGGGCAATGCCGGTCATCAACTCCAACCGTCCTTCGGGCAGCTTCAGACGCTGGTAAAGCGACGAGAGTTTTTGCTCTACATCCGCCGAAGTCCAGTTTTCCGACGGCAGCGTGTAGCCGAGTGATTCGATACAGACCTTTTGAAATTTCATTAACGATTCTGGATTTAGGCAATGGAGGCGTTTTAGGCGATCGTTGTCCAATCGCTAACCTCAGTGTAAACGATAACCAGCAAAATTTGGACGGCACTCTTGACCCATATCAAGGTCTTGTGACTAACGACGATCTAATAGCCAGATGCTCGTTCAGTTTCGCCAGTTTCAGATGCCACCTCGCTGCCATCACTCGATTCCGAAGTGAGCAAGTCAAGAGGTGCGATGGCATAGGCTTCGATTTCAAATGGATTATCCATATAGCAGTCGCGTCCACGTATCCACAGAATGAAGGAGCTACCGAAATATGCTGGCAAGAAGAACGGGCCCCAACGCTCATATTGTTGGACGTGGACATGTTCGTGGTCGCGCGACAATCGCAACATCTCTGGGGTCTGGCCAAGAATTGTGTGTCCCAACGTCATGGCGGCTGCACCATCACCACTCAACATCAGGCTCAATATGCGTTTTACCAACCCACCGTGAAACTCGACGCACCCGCGTTTAACTTGGGCGCCACCTCCGCTCAAAAGTGCAAGCACTCCAAAAATCAAACCGATCATCGAATTGGGCGAAGCCCACGCAATCACTAGCCAGCGAATCAAAGTATGTGAACTACGGCTCATGGAGGCTATTTTCTTCCAGATCGGGTTTGCAGAAAAAAGGTCTGCTGTCCTAGAATTGGGCGACCGGTTATCTTACAGCAATCGGTCAGGTATTTAAAACGGATGAAAGTGACTGATAGTTCTTTTGTACAGGGATGATCATGCGACACTGTCACCAGGCAGATAGCGACACGGCATCGGAAGCCATCGAGATGTCAGCTAATCGGATTACTCAAAATCAAGTTTGTCGAGTGCGTCTTTCGAAAGTCACTTGGCTGGCCACAGTGCTTTTGATGTTGCTAGGCACCACCTCTGTGTGCGGGCAGGTTCAGACACAAACTACCGACCTCGCGGGTGCAAATTGGTCAGTCGAAAAATTAAAAACGATCCAGACAGCAATTCGATCCGTTGCGAAGAAGAACACTGACGCCTGCGTCGGAATCGATGATGGCTCAGGCGTTGGCAGTGGCGTTATCGTCAGCAGCGATGGGCTCGTCCTGACAGCGGCTCACGTGATGAGTTCTGACAGGGAGTTTTATGAGATCTTTTTCTCCGATGGCACCACGGCCAAGGCAAGAAGGCTGGGGCGGAACTTGGATGTTGATGCGGGGATGCTTCAGTTGGAGGGAAATCGCGAGTGGCCGCACCTTAAACTTGGTGACTCTGATTCGCTGAAAAGGGG
>CAZDBE010000290.1:4339-7234 GCA_964503675.1 uncultured Pirellulaceae bacterium | reverse complement strand
CTTGGTTCAGAGAGATCCGCCCAAGTGTAACAGGTTGGAAGTCCTTCATCAGAGACTCCTTTCGTGGCGACCTGTCCTCAGCTTCGCCTATGAGAGCACTTTCATGGGCCTCGTTAATCTGAGCAGTTACCGACACAGTGCCTGCCGACAGTGATAGCTCAACTCCCACGTCCGACTTCTCAAGGCAGTAGTAGACTTCGACTTCAAACTGCCCGGCCTCTCTTACGTCTACGTCCCAGAAAATGACGTCATCCGAATCGGTCCAGTCTGTAAACCAAGATGAATTGGGAAACTGGTTGGAACGTTTAATCTGGCCGGTGGCCTCGGCGTCCCGCGCGGGCAATTGAGTTATCGGGTGCGATGGGTCCCCGATACGGAAAGCCCCCTTCCTGGCATCTGTTCCTTTCAACGCCAGATTCTCTGACTCAACCTGTTCTCTAAACTGCCTTAATGATTCGGTTAGACGCGCTTTCACTTTCGGATCCCCAATTGGTCTCCTCTGCTGCGGATCAGACTGTAAATCAAATAGCATGCCCTTCGCGTCCAATCGATATCGCGGATCACGGACACTGAACTTGCCTCTCCAATGAGAAAACAAATCGCGGCTATATTGCGGCATGGACGCAGCAGAAGCAGAGTCGGTGACCAGTGGCACAAGCGACACTCCGTCAACGTCTTGATCGGGCAATTCAACCGCACACAACTCTGCAAGTGTTGGTAGCAAATCGATCGCACCGGCAATTATTGAAACCGTTTGCTCAGCCTCAATCATTCTTGGCCAACGCACAAACAGAGGAGATCTCACACCACCTTCGTCAACAGAACCTTTGCGTCCCTTAAGTCCTGCGTTGAACCGTTTTCCGTTGGGGCCGTTGTCGCAGAAGTAAACGACAATCGTCTTCTCTTGAATCTGCTGGCGCTTAAGTTCTTTCAAAACACGACCCACGTTTTCGTCAAGATTCTCACACATCGCTAGTGCTGCCTTGGCATGCGATACCTTTTCAGCAGATAGCCCCTCGGGAAGTTGCTTCAAATCTTTGTTACGGAAACGTTCCCAGAACTTATCCGGCACCTGCATTGGTGAGTGCGGAGTATTGAAAGGCAGAAAAACAAAAAACGGTTTCGACTCGCGCGCACTCTCCTTCATAAAAGCGATCGCGTGATTGGTTAGGTCGTCAGCCAGAAATCCCTCTCCACGCACAATCGAATTGTTGTGGTCCAGCGGAGGTGAAAAGTAGTGCCCCCAGTGACCGCTGCAGAAACCATAGAACTCATCAAAGCCGCGACAGATGGGATGCCACGGCGGTTGCATACCGTTATGCCACTTACCGAAAGCACCTGTGCGGTAACCTGCAGCTGAAAAAACATCGGCGATCGTCTTAACTTCAAGCGACAATCGTTCAGCCCCTCTCGAAACGCCTGTGACTCCGTCACGTAGATGATAGCGTCCCGTTAAAAATTCGGCGCGAGTCGGCGCACAAACGGGACAGACATAGAAGTTCTGAAAAAAGGCACCATCTCGCGCCAGTGAATCAATATTGGGTGTATCAATGTCGCGGTTTCCGCAATGACTGAAGTCGCCGAACCCTTGATCGTCCGACAGCATCACGATCACGTTGGGGCGATCTGAGGCGGCCTGCAGCTCGGGTTCGATCGAAATCTGGGCGCAAACGGCACCGAACATACAAGCCAGCAACACAATGCATCGATAAACCCTCATCGTTCGTTTCCTTACTGGGAGGCTTGTGGTGACTTAAGATTAACGCGATGAGCATCACGTAGAAGAACGCCTTTGGTTGCCTTGGCTGCGATCCGATAAACATCCTGTTCGTCATTGATAAACCCAATCCCCAGATCCTCAATCGAGGACTGCGGTAAACTCGAACGCAGAAAGACCGGTCGCTCGGATGTGATGGAGGCTACAGACTGCAATTGTTTCGGAAGTTCACTCGCTTCAGTTTCGTCGAATTGACGCTGCAATGCTTGGCACGTATCGGGATCCGGTTCTTGGCTAATCTCTGACCAGATCACGATCGGCCCGTCCCCTTCCGCAGCACCTGCTGCGGTAGTCACCGCGCTGGCGAAGTCGTCCCAGGTCTGCTCACGCCCCGGCTCTTCAATCGTCGCAATCACTAACTCTGCATGTTGCGTTGGCTCGATCGTCCACTGCTCGTTTGCGAACTCCGTCGCTGCACTGACCACTTGCGTGCGTTGACCAGAGACGGCGTGAGAAGCGTCCCCGCCGGGTGAGAACACAATTTGCAACGAAAAGAAGCTGCCGAGATTATCGTTTGCCAAACGAATTTCGTTAGCGCGTTGCTCGGCGGATTCTGTTCGAGCGCGAAACGGTTCAGCCCGATCAATCGAGCCAAATTCTGGATAAACCGTGTCGTGGCCTTCGGCGCTGTTTCCAGATGTGGGGCAGCCGATTGGAAATACCACATCGGCGTCCACTAGCCGTCGGTTTACATGAACGGCATCTCCCGCCTCATTGGCCGCCAAATATGCCAGCCCAAATGTGTTGCTCTGGTCATGCACTTGGGCATTCAGCGATCGTTTGTCGATTTTCACCGGCAGGATTTTGGGTGGTTGGCCATTGGCAATCTCTGCCTCAGTCTGAACTAATTGATCGGCCGAGATACCGAACTGCTTCGCCATCGCCGGAGCAATCACCAGCAGAACGTCATCAAGTTCGATGCCCTCTCTTTGAAAATAATCTAACACAACACCGACCACCTCAAGCGGTCGCGGCAAATTTGTTTGGAGGACGATCGCGATGCTATCGCCAGGAAACATCCACTCATTGACTGCCGGATAATCCATTGGTTGATCGAGTGCCGAAGCGATGACAGCTGATAATGACTTACTGCTGTCGGACGAACGTGTTTGTGGTTC
>CAZDBE010000290.1:0-4239 GCA_964503675.1 uncultured Pirellulaceae bacterium | reverse complement strand
ACGATCCTCAGAATGTTCTTCGGGCGCTGGTTGCTCTACCGACGGCACATCAGCCTGTTGTTCTTCTGTCATAGGTGTTGAACCGTTGTGGAAAAGATGGCAAATCAGCTAATCGTCAGCCAGAGTGCGGAAGTTTAAGGGGACGCTGCCAAGCGCTTAAAAACAGGTTAAACTGTCGAGCCCATAACTTAACTTCCTTTTCAGATAAATTAAGCCCGGAACGAAGATGGAACAGCGTTTTTTTTGCCTACGGGGCTTCATGAAGTCCGGAACCAACTGGCTTGGCGGATTGCTTAGTACCCATCATGACATTACCGTCGTTGGCGAGTTTCATTTTGAGCACGTGGTTACCGAGCTTGATCGGATGTTCAGGGACAATAACATCTTCCACGATGTCCCCGAACTGCCCGGCGAGACACGAAATCGTTTTGATGAATTGGTCAAGTCCACCATTGCTCAAGCGTCCGGCCGTCAGACAAAGCTGATAGGCGAACGCACGCCTTATTCGATTGAGCCGGTCACGTTGCGCGGAGCGCCCCACATTTCCATTATTCGTGACGGGCGTGATGTGCTGGTCAGCCGAGCGTTTCATCTATTCAACAATCCGCAAACGCATCGCCTGTTTACTCGATTGCCCGAGATGGCCAAGACTTGGGAACATTTCAAAGCCGACCCGTGGTTTTTCCAAAAGAACCCGGACCAACTGTTGTGTTATGAGGTGATGGTACGCGAAAGTGGAATAGCTTGGGATAGCCAAGTGATGGCCGATCAAACCGTCCACGAGCGGAACCCCAATTTGTCGGTGGCGTATGTCCGTTACGAAGATCTTCATGCAGACGTGCACAAAGAGCGGCGGCGATTGTTCGAGTTTCTGGATGTTGATCCAGATGCGTGTGATGAGATCCAAGGCGACTTTAATCCTGGCTTCCGCGAGGAACGGCCTGACGAGTTCAATCGCAAGGGTGCCGTCGGCGACTGGAAGCTATATTTCACCGATGACACAAAGAAATGGTACGGCGAAACAGCCGGAGCCGCGCTGGAACACCTTGGCTACAACGATGCAGAATAGACTGAACCACCGAGGACAACTATCGATTCAGTTCGTCACCGTTGTTCTTTCGCCAAGGTCTATGGAGTAAGCAGAGCCTCGATCTTGTTGAAGTCAACCAACCCAGACATCGTCGCGTCAAGTGATTTGTCAAAGAGGTCTTTGTCGCTTGAATAGATCGTTACTCGAGATTGGCCCACCAAAACCTCCAGTTGATTTTTAGTGCGATGAGCGATTGGGTAGATATTGTCAAACTTACCGTGCTTTTCTTTTGGTGGTTTCTCATTGACCAAATAAAAGTAACAAGTGCAAGCTGCTTTTGTCTCGCCCTCGCGCTTATAGGTAGCACTTGCGGATCCAGAAGAATATGAAAACGAGCCGTAGCTTCGGGTCAAATCGGCAGTTGCCTCAGAATCCCCCGTCTTGAGAAACACGCTCAATACGACCGGCTTGAGTTTGCCTTCTTGCTCTTTATACTTGCGCTGCAAAGCAGATTGCTTTCGAGACACCGGCTTGATGGCCGTGTTGCGTTCGTCGTCAATGTCTTCAATCGCTACATTTGCCAATTCGATGGTAGCTTCAGCATTCTTGATCGCCTCAGCAGTTGTAAGTTTTGCATGCTCGTGAAGTGATTTAAGTCGCGCTTCCAAATCCGCAATCTCTTTGACTCGCTTTACGTCTGCTGTCTTTGGATCGTCTTTCAGCCAACGCAGGATATTTCGCACCGAGTAAGCGCGATTGGAGAAACTCTTGTATATTTCATCGCGTTCCTTGGAGAGCGGTTGGAACTCTTCCGCTTGAGCCTTGAGACATTCTTTCATCAACGCCTGTTCGTCTTGCTGGGCGTAGGTGGTGGAGCAGAACAGGGTTGTAGCTATGGTGAGACATATCAAGAGGTGTTTATTGAATTGCATTGGATTCCCATCCGAGTAAATTGTTGGAACAACAGGCCCTCTTTTTTAACTAGAAACACTCCAACCGTACAGCGTTTTTCTGGACATGTTAAATCTTGTGTGCACGACGACATGCAATTGCAATACTGGGCAAGCCGATAAGTCTCCTTGTGCCGGGCGAGAGAATCAATTGTCTCAACTGTCTAAAGCACCTCTTCTAAGATCGCCAATGGAACAAGCCGCTGTCAATCACCGTGGCACTACGGCTTTGGATTAGATGACGCTTTCCCCCCTGTCAGCGCGAGAACTATGGCCGACTTTCAAAGCGCCGGCATTCTATGTCGTCGACCGCAGCACGTTGGTGGGTCTGAAACTTCGTGACCAAGGAAATAAACTCGAAATGTATCACATCAGCCTTCATGAAAACCTTACATTCCGGACGTTAGGGCGGTGGCCGTTGCTAGAACAATTCAAAAACCCTTTTCTAACGGGATTTGAGCATCCAAAGTCTGGGAGGTCCAACCAAGGTAATAGGGTTTTCGTTTGTATTTGCCAAAGATGTTAATTACGATGAAGGAAGCCGATTCGTCGGCGACCTCTTCCTGCTTCAAGTTCAAATTCCCTTCGGTCCACCCTCCCTGCCTTTCTTCAACAAGGCAACTGGACAATTTAGATATTGTTTGGCGTCTAGGACCCACAGCCGCGCGGCCCACTCCCTCGATTTTAAGGGAACATTATCAGCTTGCGCTTTGATGGGCCTAGCATCTAGTTACTGGCACACTTAGTTTGAGACAACATGGCTTGCAAACACACGCGACTGCGCCCCCTCGCCCAGTTTTACACTTACTACGTTGCAAGACGAAACAAGCAGCGACAGCGCAAGCAGCGACAGATGGAGTCGTTCGAGCGTCTTGAAGTGAGGCAGATGCTCAGCGCTGACCTCGGCTATGAGGTTTCTGAGAATTTACCAACGCAGATCGAGCTGCCTCCTTCTGCTCAGCGCTCTTCTTCGACATTTAGAACGCAAGCCACCTCTGTAACAACGCCTTCGGCGCCGGTACTGACCAACCTGACGCCGCGCCGGTTCGTCGAAAGCGCGGACTTTAGCTTCACCGTCACTACCGAAGACGCTGACAGTCGCCGGGACCAGTTGCGATTTAATTTAACCGAGGCGCCAGACGGCGTGACTATTGACGCGGTCAGCGGTTTGCTGCAATGGAATACGACCGAGCTGGACGGTGGTAGTGTAGTGACGATCGGTGTCCAAGTGACCGACGACACTGGGCTTACTGACGCGAAGACGTTTCAGTTGACCATTGACGAAGTCAACACGTTGCCGGTGATCCAAGAGATTAAAGACACATTCAGTTTACGCCTCGGCGAAAGCCTTTCTCTGCAGGTTGTCGCGTCGGATGCTGATCGCCCCGCCGATACGTTGTCCTTCGCGCTCGCCGGAGCCCCTGCTGGAGCGCTAATTAGCAATAGTGGACTGATCACTTGGACTCCCACGGAAGCTCAACTTGGCCGCACCGTTAACTTTGCGGTCGAAGTAAGCGATGGCAATGACGGGAGCGCTTTTGAATTCTTCACCGTCACACCGGCTGCAGCGCAAGCCCCCGCCCTTACGAACCTTGTCGATCGAACTTTTGTTGAAAGTGGTGATTTCCAGTTCATTGTCACCGCGGATGATCCTGACAGTAGCCGAGACCAACTTCGATTTGATCTTCTTCGAGGCCCCGTCGGAGCGACTTTGAATGCAGTGACAGGGCAGTTTCAGTGGACGACCGCAGAATCGGCCGGCGGTCTTGTCTTTGGTGTCGATGTTAGAGTCACCGACGAAACTGGACTAAGCGATACGCAAACTTTTCGCCTCACGATCGACGAGGTCAATACGGCGCCCGTATTTCGAAACGTTCGCGATAGAGACCTGCCTAACGACCGGAACTTTTCTCTTGAATTATTTGCCGCTGACTTAGACCGTCCCGTCGATTTCGTCACTTACGAATTGAATTCGGGGCCCGTCGGCGCGACGATGACTCCCGAGGGGCTGATTTCATGGGAGCCAAATGCTGGGCAGCGTAGTCTTGAAGGACGCTCGGTCGTCTTCAGCGTGTCCGCGGTCGACGATAACGGCGGTAGAACGACTGAAACCTTCAGGTTGAACCTCGAGGGTACTGCAGGCAACGGACCAACGCTGACAAACCTGATCGACCGAGAGTTCGTCGAAGAGCAACTGTTCGAGTTCGTGGTGACGGCGATCGATGCCGATACAGCGCGCGACAATCTCACTTTCGAATT
>CAZDBE010000289.1:5641-7274 GCA_964503675.1 uncultured Pirellulaceae bacterium | reverse complement strand
GATGAAACACATCATCGAAAACGAAAGCCGATACTTCGAGATCATCGATACCGGCGGGATCGGGATCAATGATGTCGACGAACTTGATGAGGAAATCGAACAGCAGATCGAAATCGGAATCCAAGGAGCCGATGTACTGTTGTTTGTCGTCGATGCCAAAGCCGGGCCAATTGGCTTGGACGAACGTGTTGCCAAACGACTGCGTGCCCTCGACAAACCCGTGATCCTTGTGGCCAACAAGTGCGACGGCGACAACTATGAAATCGACGCCAATGAGTTCTTTGCGCTCGGCTTCGACAAACCAGTCGTTTGCAGTGCCAAAAACAACCGTCGCAAAGATCTATTGATGGACGCCATCATGACCAATCTGCCGACGCAGGTTGAGATCGACAAAAAAGAGATCGCTCATCCGGACATGAAATTTGTCTTGGTCGGTCGCCGCAACGTTGGCAAAAGCACGCTGGTCAATACTTTGGTGAAAGACGAGCGCATGATTGTCAGCGAGGTTGCGGGAACCACGCGCGACAGTGTCGATGTTCGTTTCGAAGTCGACGGCAGGACAATGGTCGCGATTGATACTCCCGGATTGCGGCGTGGCAAAAGCGTACGAACGGATATCGATTTCTATGGGACTCACCGTGCTCATCGTTCGATCCGCCACGCTGACGTGACGTTGATGATGTTCGACGCTGGAAAACGCATCAGCAAAGTGGACCGGCAGTTAGTGCACTACATCGAACAAAATCAAAAGCCGTGCATGTTTGTCGTCAACAAATGGGATCTGATGGCGGAGCACATGCCGACCGATCGCTGGGTAGACTACCTGCATGACAATTTCACGTCGTTGTGGAATGTGCCGATTGCGTTCATTACAGGCCAAACGGGACAGAACTGCCGCCGCTTATTAAACCACGCTCAGATGCTGTACAAGCAATCGCGTTCGCGCATCAGCACTCCGAAGCTCAACCGCATCATCAAAGAAGCTCTTGAGCGACACCCACCGCCGATGGGATCAAATCGCCGCAGGCCAAAGATTTTTTACGCGGCCCAGATCGGAATCCAACCGCCGACGATCATGCTCAAGTGCAACAATCCGAATTCTTTCTCGCAAACGTATCAGAAGTATCTGCTGGGCGTTCTGCGCGATTCGCTTGATTTTGGCGAAGTCCCAATCCGGATGGTTCTGGAGAAACGATCGACCTCCGATCCGAATCAAGAAATTCAAGAGCGGATGGCGTAAATTCACCCAAGCAAAAGTTCTATCTTCACTGATCAACGCCAATCAAAAAGAATGATCAGCATTCGGGAACTGAACTTCCCTCACTTCCTCACACCATTTTTTCGCAGCCGCTTCGATGGTGTCGCCTAGATCGGCGTAGGATTTCACGAAGGAAGGAACGTAATCCCCCGTAAGTCCCAGCATGTCGTTGCAAACGAGTACCTGCCCATCACAATCAGGCCCCGCACCGATGCCAATAGTTGGGATCGACAACTGCTCCGTTAACGCTTTGCCCATCGCCGCAGGGACACACTCAACTACCGCCGCAAAAGCGCCAGCGTCCTGAGCCGCTTTGGCATCGGTCACCAATTCATCTAGGTCGCGCTGGATCTTGTATCCGCCCATCGCGTGTAC
>CAZDBE010000289.1:4728-5631 GCA_964503675.1 uncultured Pirellulaceae bacterium | reverse complement strand
GTCCTACATGGGCCACCACCGGAACACCGGCGGTCACCAATGCCGCGATCACGTCGGCCTGGTCTGCGCCGCCCTCTAGTTTCACCGCTTGGCAACGGGTTTCTTTGAGAATGCGTCCCGCAGCCATGACTGTTTGGTGGACGCCTTGATGGTTGATCGGAAACGGCAAATCGACAACGACGAACGCTCTCTTGGCCGCCCGTCCGACCATCTCCGCATGATAGATCATCTGGTCCAGCGTCACCGGCAGCGTGTTGTCATGCCCTTGCACCACCATCGCCAGAGAATCTCCGACCAGAAGCATGTCAACGCCCGACTGATCTAACAATCGCGCGATTGTGAAATCATAGGCCGTCAGCATCGCGATCTTCTGGCCGTTCTTTTTCATCCTGGCGAACGCAGAAATAGTCAGACGCTTGCTGGCCGTAGCCGGCGTATCAGGTTTGTTTCTCTTGGCCATCGGTATCGTTTTCTTGATTGTGACTACTAAACCGACGCATGAGCGAGGTACTTGCGACGGCCGGTGATCCGGCACGCTTACTCGCTCACGCGTCGAATTATTATAGCAGCAGCGATCGTTTTTCTAATCGCCGAAATCTCGCCCACTTCGGCCAGCGGATGTGATCATAACGGCAACAGCCAGCATCAAAACCGAGGCAATCAAGTACGGCAAAAACAACGTCGCCTTAAGCATTGGGATCCCTAAGCCTGATCCGAAAATTCGCGCCAAAGCACTTACGCTCTGTCCCACACCTAACACTTTGCCTTGCTGCGACGGATCCGACCAACGACTCAACAGCGAATAAAGGCTTGGTTGCAGGCAGCTATACCCGGCAACGATGATTGCCAACGCGCCGAACAACCATCCGAGCGACGCCGCGTAGACCGCATAGGTGATCGCGG
>CAZDBE010000289.1:0-4718 GCA_964503675.1 uncultured Pirellulaceae bacterium | reverse complement strand
TCACTGCTCCTGCCACAGCAAGTTTTTCTTCGGAAATGCGTTTGGCTAATTGACGAACGATTCCGCCTTGGACGATCGCCACCATCAAACCGATCAGGGCGAACGTCATGCAGACTTGTTGGAACGTAAAATTGAAAGGAGCATTTTCGAAATTTTCGGATCCCTTAATCAACAACGAGAGTGTCGTTTCGAAGCTGGCGAACGCAAAAATGCAGATGAAGAATCCGACCAGCAAATACACCAATGCTTTGGTCTGAAACGCCACACTCCACGCCGCTTTGTCGTACCACTTCTTGGCCTTGGGGGCTGAGTCGGCTGTTTTCGATTCGGGCAGCACAAAGATCGCCATCAGTAGCGCCACCGCTGACAACCCTGCCGCGACGAATCCCGGCCCCGCACCTGGCGTTTGTTGGTCAGCACTAAACGCGACGGCGAACCAAGCGAACAAGGGGCCCAGCGTGAATCCTAAACCGAATGCCATGCCGATCAGCGCCATGCCTCGAGCGCGGTTTTCGTTGTCGGTCGTATCGGCGATATAGGCCTGCGCTGTGGATACGGTTGCTCCTGCGATTCCGGCACCGATGCGAGTAATAAACAATCCGGCAAGGCTTTTATAGATCGTGGCGATGCCGAACAGAGTGTAAAACACGACGCTGCCCAACAATCCAACGATGATGACCGGACGCCGACCGATGCGATCGGACAGTGCTCCCCAAAGCGGGGCGAAGATGAATTGCATGATGGAAAAAATCGCCATCAGCATGCCGATAACAAATCCGCTGGTATCGGTTCCGAACTGATCCGCGTATAGCGGCAGCAGTGGCAATACGATTCCAAAGCCAAGTAGATCAATAAAGACGGTCAGAAAGATGACCAACAATGATCCGGGGCGACCGGCCTTACTCTTCGAACTACCCTCTAGCGAACCATCAGACTCGTTAGGATTTGGCTCGTTAGATTCAGATGATGTCATTGTGTGAAAATTACTTTAGGAAACAAATCGCCGAATCAGAATCTGGCCGTCGATGGAAAATGACAAATCGGTTAAAAAAGAGGTTGGCCCAAATTTTCAGGCCGATGCAATTCGATGCTTAAAATAACCTGCCAGAGCGTTTTTGCGAATCGCCATTCGGGCTGGAATTAAGTTTGATGGCAAATTGAAATCTTTCGACCATGAAACCAGACAACTTGCCACCTCAAGCTGCCCATCCCGAACAGACTCTCTCCTCGTCACGCCGCTCACTGGAGCTTTGGTTGGCCTCCGCATTTGCGTTGGTCCATCTTGTCGCACCAGTCGTCGTAGGTGAACGTTACCCATTTACCATCTCGCCCATGTTCTACGATCAACCGGCCGAGTGTTGCACCTATGTTTTGACCGGGGCCGACGGAAGCGTCCTAGATGCAGAGCGATTTAACCTTCATCTGGTCTATGACGGTAACCCGCCGGGGCTTGGGATGGGTATTGAGCCCACCAAAACGCTGCACCCTTATTGCCTTCCGTGCCAACGGCAACAGGTTACCGACCATGTGCGTGCCGTCATGCTCCAGGAAGGAATCGCGGGTCCAATCACGATCGCCCGCCGACATTTGTTCCCGCAAGATCACAAAATTGCAGATGAAACAGACCAGTGGCAGGTCACAATTGACGCGGCCGATGAGAACGACGGCAACGATGAATCGGTGGAGCCGCACCAACAATGAGCAGGCCCACAAAATTCGACACAAAAGAACGCCAGCCAATTGCCGAGTGGTTTCTCAGGTGCGCTACACCAAGGTTCGGGCTGTTGGTGACTTGGCTGTTGTGTCTGTTCGCACTTGTTTTGGCATGTTCGCCGATCGAATTCTCTGAAGGGGCCAGAAGTGCTCAAGGCGCTTCTTTGTTTTCATGGCTACCCGAAGCGCTGCTAAGGAGCGGTCCGTTTTTCACCGGCGTCCGGATAGTGCTGGCGGTCAGCGCAGTGTGTTGGATTTTCCGAGTGGCAGTACCCGTTTCCTGTTGGGTCACCACGTTTGCTTTTATGCTGATGTGGTCGTTGCGAATGGAGAACCTGACCAACGGTGCTCACATCTTCAATGTCACCAACATGTTGATGTTCATCCACGCCATGTGGTATCAGTTCTACTGGCGTGAGATGAAACAGGGGATCGATGCCGGCACACTTTGGAAAACGGCTTGCTATCCGCGATGGGTGTTTATGTTGTCAGTGTTTTATCTGGGCTGGTTTCACACGCTGGCCGGTTTAACCAAGATCATTAATTCTGGATTCGGCTGGGGAAACGGAGTTTCCTTGCAACTCTGGACAGAGTTATTCGGTAATACCAGCACGCCGTTCGCTCAAACAATCCTGTTCGATTCACGCCTGACGGCAGTGATGCAAACGGGAGCACTCGTGATAGAATGCGTCAGCATTTTGTGCATATTTTCTACTTGGCTGCGGTATGGCATCGGCATCGGCCTGACGGGGTTTTACATTGGCGTGCTGACCACGTTTGTTACCTTCGGCTTCCATTTCAACGCCGTGTTGGTCGCACTATTTCTACTGCCGGTCGACTGGATGTTCGGATTAAAATTTAGTAACGAGAATCAAAGCGAGATCGATGGCGTCTAGTAAAAAAAACTCACGCAAGAAACGCAGCAGCGGATTTCCACCGGCAGACGAACCGACGCCACAGAATCGCTCTGGTGGAAGGTCGGCAACATCCGAAAAAGCTCCTGGACGGTGGGGGCTGAAGATCATGTTTCTGGTCGTTGCCGTCGGCGGCACCTATTTGGCAATGTGGATGAAACCCGGACCTGATGTGCATCGACTGACATACAACGTTGTGAACACTTATCCGCACGACACCGGCGCGTTTACCCAGGGCCTGCTCTATGACGACGGCTACCTTTACGAGAGTACCGGAAAGGAAGGCCAGTCATCGTTGCGGAAGGTTGAACTGGAAACGGGTAAGGTGCTGAAACAGTACAACCTTCCCGAAGACGTTTTCGCAGAAGGGTTGGCGTTGGCGGGTGATAAGTTTTACCAACTGACTTGGCAGAACAATGTGATTTACGTCTACGACCGTGACTTCAATCAGTTGAAGAAAGTAGACTACCCACATCAAGGCTGGGGGCTGACATTTGATGGAACGCATTTGATCGCCAGCGACGGTACGCGTCTGCTTTACTTTTTGGATCCTGAAACCCTTGAGGAGGTGAAGCAGGTCAAAATCCACATGCCGGGGCGCAGCGTCGGAAACGTGAATGAGATGGAATCCTTCGGCAGTGACATTTATGCAAATGTCTATCAGACCGACGAACTATACTGGATCGACAAGACTACGGGAGAGGTTCGAGGAATTGTTGATCTGTCTGGATTGTGGCCGCGAAAAGAGCGGAAAGGGCGCGACGAAGTGCTTAACGGGATCGCGTTCGATCCCAAGACTAGGCGCATCTGGGTGACTGGAAAATACGCACCACATGTTTGGGAAATTGAACTGACCGATAAGAAGGACTGAGTGCAATGAAAACCAATCTGTTTTATGTCGCGATGGCTTTGCTGTCTGCACTTTTGCTACTTTCTGCTGCATTTACGTTGCTTCCCAACGAGCAATTCCGAACGGTCGGCACGATTCTGTTGGTGTCATTACTGGCAGGCGGGATTTATTTTGGATTTCGCTGGTCCAAAGAGGCCGCTGAAAATGACCCCGAGAGCCCTGTGATTGTGGCTAAGCGTCATGATGAGATGCAGGCGGCGGTTGTCGTCTCACAGTTGGAAGCCGAGGGAATCAACGCGGTTGCCGTCGGCACATTCACTTCCGGATTCCAAGTCGAAATTGCGTCGATGGTGAAAATCGTCGTCCCCCGCCGACAAGTGGAGCAGGCCCGTGAAATACTATTGCAAGAACCATCGTGATGATTAACCACAGAGAGCACGGAGGAACACAGAGTTGTTTTCGCCATTCTTCTCTGTGAAACTCAGTGTCCTCTGTGGTTAATACCTACCTGAGTTCAGTCAGCCTTTGATCGATGGATTTCAAATCATCTTGATCAAGCTGTAAATCCATCGCGGCAGCAGACTGCTGAATCTGCCAATCGCGTTTGGCTCCACATAAACAAGCGCTGATGCCCGGCTGGTTGAATGTCCAGTTCACTACGACTTCGGCTACCGTCACGCCGTGCTTGGCCGCGATACCATCGAGAAAATCAAGGAGTGACTGCGCTCGCTCAAAAGCGGCTCCTTGAAAAATGTCATAGGCCAACCGTTTGTCATCCTTCTCAAACGCGTGCCCGCGTCGAATGCCGCCCGCCAAGAGCCCCTTCATAAGCGGCCAATAACTGACCACCGCGATGTCGCGCTGTTGGCACCACGGAATCAGATCGCCCCGAATCTGTTGCTGCAGCATATTGAACGGCGGCTGAACAACAGAAATCGAACAGGCCGACGCGAATGTCTCCATTTGATTGATGGACAAATTGCTGACGCCAACACAGCCAATCTTTCCTTGCTCAAGCAATCCCGCAAAAGCACCCGCCGAATCTTCCAAGGGAACGTTGGGATCGTGTGCGTGCAAGTAGTAGACGCCGATCTGTTCCACGCCCAATCGCTGCAGGCTTTGTTCGCACTGCGACGCGATGCGCGAGGGCGAGGCATCAAATTTGCGTTGACCGCCCGCCTCCCAATGCATCCCGGCTTTGGAGGCCACGACGATATCCTGCCGCTCTGCCGGACTGCGTT
>CAZDBE010000288.1:0-7380 GCA_964503675.1 uncultured Pirellulaceae bacterium | reverse complement strand
TGAGGCGTGTAATTAAACGCTCCCGGATACGAATCGTATCCAATCATGTCACATTTATCGTTGCCAACATACCAATCTTCTTCAGACGTTGACCAAATCCAAATACAGTTGTGCACGCCGTGGTGATTGACCATCCGGTCGTAAACCAGATCCCACAATTGCTTGCAAACTTCCGGCCCCTGAGCCCCCCACCAAAACCAAGTCCCACCTGCCTCGTGTAACGGCCGCCACAAAACGGGAACGCCCGCAGCTTGCAACTGTAGTAACTCAGCCGCCACAAAATCGATGTCCTGCAACAGATACTGATGATCGGGGTGGCTGGGATCGATGACTTGGGAAATATCGAAACTCGTTTCAGCCGTCCAAAAGGAATTGGTTGATGGAGCGCTGCCGATACCGTTGGGCGGGTGCCAATGCCACTGAATCGTCGCCATCCCTCGACCGCCAGTATCATTAAACCAGTCAATGATCTCTTCGGTGACCATTGAGTCGAAGTAACCAAACGTGTGCCCGCCGATGTTGCTGTCCCAAAGGTAGGCGTAACCAGTCGTATAAGCTTGAAAATCCCAGCCTTTGATCAGCGGCGTTTGCGTCGTAATATTCTCAAGGGTATCAAAGGAATCCACCTGACCGGCGACGACTCGGCTGCCATAGTGCTGACGGAAAAAGTTGTATACGTCCTTCGCAGCAGGAATGATATCGGGATCGATTGGATTGGCATCGACCAAACCGTAGTCGTGAGGCTCTTGAACCTCTTGCGTCAAAATAAATGCGTCGATGCTCATCCATCCCCAGACTCGGCGAATGCTCAACGTGTTGACGCCTGCCTCCAGAAACACGATGCCCTGCGGATAGTCTGTAAACTGATTGCTCGCCTCGAAAATCAAGCGCGACACAAATTGATCATTGATGTATAGATCTTGTTCTTTGTAGCCAAGATTCGCCAGCGCTCTGATATCCAACTGGTAGGTTCCGGCCTGAGGCAAATTTACGCTCACGTCCAATCGATCATTGGCCCCCGCAAACTGCCCAACATATCCGCTGCCCGAATAGCCCGCCGTATCCGAAGTAATCTGGTTTGTTCCAGTGAACGTTCCGTCCTCCGCTTCTAAAACGAACTGCTGTGCCGACAACGTCGAACCAGCAATCATGAGCGTCACGAAAAACAGGCTAAAGACAACCTTCTGATTGCAAAAGATTTGCATAAGTTGAATCCGCGAGATGGGATAAAGTAGATGTTTAGGTGCCTCCAATACTAACAGGGCACCCAACTATGTCAAAAAAGTCCGATTTTTCAAGGCATTTCCAAGCGGACTGTAAAACTGTTTTCGGCACCACCATCACTACGGTCAGCCATCAGTCTCTGAAGATATTAAATGGAATCGACTTGGCCATTTGCACGATCAGGGCTGCGAGAAATAGAATCATTCCCCAAAACGAGGGAAGCTCATAGACGCTGTACCAACGCTCCGATCTCGTTCTTTGATAAACGGTCGGCGGGGAGCCGTTATGGAACAGCCAAGCACCATCGGGCGAAAAATGAAACGCCGAATCACCCGAAAGCAATTGCCTCGGTCGGGCAGGCAGGCAAGCCAGAAGCTCTCCTGATTTTCCATCAAAAATAAAGGCGTTTCCATAAACAGTGGCGATGCGATCGCCCGACGGAGAGAATGCTGGGCTTCCCCCTTGGATCGCAGCAATCTCTTGGCATTGCTGGTCGAGTAGATAGCTGTGTTCGATTGCGTTTCGTTTTGACTTTCCCGCCATGGCAGCTGCCGAAGCGGCAGCTGCCGGTGGTCCAATCATCTCAATGTAACTCACTGCTAACCGGCTTCCATCTGGCGACCATTCCATCGACGTTACACTGTCGAAATTTGCTGGCGTCCATTGCGAGATTTGACGGCCCTGCGTTACGTCCCATACCGCCAATCCCGTCGAGGTTGGAACGGCCAACAACTTGCCATCCGATGAAAATTTGACAAACAGTAGTGGCTGCCACTGCGGTAAAGGAATCGTCCCAATAAACCGTTTCTGATCGACGTCCCATAGCTCTGCGCTTGAGGGCAGCCCGGGCTTCGTCGTTTCGTTCTTTCCAATTAGGACGTGGGAACCAGTTGGAGAAATAAAACGAACCCAACGGTTGCAATCCTCGACCGTCAGAATTGGCTGATCCACCTTGACGTCGAACACGTTGCACTGGCGCAACGGACTCGACAGAGCAGTTGAATCCCCGATAAATCGCGTTCCGGTTAAGGCAAGGTTAGCCCCTCCACTGAAGGTTGGCCACTTCCGTATTTCTTTTCCAGAAGCAACGTCGAATAGGCAAGGATACTTCTTCCAGCCCACCGTCATTAGCGACTTCCCGCCATTTACGAATCCGAATCTACAGGACCACATTCCAGGTCCCATGGCTCCCGTATCTGCTTTCGACACCTTAATCGTTTGTACTAGTCCACCCGTTTGGGTGTCTCGAATTTCGATCGAATCCCCTTGAGTGGCCGCGACCAATTTCCCATCGACAGACATTGTCGAGTTCACTCCCTGTCCGGGAAACTGGTGAACTTGTTTCCACGGACTACCTGCCTTCTTGAGTGAAATCCCGCAAGCAATTAATCCCATGACAAGAAACATAGTCGTAAGCGAGAAACTCGGACGAATACCGCGCCGAATAAAACTGACAAGTGCCGGCGGAAATAAACCCAACAGAATAGCCGCAACCATGAAAGTAGCCCGAGTCTTCCACAACGCTATGGCAAGCGCAAGAACGCTCGCTACGATCACAAAAACGAGCACACTCAACCAAAGTGGCCACTCGTTCGATCGACTTAAATCTGGAGAGCTCATATTCCAATTCCCGGGATCAAAAAACACCGGTGGCTTTCAGCTGTCGATTATCACAAGGGCAAGACATCTCCGCTACAGTAGCTATTGTCCAAACACTCTTGGAAAACCCTGTTAGCCGTCACGCGGTAACCATTTGGATCAGCTTAGCGCCCGCGTAGAGCATGAATAGAAACTAACCGAACAAACGGCCTAATTTGGGGAATAGATCCTTGTTCTGCAGCACTTCAATCGCCAATTCGATCTCAATCATCGTAGTAGGCGAACAGATCGTCCCAGCTACCTGCTCGGACGAAACTTCTTGCTTTGCGCAACCTAACGTTCCTTAAGCTGATCAATCCTCCGACTGGCGTTCGCCGGGTCGAGGTGAAAATCATTGAATTCAACGCGTCCGGCTTTGTCGATAAGCACGACCCATGGTGTTCCACGTGTTCGATACTTTTGCATGATCGCCGGTGTCCCTCCTCCGGCGCTTTGTCCAAATGGAACCGGTAAATCGAACTTCCTAGCTGTCGGCTTGAGTTTGTCCGCGGTGTTAACTTGGTGTCCTTCGAACGTTGTTTGAATGACAACAAATTCAACATCGGGATCATCTTTGTATTTCTTGTAAAGCTTCTTCAGATTTGGAAATCCCGTCGAATGGCAACCGGGACACCAAGACTGAAAAAAATACAGATAGAGCACCCTCCCTCGATAATCAGTGATGTCCAGATCTTCTATGCCTTCGGGTAGTTGATACCATTTTGACACATCCCATTCTGGTGCCTGTTGACCCGCGATTCCGGGGATCGACTGGGGCGGTTTGACGCCACTTTGAGCCAACAAGCTATCGCCAAATAAAAGCCCCGCGAGAATTACCACGCACACGAATCGATTCTGTTTCATTTCTTGATCTCTCCTAAGAAGTTAGAGGTCTTAGACTCCGAATTGAACTGAACCTTACCTTCGAGTACTTTTTCAAAGACTGCCAGATGAAACGCCGCGACAGTGCCAAACAAGAGATAGGTCAAGTAGGCCCTGAGCCTAGTTTCCATTCTGCTCTCGCCCCTCCGTAAGCATTCTCCAGTTACCAGAGGAATTATCCTCGGGAGTTTCTCCGGTCAACTCTCGAAGCGCGAAAACGATTGCATTCCAGTTGCGGTTTGGCTTCGCGCTGACTTGTCTTGCTACCTTTTCTGCCTCCAACGGAGTCAACTTTTTCTTCTGAACGACGTAGTCAATCCGTTGTTCGCTCGGCCATGGCCCCGGGTTTTTAACAGATTGCAAAACGGAAAAATCCTGTTCGAGATAGGTGACGTCCGCTCGAACGGCATAAGGTACATCGGCCGCCATCCCTGCCGTATCGTAGTAATGCCGCGGAAGAGGCCTGCTTGCGTGCGGAATCAAACCCCTGACCGAATCGAAAGAGCTCATCGACGGCGCGTGGCACAGCAAGCAGTTTCGCATATGATTGATTCCCACCAATTCCTGCTGTACTACTGTCCCGTTGTTCTCAAACGGATAATGCGGATGGGGTAGGTCCAGCATTTCAATCAGTTGGGGTACGGCATCCTGATCATCCAATCGCACCAACGCTTCAGCGCTATGTTCGGCCACAACATGCCACGGATACTGCAATCCTTCCAGCAACAGGCCACGTATTTCTTTGGGGTCTACGTCAGACAGTGCGTCCGTTGCAGCAATCCGAACCTTGGGCTCCAAATCGAATTTGGCTTTGTTAACCAGTAACTTTACCGCTGCCTCGGAGCCAGACTTTCCGAGCGCCCCGATCATCTCCAATCGCAAACGCGCGTGATCAATCTGCAAAATTTGATCAATAGTTTTCAATTTCTGCGAGGACGGGTTATGCGCTTGATCTTTCATGCAATAGGCAACCATTTCCTTAATGGTCAGATTTCGGAAGGCGTCGTTCTGAGCCGCGTCTCGACTGCCGAGACTGCCGTTGAATGCACCAATGGTCTGCCCCACTGAGAAAGAAACCTGCTTCAGGTCACTTGTCTCACTAGCATCACTTTTACATGCATCTCCCATGACTAGAGGTAAGCCTTGCAGATCGGAGCGCTCGGCCAAAACTGCCTTGAGTGGTTCCATAGGAATACCATCCCCAAAACTCCCACCTTCTGCCAACAAATTTCTCAGTTCGCGAAGCTCACGAGCTTTTCTAGCTGCCAAAGCTTCCTGCGCGGCCTCCGTCACAACAAGAGTCTTGTCATTTAATGTTCGGTCTATCTTGTCGATGGATAGTCGCAATCTCATTTCTGGAGGGCCATTGGAGTAGACAAAATCCTTGGCCTGCTGGAATTCGCCTCCGTTTCGAAACAGTTCAACCGAAGGGGCGCCTTGCAGCATGCGCTGCAACTCTGCGGGGCCAAGATTTTGAATACCGGCGATCGATTGGCCGGTAATTTTTGGATCCGGTGGAAGCAAAAACCCGCCGTTGGCGAAGTGCTGAAAAGGTTTAGGCTTAATACAGCTTTTGAGCTTTGATTTGGGTGACAAGTCTTCAAAGTCCTCCTCCCATTCCAAACGTTCCTTAGCCAAGTCTCGCAAGACCGTTTCGGAGGCCGACAAGACGGAGGAGATGGTGAAGGCCTCATCCTCGGTATAGAACTTCAGGTTCTTTTCGGCCAAATGAATCGAACCAAACTTATTGCGTTTCGCAAAGATCTCTTCACGGTAACCAGTTCGAACCTTCATCAACTCCGCTACAGTAAGCGTGCGAACATCCAACTTGGCGATCTGCCGATCAACTTTGTCAACCGTTGCTTCCAGTTCGGAAAGGTCATCAAAACGGTACGTAGATTCCTCAACGGCAATAGAGCCGCTTATCTTTGAACCGAGGCGATTTTCGAGAAACCGAACACGTCGCCGGAGTTCACTAGCTACCTTACGCAACAAAAACGCTGCGTTGTCCTTCAGGAAGATGGCTTTAACCGGTTCACCATTGAGGGTAACTGAGCCCACTCCGTTCCTGTGAAATTTAAGCGCTAGATTCCAATCAAATTTCAAATCCCACGCCGCGTCGCCAGCGCTATATTCTTCAATCGTTTGATCTTTAAGTTTTCCTTCATCGCCAAGCCCGGGCATGCCATCGTAAGTAGAGCTGACGGAAGAATCCAGTTTCTGTTTTGCATCTACCAAAGTCGGGTTTGAATTAGCGTTCTTGGTATTCTCAAAAGTTCTGTTCTTATCTTCCTGATTTACGGCCTTTTTCACGGCAGCCACAGAACCGGGACCTGTGTCTTGGTCCATCGATTGTTCCACCAAAGCTTCGTCCGCGGTAAAGCGGTTGCCATCTCCGCCCGGACCTGGAGAAACCTCAAACTCGTCCTTCCGGGAATCGTCTGATGGATCAGAAATCCCCTTCAACCGGACAAATTTTCCAACGCTCCCGTCGGAGGTCGGAGATTCCGCGATATTGGGGGCAGAGCCAAACCACCACATACTTCCCAAGAAACAGCCAACGAAAAGAATCGTGGCAAGTAACGCTAGTAGAGCGACTGGTCGGCGATGCCTGACTTCGGAAGGCAATGAAGCCGAGGGCAAAGGCAAATCGATCCCGTCATCGGCTGGCGTTGCAAAACTAGTTCCTGCAACTGCTTTTGAAGTCTCAGTAATCATCTCCGATACTTCCTCGAGTGTCTCTGCAGAGTTTGTGGCAATCTCTGAGTTTCTCGGTACCAACGTTGGTCCGACAACAGGCAGGCGCGGGCGATTCAGCGGAACCGTATCTGATTGGGTTTGCGCAACGACTTTACTAACAAATGAGTCTTCGGGATCAGACATCATCCCCAGCATTCTTAACTGCCCATCCAGCTCAAGATCATCCAGTCGCTGAGGCGTCAAATCATCTGGCGCAGAATGTTCTACGGATTCGGTCTCATCGGAGTTTTTCGGAAGTGCATTCCTTCCTCGATCATCCACAAATTCCGCCCACTCTGAACTGGCAGAAGTTTGGTCCTTTTTGTTTTTGGATGGATCTTCGTTATTCATTGTCAAACTCTGTCATCGATTGTTTGCCGTCAAGTTCTTGAGAACGCGCCACAATGCACTTCTGCAAGACCTGACGAATACGCAACAGCTTCATCCGAATTGAGCCGCTAGACACATTTGATTTGGCAGCAATACTGGATGCAGACTGCTGTTCAAAATAGTATCGATTGATCAGCTCGCGCGATGGATCGGGGAGTTGCTCCAGACACAACTGCATCGCCGAGATTCGGAGCTGCTCAATTTCGCACTCAGTACCATGTTCCAATCTGGATATCTGCTTATTTGCGATTTCAGCTTCGTAAAATTGCTTGCGGCCCTTCCGCACTTTCGTTTCGGCTTTGAGAAACTCCAGCGATTTGTTGCGGGCAATTCCGAGAAGCCAAGTCGAAAACTTGGCTTCTCGGCGAAAGTTGCCTAACTGACGAAAGGCGACCAAAAAGACTTCCTGAGCAATATCATCGACTTGCGCCGAACACTGGACGTACTTCCCCAGATACAGACGAACTCGCCGATGATTTTGCTCTACCAATTGGCGAAACGAATCCG
>CAZDBE010000287.1:4688-7407 GCA_964503675.1 uncultured Pirellulaceae bacterium | reverse complement strand
TCCTCGCGCGCGTTGGTGATCACACCATGAGTCGCGTTGACGAATTTGTTTTCGCTCAACCACTGCAAGTGAGGGATCAATGCCATGCACTCAATCACCAGTGCTTCGGCATTTAAATCGACTGCCGCGGCGACGATGCGAATTTGCTCAATCACATTGGCGCGTGCGGGACGGAAAACGGGAAACTCGGCACCGTCAGGAAGGATCATTCGTGGTAATGTCCCGGTCGTTTTGCAGCACGTTCGAATACCACCGGATCGCAGGCCGGCAGCAATCAATCGCGCGACGCTCGATTTACCACGTGTTCCATTGACGTGGATCCGAATCGGAATCTGTTTCAGGCGCCGACGGTGAGCGGCAGCCTCGGCAATGCCGGCAGCAGTTAGCAGGCCGGTCGCCGCCGTCAGAATCGCAATGGCACTCATCGAATGGTCATTCTCTATGGACAGGGTTGCAGGGAAAAATTGACGTTTTGAGACTCGGGAGTTTACCCAAAATTCGAAGGCAAAGGGCAATTGAAACGCCACTAATTTCAAACGCAGCCAATTTTCATTAAACGGGCTTAACTGCGTCTGACGGTATGACAATACGCACAAATGGTCGTTCGGTTTGGATCGTTTGGACGGGTTTACTTGAAGAGTTGTTTCTCGGGCGGTCGAATTGATAAACTAATGCTGGAATCGCCGCAAAATCATGGGATTTAGAGGAAACTTGGCGTCTGCCAGACGGTTTCAATCACTCCTCCTACAACCCCTCTGTTCGATCAAACTTAGCGTTCAGATTTACAATCCACCAAGATATGAGCATTTACTCTTTCATGACAGTACGATGCGACAGTTCGATCTGCTTGTGCGCGGCTTCTGCTCGTGCAAACGTGATCGCGCGTTGGTTGTTGTTCTGCGCGATGAGTATTGGTTTTGTCGGAGTTGTTGTTGCGCAAGAAAACAGATCGGCTCCGTTAGCGGCCAGCGCTCAAATGACGTCTGTCTTGAACGTAAAGCAGGTTGAGGCATTTGACAGCTCTGTGGTTCCAGTACTGGAGAGTTACTGTTCCGATTGTCATTTGGATGGTGCAGACGAGGGAGGCATTTCTCTGGATGTGTTGGTGGATTCTAAGACAACCACCTCGGATAAAAAGTTGTGGGATAGAGCGCTCAAGCAGCTACGTCATGACTTGATGCCTCCACGAGATATGGATCAGCCAACGGCCAAGGAGCAAACAGCGGTCGAGCAGTGGATCAAAGAAGCCGTATTTGCTATTGATCCCAAAAATCCTGATCCCGGTCACGTGATTGTCCGCCGGCTGAACCGTATTGAGTATCGCAATACGATCAAAGATCTGCTTGGTTATGAGATTAATACAGAGGTTTTGTTCCCGCCCGACGACACGGGGCATGGGTTTGACAACATGGCGGAAGTGTTGACGTTATCGCCGTTGCTGATGGAGAAGTATATCGATGCGGCTACCGAGATCGTAACGGCAAGAGTTCCGATGGTTTCTGGAGTTCCCAAACGGCGGTGGTTTGATGGGAAGGAATATAAGATTCTGCAAAAGAGTAAGCCGCGTGCAAAGCGCAGGTCTACTGACGCAAATCAGCTCGAAGAAGAGTCTGAAGACAACAAGTCACAAGACGGAGTCGCCGAAGAAGGGAATCCTTTAGAGTCGGTCGAATTTGAGGAATCGATGGTGAGGTTTTTCTACAGCGGTGGCGGAAAGGTCAAACTGAATTTTCAAATTGACCAAACAGGCAAGCATGACTTATTGATGGTAATTCGAGCAGAGGATGACTATCGCGAGGGTGCCGTTGATACCAATCGTTGCCAAGTGAAGATTGAATGCGATGGAGAAACCGTTGCGGACGAGGAATTTGCTCGCGAGGGCGGAAATGACCATGAATTCCTCGTCAGCAAAAATTGGCAGAAAGGCGACCACTGGCTAACTGTTGATGTGACGCCACTGACCGACGAAGAACAGACTCGCCGTTTGCGGTTAGATCTCAACGAAACCCGATTGACGGGGCCGCTGGATGATCCGGATAGCTTCGTGTTTCCTGAAGGTCATGGAGATTTTTTTCCCGAGCCCATTCCAGATGACAACGAAGCTCGCAGGCAGTACGCTCGTAAGCTTATTTTCAAAGCTGCCAAAAAAGCGTTCCGTCGTCCGCCTGAACCAGAATCGGTTGAGCGTCTGGTAGAGTTGGCGGAGTCGGTTTGGTCCATTCAAGGAAGCGACGAGGCGACGTTCGAGCGCGGTATCGCTCAGTCTTTTATTGCGATCCTTTCGTCGCCGAATTTTATTTTTCGCGAAACGTTTCCGGTCGGTCACGACGATCGGGCCAAGGGAGGTAAGTCGGTCCAAGAAAGCTCGGTCCGCAAGGCGCTGATTGACGAATACTCGCTGGCGACGCGCTTGTCCTATTTCTTGTGGTCGACCATGCCGGACCAGCGGTTAATTGAGTTGGCCGACGCAGGCAAGCTGAGAGACAATTTTGATGAAGTTGTTAAAAAGATGGTGGATGATGATCGGTTTGTTTCGTTCTACCAAGACTTCATGGGGCAGTGGTTGAGAACGCGCGATATCGATCGCGTCACGATTGATGCGTTCGCTGTCCTTCGAAGCGGAGAAGAAGGGAAAGAGGAACGGGAACTTCGTGCCACGATGGATCGTCTGAAGGCGATCAAGGATCAGTTGACCGAGGATCAACGCGCCGAACTGAAA
>CAZDBE010000287.1:0-4588 GCA_964503675.1 uncultured Pirellulaceae bacterium | reverse complement strand
TCGCCAGTGAAGCGCGGCGTTTTCGTATTGGATAATTTGCTGGGGATGCCCCCCGGATCTCCGCCGCCAAACATTCCGCCGCTGGAAGTAAGTTCGGATGAGGATCTGACAAAGTTCACATTGAGGAAGTCGCTGGCGATGCATCGGGAAGACCCGTTGTGCAGTTCCTGCCACAATCGCATGGATCCATTGGGGTTGGCATTGGAGAACTATGACGCTTTGGGCCGATATCGAACGAAGGACGCCGGGCTAGAAGTCGACGCCAGCGGTGAACTCATTTCGGGAGAATCGTTCAAAAACATCGACGATTTGAAGAAGATATTGGCCACGGGACACAAGGAAAAGTTTTATCGTTGCGTGACAGAAAAACTGATGACCTATGCTTTGGGAAGGTCGGTTGAGTATTATGACTTACAGACGATCGATGACATTGTTGCGTCATTAATCGAGGACGGCGGTAAGCCGTCGGTGCTTTTGGGTGGCATTGTACGATCGCCTGCGTTTCAGATGACACGGCTCGAACCGTCGTCGAGTACCGTTCGGCGCGAGCATTCTAAAAAACTGCGGATCGAGTAGAAACATGAACAACCCACACAACTTGAACCGACGAAGTTTCCTTCGTGGGATATCTGCCGCGATTGCCATCCCTTCGATGACGTCGCTTGCTCCGGCGCCGGCGTTAGCCACGGTTCGAAACACAAACGCAGGCATGTCGACCGGAGGTGCTCCGCTGCGGACGGCGTTCGTACATTTTCCCAACGGAGCGATTCCTCAAGCATGGTGGCCGGATGCTGCTGAGGATGGCGACAAAGAACTGAAGTTGAGTAAGACGCTTGCGCCGCTGGAGTCCGTCAAGGGATCACTGCAAGTGCTTGAGGGACTGGATATGGAACCGGCTCAACCGGGGGCTGACGGTGCCGGCGACCACGCGCGCGGCAACGGCACGTTTCTGACCGGAGTAAGACTAAAAAAGAGTGCGACCGATATTCGCGCTGGCGTTTCCATCGATCAAGTTATAGCGGCCAAAGTCGGCGGCCAGACCCGATTCCGTTCGCTGGAGCTAACGTGCGACGGAAATCGGAATACTGGTGCTTGCGATTCAGGATATAGCTGTGCCTATCAGTACAACATGTCATGGGCGTCGCCGACGACACCAGTGATGCCGGAAGCGAATCCACGCTTGGTCTTTGAGAGACTTTTTGGTACCGGTTCGCCAGATCAACGTAAATCTAATTTTCGACAACGACTGGAGCAACAAAAGTCAGTACTCGACTTTGTAATGGCTGACGCGCGAGCAATGCACAGCCGTCTGCAGTATTCGGACCGGCAGAAGCTGGATGAATACCTGACGTCAGTGCGATCGATCGAGGCCCGAATCCAAAAGGCTGAGAAATTCAACATGCCCAATGTGGCAAAAGTTGCGACGCCCGACGGAATCCCCGAAGAGTATTCTCGTCATATTGAGTTAATGTTTGATCTGATGCGGTTGGCTTTTCAAACCGATTCGACACGCGTTGCCACTTTTAGTCTTGCTCACGATGGCAGTAATCGCTCGTTCTCGGAGATTGGAATCGCCGAAGGACATCACGAGCTGAGCCATCATCAGTACAATGAAGAGAGGATTGAAAAAGTCAGTCGGATCGACCTGTTTTACACGCAGCAGCTGGCCAAATTCCTCTCCAGCCTAGAAGCGACCAAAGACACCGACGGTAATTCAATTCTGCATAACTCAATGATTGTTTATGGCAGTGGCAATGCTGACGGAAACCGCCATACGCATACGAACCTGCCGATACTGTTGGCTGGGAAAGGTGGTGGTTCGGTTGCGTCAGGGCGTCGGGTTGACCATCAAGGAAAGCCGCTGACCAACCTTTTTCTATCGATGGCCGATCGGATGGGCGTGGACGGGCTAAGCAGCTTCGGAGATTCGACAGGTCGACTCAAAGATGTCTAATTCAGGGTAGAATCATTGATCCACTCCGTTAATGCTCACGCTAATGAATCACTCAACCTCCAAATCGAAACTTCGTTTGCCGACTCCTTCTGATACCTCTTCGTCTTTGGTCACGTGCATCGATAAATCGTTTTCGGTTCCGTTTCGCCATCGGGTTTGGTTTTGCGATGACCTATTCGGAGGTCCTGAAGCAGTGCCAACCCTTCTAAAGAAATGCTTCGCCGATCCCGAAGGTGATGCAAATACTGATGCTGAGCCTGCAAAGGTTCTGATCTGGATCGATAGTCAGGTCGCCGATGCAAATCCTCGATGGTCTGAGGCACTCCAGCAAGCGATTGAGGCAATGGATCATTTGAAGTTGATGCGTCCTGCTGTGCGCATTTGCGGTGGTGAAGTCTGTAAGATTGCGGAAACTGTTTCTGAGCAGATTTTGGAGCGTATTAACGACGATGGGCTTGATCGTCGCAGTTACATTGTCGTTGTTGGCGGAGGCGCGGTATTGGATGCGGTTGGGTTTGCGGCAGCGATCGCGCATCGCGGAATCCGCTTGGTGAGATTTCCCTCAACCACGCTTTCGCAGGACGATAGTGGTGTGGGTGTCAAAAACGCAGTCAACAGTTTTGGAAAAAAGAACTGGAAGGGGACATTTTCCGTTCCGTGGGCTGTGGTGAACGACTACACCTTACTCAGGTCGTTACCCGATGGTGATTTTGTCAGCGGTTTTTCCGAGGCGGTAAAAGTCACGTTGTTGAAGTCGGCCGAAGGTTTTACGTCGATCTGCGAATCGGCGGATGCGATTCGCGCCAGAGAAGAAAAGATCTGCAGCACAGTGATTGAGCAATCGGCCACTCTCCATTTGTTGCACATTGCTGAAGGCGGAGATCCGTTTGAGTTACTCGAAGCACGCCCGCTGGATTTTGGGCACTGGTCAGCACACAAGCTGGAGGCCGTAAGTGGCTACTCAATTTGTCACGGACGGGCTGTCGCGATCGGACTTGCGATTGATGTGCTTTACTCAGTTCGTAAAACGGGTTTGAAATTGGCCGATGCGGCGCGTGTTATCGAATGCTTGCTGCGACTTGGGTTACCTGTTTGGGATGAGTTGTTGGAATCGCATCAAGCAGAAATTCTTGGCGGGCTCGAAGAGTTCCGCCAGCATCTGGGCGGGCGATTGACAGTGACAATGTTGGAGGATGTCGGGCATCCCGTCAATGTTCACCAAATCGATCATGATGTCGTTAACGCAGTGATCGAGTTGCTAGGCCGGTTGCATCATGCGACGGCCCCGGCAACGGAAGCTGGCGAAGTTTTTTGCGTTGCCAAGTTTTTGAACAATGAGAAAAGTTGGTAGCCGAAGTCGCAAGACTTACGAGCAAGTTTTCCAATCCCTTGCGAGATCCGCTACCAGAATCCAATACCTTAGTTTCCCCTGAGAAACTCTGTATGCCATTTCTTCTTCGTCTAGCATTTCTTATCCATCTTCTCATGGCGGCGGCGTTTGACTACGATTGGCAAGCTTGAGCAACTTATTTCTGCACTTCCCCTCGTTACTTTATGAGCGCCAATTCACCAGGCGACATTTCGATATCTTCGTCCGCCAAAGCGATGGCACCCGGTGACGGGTCTGCCAAGTTCGGTACGTTTGGTGGAGTGTTCACACCTTGCACGCTGACGATTCTTGGCGTGATCATGTTTTTGCGATACGGCAATGTCGTCGGCAATGCTGGACTGGTTTGGGCGATCGTCATTCTGGCCGTGTCGAAGGTAATCACAATATTGACGACACTGTCGTTGTCAGCAGCCGCGACCAACACGCGCGTCGAAGGAGGAGGAGCTTATTTTCTGATCAGCCGGTCATTGGGGGTAGAGTTTGGCGGCGCGATTGGCATCGTATTCTTTTTGGCGCAAGCGATTTCAGTTTCGATGTACGTGATCGGTTTCACCGAGGCATTCACGGCTTCGTTGCCCGGAGACTTGGACAACTACTTTAAATTCATCGCAGTCATCGTCAATTTGATTGTATTTGCCTGTGTCTACATCGGTGCTGGTTGGACGATCAGACTGCAGTATTTTATTTTGGCGATCCTAGTCGCATCGCTGGTTTCCTTTTTCATGGGAGCCAGCGAGACATTTTCTGCTGAGTCACTGCAAACGAATTTATGGAGTTCTTACAGTCCCGACCAAAATCTATTCACCATGTTTGCGCTGTTCTTTCCGGCCGTAACGGGCATCATGGCTGGTGCGAACATGTCAGGCGATCTTAAGAAGCCAAGTAAATCTATCCCCACGGGGACGCTCTGGGCCATCATTGCAACAGCATTGGTCTATCTGGCGATGGCGGTTCTTCTTGCCGGATCGGCGTCTCGTGCTCAATTGCAAGACGATCAGATGATCGTGCGAGGGCTGGCCAAATTTGGCTGGTTGATTACCGCTGGCGTGTTTGCCGCAACGCTTTCTAGTGCGTTAGGCAGCATGATGGGAGCGCCTCGGATCCTTCAAGCATTGGCCAAAGACACGATCTTTCCCAAGTTGCGGTTGTTTGCTGCCGGAAGTGGCGTTAATAGTGAGCCGCGTCGCGCAGTCATTTTAACGTTTGCGATTTCTACGATTTGCATTTTGGCGGCTGACCTGAAC
>CAZDBE010000286.1:6268-7440 GCA_964503675.1 uncultured Pirellulaceae bacterium | reverse complement strand
TTTTCTTCTCCGTCCATCTCCCCTCGGCAATCGAATCCCCCATCAGGTTAACCACCGCGCGACAGTCCATCGCCGGATCCAACACCAAAGGATCACTTTGCGGCGACCACTCAATCACATCGGAGACATTCTCCCCGAGTTTGTTGAGGGCACTTTGGCGACTGCGCGACGTGACGACTGGATTGTCCACCCGTGCAATTACGTAGCGGCCAACGAACCCCGTTCCACCTATTATCAATACAGACATAAAAATCCCTGAGCGTGTCAATCAAACTTTTTGTACGTAGCTACGCTCGCCAGAGCGTGGGACCACCGTCTGGCGACGGCAGCTACGTTCCTAACAGTATTACAGAAAAGAAATTAACCAGAACCAGCCTTGCTTTCCAGCGATACGTGTCCGCTGTTGAGCGGCAGGAAACCCGCTATAATTCCTAAGAGTGGGATAGGCTTCCAGACTGTCGAACGCGCATTGACCGGCTGGAAGCCTATCCTACTCCATCACGCAACTGACGAAGTTACCCAACGCTAACAACCAACCGGAAGCTAATATGTCGGGAGAGTCACCTGGCCAAGACGCCATCGAACGCCTGAAAAATGCCCGCGAGCAAATCCTTACCGAACTGTCACAAGTAATCGTCGGACAACAGGAGGTCATCGAGCAGGTTCTGATTTCGATGTTCAGCCAAAGTCACTGTTTGCTCGAAGGCGTCCCCGGACTGGCCAAGACGCTGATGATCAGCACGATTGCTAAAACGCTCAACCTGTCCTTCTCACGGATCCAGTTCACTCCCGACTTGATGCCGGCCGACATCACCGGGACGGAAGTCCTTGAGGAAAACAAATCTACAGGAGCACGCGAACGGCGATTCATGGAAGGCCCGATCTTTTCCAATATCGTATTGGCCGACGAGATCAATCGTACTCCGCCAAAAACCCAAGCCGCACTCTTGGAAGCGATGCAGGAGCGTACAGTAACCGTTGGTCGTGTCCGCCATGAGCTATCGGATCCCTTTTTCGTTCTGGCAACTCAAAACCCAATTGAACAAGAGGGAACCTATCCGCTGCCTGAAGCTCAACAGGATCGGTTCATGTTTAAGGTCTTAGTCGAGTATCCGAGCTTCGATGACGAGTTCGAAGTCGCTCGGCGAACGACTGCTCGAAGCACTCACTAT
>CAZDBE010000286.1:0-6258 GCA_964503675.1 uncultured Pirellulaceae bacterium | reverse complement strand
GTTCGAAGTCGCGCGTCGTACAACCTCTCGACAAAAGAAAGAAGTGAAACCTGTATTGAGCGCTGATGAGATTCGGGAGCTGCAAGCGATCGTCCGAGATGTTCCAGTATCTGATCACGTGATTCGATACGCCCTGACACTTGTACGTCAGACGCGCGTTGGCAGTGCGGGGATACCCGATTTCGTCTCCGACCAAATTGGTTGGGGTGCCGGTCCTCGCGCGGTTCAGTTCATGATCCTCGGTTCGAAAACTCGGGCGCTGCTGCACGGACGAACCCACGTCACCACCGAAGATATTCAGGCACTCGCCAAGCCCGTTCTACGTCATCGGTTGGCTGTAAATTTTGCCGCCCAAAGCGACGGGGTGACTTCCGATGACGTCATTGACCAGTTGATCCAGTTCACACCTGCCAAAGAAGACGAATTGACTTCCGATGCCCGATTCCAAAAGATTTTTACATCCTGAAGCGATCAAGCGCATCGCCCGGATGGATCTGCGGGCTCGTCAAGTCGTCGAAGGGTACTTGTCGGGTATGCATCGCAGTCCCCACTTCGGCCAATCGGTTGAGTTTCGCCAACATCGCGAGTACACGCCCGGCGATGATCTCCGGCACGTCGACTGGCAGGTCTGGGCGCGGCAGGATCGACTCTATATCAAGCAGTACGAATCGGACGAGAAGATGCAGGTCAATCTGTTGGTGGACATCTCCAACAGCATGACATTCGGCGACGGGCATCTGAATAAGTTTGAGTACGGCGCGACGATCGCCGTCTGTTTGGCTTACCTCGCGATCCGTAACCAAGACTCTGTCGGCTGCATGACGTTCGACAACCAAATCCGAAATCGTTTGAAGCCCATGTCCAGCAAGAACCAGTTGCACTCGATCATGTCGGTCTTGGAGTCCGCCTCCCTCGAGTCAAAGACCGACATGACCAAGATCCTTGGTAATGCTGCCGAGTCACTGACCAAGCGCGGGATGGTGATTTTGATCTCGGATTTGTTGTCCGACACGGCGGCGATGCTAAAGAGCTTGAGGTTGCTGACTCAACGCGGGCATGACGTGTTGGTATTTCATGTGATGGACGATGAGGAGATCGAATTCTCGTTCACTGGCCCAACTAAATTTCAGGACATGGAATCCGATACAACGGTGAACTGCAATCCGAAGGCTCTGAAAGCTGGTTACCTCGAGGCACTCAATGAGTTCTTGGATGAACTGCGTCGCGGATGTGCCAAATCCGCGATTCAATATGCCCTCGTAAAAACGGGCGACCCCCTAGACGCCGTTCTAGCCCAATTCCTCTCTGCTCGCATGGCAATGTAGTTCCGCACTCCGCATTCCTAAATCCGCATCTTTGAAACATGCTCGACAACCTCTTTACATCATCTGCCAGCGTCTGGACGGGACTTGTTTCCGCTGCGGTGCTGCTACCTGTGTTGATCCATCTGATCAATCTGGTGCGATATAGAAAGGTTCCGTTCGCGGCGATGGAGTTCCTGCTTAAGAGTCAGAAACAAAGCAAGAACTATGTGTGGCTAAAGCAGTTGCTGTTGTTGCTAACTAGAGTGGCCGCCTTGTTATTGGCGTTGTTTTTAATATCCCAAGCTGGGTGCCATGAAGATCGTATCGCGCGAATCTTGGGCGGACGCGCAACCCACCACTATGTGTTGCTGGACGACAGTTTCTCGATGACCGACAAGGGCGACAGCAACTCGGCCGCAGGCGATGCCTCGTCCTCGGCATTCGACCACGCAAAGAACGTTTTGACCTCGATTGCGGGCCGCGTCTCCAATCGGCAGAACCAAAAATTCTCTTTGGTCCGATTTTCTGCCGGCGAACAAACCAACGAAGAAGCCGGGTTGCCTTTTGATTTGGAGAACCGTTTGGTGGACAGCACCTTCGGTGCCCTTCTGGACGAAGCCAAAGGGAATCTTGCTCCGTCTGCGTTGGCCGTTGATGCCGCTTCAATCATATCTCAAGTTTCGGGCATCGCGCGGCAACGTACTGATGAAAATCCAATCATCTATGTCCTTTCTGATTTCCGCTCTAAAGACTGGGAATTAACGGCTGACATAGAAAGCGATCTGCTGGCGATCAAAGAGTCCGGTGGCGCGGTCGAGCTAATCAATTGTACTGGCGCGGCAGGTCCTAACCTTGCGGTTGTCGATCTCCAACCCGCCAGTAACGTGCGCGTTGCAAACACGCCATTGATGATGGAAGTGAAAATCAAGAACCTCTCAGACTCTCCCATCACGAAACTTCGCGCCCTCATCTCCACCGACACATTCAGCCAAGCAACCTCGCCGACTGGATTGGTCAAGAAAACCGAAGACCTGCCCGCAATCTTTGTCCAACGGATCGCAGCAAACGAAACAGTCACACGACTGTTTCCGGTGTACTTTTCTTCTCCGGGGCAACACTCCATCACCGTTCGGATCCCAGACGACGCAGTCGCAATCGACAACTCGCGCTCCAGCAGCATCACGATCGACGAAAAAGCCCAAGTGCTACTTATCGATGACGCCAACCAGAAACACGCATCCTTCGTCAGCCTCGCCCTGAACCCCAATCAGCTGACTGGGATTGCCCCGGAGATTCAACCAAAATCGTTTCTGCGTGATGCGGATGTCGAAACATTATCCCAGTACGACGTAATCTTTTTGCTGGATATTGATGCCCTCGACGATGCGGCGGTGCGGGCACTTGAGTCCTTCTGTCAGGCCGGCGGAGGACTGGCATATTTTCTTGGCCCCAAATCAAGCCTCACGTTCTACAACACGTTGTTTGGCGATGGACAGGGAATTTTCCCGGTCGAACTAGAGCAGACCATCGACGTCGAGGAAGACCTGCAAGCCACATCGGCTGATTTCTTGCCTCTGGACCACCCCATCTTCTCGCCGGTACTAAACCAGAAGACATCGCTCTTGGATTTGGTTGACGTCGAAAAAGCGATTGTCCCCACACGTGAATGGTTACTGTCGCCGCCGGCAAACGCAAAAACCATTGCGACCGTACGCGGCAATCAGCGTAGGCCTTTGATGGTAGAAAGTAGTTTTGGTGATGGTCGTATTGTTGCCTGTACGACCTCAGCGGGCCCGATCTGGAACAACTGGTCACGCAACGCGACTTTCCTGCCGATCTTGTTGCTGCTGGAGGACTACTTGGCTGGCGGCAAGAAGCAAGCGAAAGATCTGACACTATCGTCACCGCTGACCTTGGCGAAAAATGCGACTCAGTTTCTGCCTGACGTGACGCTGCTGTCTCCGACAACTGGAACTGCAGAGCGCGTGTCGAGTACGCTGAAGTTAACCGCAACCGATGGCAATCAAGTTTTGCAGACCGAATTGCCATCCTACAATCCGGCAGGCCGAGCCAACCTGACACTCCCCGGCGTCTATGACTTTTGGTTTCAAGAAAGTAACGGCGCTTGGGCAGTCGAAAGAGCCGCGATCAATGTGGACTCGGCAGAAGGAAATCTTGAAACCATCGCCCCGGGTCAGTTGCTGACAAGTCTTAGCTCCGTGCAACCGACGTGGGTCAACTGGAACCAATTCAATCCGGAACCCGATTTGAAACCGGCGTCCTCACTCAGTCGCTTGTTTTTGTTGTTGCTGTTCATGGTGTTTGCGATCGAGCCTCTATTGGCGTACCTTTCTTCCTTTCACCATGCTTGAACTATCCGCAATGCTATTGCAAACCGACACCCGAACCTATTTTGAGCTCCAGCCCGTGGTGCCGATGGGGATGACGTGGCAGATTTGCGTCACGGCACTGGCGTTTGTGTTGCTGATCGCGTGGACGCTATGGCTTCACCGCAAGGATTCGGTTGACTTGAACCGCCCGGCTGCGACGCTATTGACTGCGCTACGTATGATCGCGATCGGAACGCTAATTCTATTTGTGCTGGGTCTTGGCAAACGTTCCGAAACGCGTCTGACGAAGGAGTCGCGTCTGGTCTTCCTGATTGATGACAGCCTGAGCATGGGATTGGCTGATCGAAAGGCGACGGCCGCACCCACCACCAGCGGCTCGCCACAAACTTCGCAACCGCGCATCAACGATGTGAGTCGATTGATTGGCGGCAGCGCGACCGAACCATTGCTAAAGAACCATGCGCTGGCTATTTACAGTTTCAGCGAGACGGACCAACCGACGCTGTTGGCGGAGTTGCCTAAGACGAAACCAGTTGTAACGACCGATCAAAGCAATGCGCTGTCAGCCAAAGAGGAGGCATCGAAGAACTCAGCCAGATCGTTGACGATTGCTTCGATTGGAATAGCAATTGGGCTGCTGGCGTTGTCAATGATGGTTGGTCACTTTTATCGTTCGACACCTGCTCGAGACGAATCAGCTCCCGAACCTTCAGCGTTCGGCTCCTGGCGTTTTACTGCCGGTGCGCTGGCTTTAGTCTTCTCAATTTTCGTGCTGGCCCTTGCCGATCTCACTGCACCGCGCATCGGATTGCTTCAGGTGATGGGGATCACTCCCTTGCAAACGAGTGAAAACGGTACTGTGCCTATTGAGGCAACTGAAACAGCAGTCACGTCATCGAAGACAACAGACGACGGGGACGATTGGATTAACAGCGTTGTGCCTAGGGGAGCGTCGACACGTATCGGTTCGGCCCTTCAGTACATCGTCAACAAGGAACAGGGCGGGCCGATCGCGGGAATCTGCTTGCTGTCAGATGGTCAAAGTAACGCCGGCATGTCGATCGACCGAGCTACCGCGGCGGCTAGCAACGCCGGAATCCCGATCTACACGATCGGTATCGGCTCGCCCAATCAACCGAAGAACGTCATGATCGCCGAACTTCAATCTCCCTCGCGCGTTTTTCCCGGCGACAATTTTCTCTTGAAAGGGCTGATCAAAGCATACGGACTCGAGGGGCGCGCAGCGCGGGTGCAGTTGCTAAGTGTCGACGAGCAGGAATCGGAGGCCGAGATCTTGGAGGATGAACGGAACGTCCGACTGTTGACCGATGGTACGCCTACCAGTGTTGAATTCAATGTCTCAAGGGATCGCGAAGGGAAACGCCGCTACGAGATCCGTGTAGAAAGCTTTGAGGAAGACTTAGACCTTCGAGACAACAGTCGTCGGTGTTTGGTCGAGGTTGTCAAGCAAAAAACCAACGTACTGTTGATCGCTGGCGGACCGACGCGTGAGTTTCGCTTTCTCCGCAATCAGTTGTTTCGAGACGAAGAGATCTTTTTGAATGTCTGGCTGCAATCGGCCCTCGAAGGTGCCGATCAAGAGTCTGACGTTCTGCTGACCTCGTTTCCCGAAACGATGGAGGAGCTATATCAAATCGATTGCATTGTCGCGTTCGATCCAGACTGGCGACAACTTTCGTTGCCTCAAACCCAGCTACTGGAAAAATGGATTGCCGGCCAAGCCGGTGGTTTGATCAACGTCGCCGGTCCGGTCAACACGCCGCAGTGGACTCGCCAACCGCGTGGCGATGAACAGATTGATATCATCCGCCGCATCTATCCAGTGTCATTTTACAACCAAGGCTCGGCCGTTTTAAAGCTGGGACGGTTTGGCGGAACCTCGCCGTTCCCTCTGAACTTCAGCCGCGCGGGCCGGTCGGCTGACTATTTATGGATTGGCGATTCGGCAGGTGCCAGTCAGGAAACGTGGGCTCAGTTTGAAGGCGTCTTCGGTTACTACGCTGTCAACGATCCCAAACCGGGTGCCGATGTGCTGGCCAACTTTGGCGATCCGGAAACGGCGATCGATGACTCGTTCCCAATCTACTTGGCCAGCCATTTCTACGGCGCGGGGCGCGTCTTCTTTCAAGCCAGCGGTGAAATGTGGCGGGTGAGACGGTTGGATGTGGATTACTTTCAGCAGTACTACACCAAACTAATTCGCTGGGCCAGCCAAGGAAGATTGAACCGTGACTCAACGCGCGGTGTGCTGCTGACCGACCGCGAACGTTGTTGGATGGGTGACACGGTTGTTGTTCAGGCTATTCTTAAAGACGCTCAAGACGAACCGCTTGACTATCCGCAGGTAGAGGCGATTGCGACAATGCCCTCCGGATTGTCTCAGCCACTGACGTTGCGTTCGAACCCCGCTGCAGCCTCACCCGGAAGTTTTACGGGGACGTTTGTGGCGAGTGAAGAGGGTGAGTTTCGATTCAGTTTACCTGTTCCAGAAAGCCCGGACCAAGACGTGTTGACGCTATCGGTCGTGGCGACGATTCCCGATCTGGAGAAAGAGAAGCCGCAGCGGAATGACGCAGTTCTGA
>CAZDBE010000285.1:0-7454 GCA_964503675.1 uncultured Pirellulaceae bacterium | reverse complement strand
GCACTCGGCGTCCGATTTCTGGGAAAAGGTAACCGGCTTGAAGTTTCAAATAGTTTTCGTTGATCCGTGCCATGACAAAATTTTCGTAGTTGTTCTATTAGTATGCGTTGACGATTCCCGTTTTCACCGGACGGGTTACTTTTGGAAGCCCGGTATTTTAGCGACGTACCAATTTCCGGCAATGGTTAAAAAGAATCGTGGCTAACCGAACGTTTCCAATTTTGAGACTTCTCTTTCCACGTCTCTTTTAATGTCGTCATGAAATTTCTCGATAGCCTTGCGAATCTTCTTGATTTGCCCAGCGTACATGTTCCACATCACGCGCTGTTTTCGAAACGGCGTTCGACTGTCGCGTAAAGCTTGGCAAAAGTGCATGCGCACTTGGACTTCGGTCTCTTTAACCCCAGAAAACCGCAGGCATTTATTCATCCAGCGAATGATCTTTCGTAGTGTTTTCTTGTGAGCATTTGGGGTCTCGTCAAAGTGGCCGTCAATGATCCCGCACAGATAGTTCGCATAACCTTGCTCGTCGTGGGACAAAAACAACATATATGTCAGCAACTCTTTGTTGTCTTTCTTGAACCGCGCTAATCGCAGGCAAGCGTCCAGCAGCTCGTCATGATCCATACGCATCAATGTCTTTTTGATTTCAGCAAGTGAAGCCGGATCCATACTTTGCCTTGTGAATGGGAGAGTCGCTATTGTTGGGCAACTGCGGTAGCCGACTAGTTTAACGGGCCTGTGCTGACGTGATAGCCGCCGCGAACTTGATTGGTTAGATTGGTGATTCGGCCGCCCCCGCAACAACCACCTATGTAACCAAAAAATCGCATGATCGAAGTCGAAGAGAGCATCTATGACCACCCGCAGTACTACGACCTAATTTTCGCTGCCGAATGGGAGCCAGAATTCAATTTCCTCGAAGCCTGTTTTGAGCAATACGCCGAAGCAGAGGTCGTGCGATTGTTCGAGCCCGCTTGCGGAACGGGCCGGTTGATTCACCGATTCGCCGAAGCCGGTTACGAAATTTCAGGAAACGACCTCAATGCGAACGCCATCGAATTCTGCAATGAGCGTCTGACAATGCACGGTTTGCAACAACGAGCGGTCGTTGGGGACATGACTAAGTTCACATTGCATCAACCGGTTCAGGCCGCCTTCAACACGATTAACAGTTTCCGGCATCTAAACACTGAAAAACTGGCCGTAAAACATTTGAACTGCATGGCCGACGCGATTGTTAAAGGCGGCATCTACGTACTTGGCTTTCACCTTTCCCCCATCGGCATCGACGCTTGCGAGGAAGAGTACTGGAGTGCAGAGGAGGGTGGAATAAGAGTCGACAGCAGCATGTGGCTGAAAGAGCGCGACACGCGGCGGCGAATTGAAACCCTTGGCATGGCCTTTGACGTGCAAACTCCGGACAAGAAGCTTCGTATCGTCGACGAACTAAAATTTCGCACTTACACGTGGCTACAGTTTGAACGATTGATCGACAAAGTTCCGAGATTGGAACTGATCGAAGTATTCGATTTCGATTACGACATCGCCAATCCAATGGCGGTCGACCAGGAAAGCGAAGATGCAGTGTTTGTTTTTAAGGTTCGGTAGAACAATAAATAAAAAAGCCCGAGTCGGATAACTCGGGCTTCTTGGTTTTTACATGTCAACGGAAGTTCCGTGGCGATCTCTTAAAGACCGAAACCACTGATGGTTTCCATCAGCTTTTCGACTGCTGGTTTAACGATTCCTTGTAAAGGAGCCGGCACCTTAGCCAAGAGACCTTCGATTACTCCTGAGAACTGGCCCAAGATTCCACCAACAGCAGTCTTTTGAGCGGCTCCCATGTCGCCAATGCCCATACCTTCGAGGACAGTTCCAAATCCGCCGATCTTGTCAGCAAGACCAGTGGCTGCGCTTTCGCCGCCAGCGGCCAAACCACCAAAGCCTTCGGTGATCTCACCGATCGGTCCCATCAAGGCATCCTTTTTGTCACCCAGAACAGACATATCTATGCCAGACATGTCAAAACCCGGAATTTTCAGGCCGCTGCCAAGCGCTCCAACACCATCTCCAACGGCACTGACGCCATCACCGACCGCGTCACCAACAGCGCCAACAGCGCCAACGGTATCTTTGGCCATTTCGCCTGCACCTCCCATCATCGGACCGACAATGAAATGCCAAAGTCCAAAGAGAATGGCCGCCAGAATCGCAAGTGGTAAAATCTTTGACAACAGTCCGCCTCCTGCGTTAACCGCGTCTCCAGCCGCACCTTTTGCGGCGCCTGCGACATTTGATGCGGCGTCTCCGACGCTACCAGCCACGTTCGATGCAGCGTCACCTGCACCACTGAGCAAATTGCCGAAGCCTAAATTGCTGGTTAGGCTCGAAGGCAAGAGTCCACCAAGATGAGACTTTTGCTGACCCAGTAGGCTGCCAAGACCAACAGCGTTGAGCGCTTTGCTCTTCACGTAGTTGCCGATGACTCCCATCAGAATCGGAGCAGCCATTGACATCAGTTTCCCAATCACTCCATCACCCAGTCCCAACGAACTGCCGACAGCTTTCTGAGCCTGCTGGTTACCAGCGCCAAAAACCATATCCAAAATACCGCCACCTTGCTTCTGGAAATTGTCGGTCGCTTCGCCACCTCCAAGCAGATCACCAAGCTTGTCGAGAATACCTGTATCCTGCTTTTGCACTGCACCAAAAACTGCCTCTGCACCATTTGGTGACGAAGCCTTGTTCATCAGGCCGCCAAGGATTGAGCCGGCGGCAGTTTCGAATGCTGACGAAGTCTTTGACTGGTCGAGACCAATCATGCTTCCAATCTTGTTCATAACTTGCTGCGAAACAGCGTCTTTCACCATCGACATAATATTTACGGACATGGGCAGGGTTCCTTATCTTTCATCAGAGAGTTTTTTGATTCGTGCGGTCATATCGGGCAATTTTGCTTTCAAACCGCAAGAAATTGAAAGCAACAAACAAGTGGCGTTCGAGTGTTTTGGCCAATCCAAACTCCAACACAACTGAAACAGGCTAAAATTCATCCGCCCCGCGAGTCTTCTTCTTATTCGCAATGGTGGTACCGGAAGACGCTGTCCGGTTTGGATTATAGGGGCTGTTAGTAAGATGGAATACCATTGGCAGGAAAAAAGCGAGTTAAACAACGGTTTGAGCAGACCTCAACTCCATTTTTTTTTCCTAACCGGACTCTTTGCTAACATGCTTGAATCCTCCGAATAAGCTGTGTAACCGATTGAAAGGACGGCCTGATTTTGAACTGCAGCGTTCAATCGCTAGACTGATTTCGTTTCACTCCACCTCAATTTTTGTTTCATGAGCGGTAACACGATGAACATTCGATCTTTTAAACCGATCAATGCGTTGGGACTACTTGGAATTGGTGCCTGTTTCGTTTTCCAAAACACAACCCTCGGCCAAGCCCTCAAGACGACTCCGTCGGCGAAGAAATTAGCCGTACAGACATCCACTCTTGCTCATACTGACTGGCCCAGTTGGCGCGGCCCTAGAGACGAAGGAAGTGTGTCCGGCGACAATTTCCCATCCTCTCTCGATCCCAAAGAAGCAGTCTGGAAAGCGAAGCTCTCCGGCAAAGGTTGCTCAACACCGATCTTTGTCAATGGAAATATCCTTGTTACCGTCCCGTCCGACGGAAGCGATACTCTCGCCTGTTTCGATCCATCGGGAAAAATGCTATGGCAAACTTTCATGGGGCAAGAGGATACCGGCAAGCATCGTAACGGTTCGGGCAGCAACGCGTCGCCAGTCAGCGACGGCAGTACCGTGTTCGCCTATTTCAAAAGCGGCACACTGTGCGCTGTAAATCTTGACGGGACGACGCGCTGGCAAAAGGATCTAACCAAACTTTATGGCAAAACGGAATTGTACTGGGATCACGGTACGTCCCCCGTGTTGACTAAAGCCCACGTCATTATGGCTCGCATGCACGGAGGTGATTCGTGGGTGGCAGCGTTTGACAAAAAAGACGGACACGAGGTCTGGAAAGTTGCTCGCAATTTCGAAACACCGCGTGAAGGTGATCACGGCTATGCGACGCCGGTTGTTTTAGACGTTGGCGGTAAGGAATCGGTTTTAGTGTATGGAGCCGAGCGGTTAACTCTGCACCAAGCAAGCACTGGGGAGTTGTATTGGTCTTGCGGAAATTTCAATCCGGACAAAACAGAACTGTGGCCAACAATCGCTACGCCCGTTGTGCTGAACGACATTGCGGTAGTCGCCGCCGGCAGAAACGATCGCCGATTACCGCTGCTATATGGTGTCAATCTTGAAGGAAGCGGCGACATGACCGAGACCGGGCATCTTTGGAAGCGCAACGACACCGGAACGTTCGTTCCATCTCCTGCCACGCTCGGCGGCAAGGTTTATTTACTGCGAGACATGGGTGAGTTCGAATGCATCGATCCTGCAACTGGCGAGACTCAATGGGCTGGCAAATTCCCAAAGCACAGGAATAAGTTTTACTCTTCGCCTCTGATTGCAGGAGAAAAGCTGTACGCGATTCGGGAGGACGGCGTCATGTTCGTAGCTGACATTTCCAAGGGAAATTTGGACATTTTATCCGAGCACAAATTGGGCGAATCGGTGATCGGCTCTCCGATTCCGATGGGCGACCACATTTTGGTACGTGGTGAAAAGCATCTTTACTGCTTCTAGTTGAAGTGGAAGCGTTACCCCAAAGCCGACCACATTACCGCGCTCAAATTTGGTCTGCGGTGTGAGAAACGACACTTACTCCAACCGGTCTCGCGCCTCTTCGGCCCATGGGCTTTTGGGAGCCAGTTGCAGAAACGCTTCCCAATGAGTCGTCGCAGCATCCGTTTTCCCGGACTCGTCAAGCAATCTTGCCAGATGATAATGGACGTCGGGAAAATCTGGGTGATGATCAAGCGCACCTCGAAACGTGGCAATCGCAAATTCACTTTGCCCCAACTCCATCAGCACGCACCCTAAACTGGCCCGCGCTTCCACAAATGCCTCATCGATCTCAATCGCCATAAAGTAACGCTCCCTAGCAGCTTCAAGATCGCCACACTGATAGAGCAACTCAGCGATGCGAAAGCAACAATGCGCCGTCGGCCCATGAGACATTGAGAGCGCCCGGTAAAACTCAATCGCCGTCGCCTCATCCCCATCGTCTTCGGCTCCGATCGCAAGTTCGATCAGCTCATCGGGCGAAAGATTCTCAACCGATCGACGTTGCAGCTCGGCGACTTCCTCCTCGAACGATAGAAACTGTCCGCCGGAGACGTCATCGAGCACATCTTCGGTACCTGCCGCAACGCTGACAAGCGGCGTGTTTTGAGAACCGTCAGACTCCAGTTGATCGCTGGTAGGAAGGATGATCGTGGCACCGTCGTCACCATCTGACGCCTCCAGAAAATTGAAGTGCTTCTGTCCATTGGTCGCCACGAGCCCCTCGCCGTCTCGCAACAAGACGTTTTTTCCTTCGACGATGATCGAAAGCTGAGACAGTGGCCGCTGAGTACGTGCGCCTTGCGTTTCGGCTGATTCAACGGAGTCGGTTTTACCCGTTCCATCATGCCCGGTTGAAGTAAATTCAACCAACTGGCGCTCGATCGAGTCGGGCGTTGCGCCACTTTTCACCAGCCGCGCGATCATTCGCGCTGAGGCGACTTCTTGAAAATCAAAATAGGGCAGTTTCTGAATCTGCCGAACTGGGTGGATCAGGCCGCGCCGATGCCAACGTCGGATGCTGGCGATGGGAACCTGCAGCAATTCGGCCAGCATGGACGGCGTGTACAAGCGGCTTAGGTCAATTTCGTCATCGACGAGCCCAAGTTTTTGCCAGAGTTCCGATTCATCGATAACAGCAACCTGTCCCTGCAGATCATCTGGCAGCGGTTGCCCAAAACTGGAGTTCTGCCCATCAACTCCCTCTGCCCCCAACACGACTAAATCGCACCGCACGTCAATGGACTCTGTGGGAAAACCCCCATGATGGCGCACCAGCGCTTTGGCTCTCCGGCGACTCATCGAGCCGAGCTTTCCGAAAAAGGCAACGCGTCTGCCGTCTACGACCGAAGGATGGTGGGGAAAAATCTTCACAATTGCCGATGCTGCGGAAAATTTAGGAAGGCCGAGATGCGATCGCGTGGTTGAAATGTCTGTAGAGCACGCGGAAATTGATGAAACCGGTTCATCCATCGAACCACCCAGTTTCGAAAACTCTTGCGCCAATGTCAATGAGCGAAGCGCCGCCCAATCAATAAGCGTCGATATATGGAGCGGTTCCAATTTGTTTGGATTGTGTACCGAAACAACCGTGTCAGGCAGTAGAGCACAGCGACCGCTTCTATTAAACTACTGCACTGCGTTTTCAGACGACACAACGTGACTGACTCTCTCCCGAGATGCAACCGGATTGCCTCAATGAAACTTACTGCCAGTGAACACTCTGTTCTCAGACTTATCCGTTTCGCGTCACGACGTTCCCAAATTTCCAGTTGTCGGCTTACGCTAACAGGCTTAAGTAAATTCTGGTTGTGCTGGGTGGCGGCGTTGATGACGCTGCCAACTGGATTGGCGATTGCCGATATCACGCTGCCGAAATTCTTTTCTGACCATATGGTGCTACAACAGGAATGCCTTTTTCCGATTTGGGGGACTGCCGAACCTAATCAGGCACTGGTGATTCGTTTCAATGGCAAAGAAACAAAGGCAGTGGCTGCAGGCGATGGAAATTTTTCTGTTTCTATCAACACCCCGACTGCCGGTGGCCCTTACAGCCTTGAAGTAGAGGACCAGAATCAAACCAACAAAGTCGTCCTGACCGATGTGATGGTTGGAGATGTTTGGCTGTGTGCCGGGCAGACCAATATGGGCCTGAGCGTCTCCGAAGCGCTCAACGCCGAAACCGAAATTGCCCAATCAAAAAAGCACACAGGCCTTCGCCTGTTCAGCCTTGCAGCAACCGCCGCAACTCAGCGTGCTGACGACGTCACCACGTTGCTGCCATGGGCAATTTGTTCGCCAGAAAGCGTAAAAGACTTTTCTGCCGTCGCATACTTCTTTGGCCGTGAGCTAGGTAAGTCGTTGGATAAAACTCCAATCGGATTGATCGATGCATCAGTTGACGGTTCGACCTGCGAGGCATGGTGCTCTGAAGAATCTCTCAAGACCGACACGTCCCTCGCTCCTCTGTTGTCTCATTGGCAAGAAAACGAAGATCCCGAAGCACCCAACCGTCCTGGAAGTTTATTCAACGGAATAATTTCACCGCTGACTGTCTATCCTGTTAAAGGAATCATTTGGTATCAGGGTGAGACCAATGTCGGCCGAGGTAAACAGTATGGAAATTTGTTGAAGTGCCTGATCGGAGATTGGCGGCAACATTTCTCTAGCCCCGAGCTACCTTTTTACTTCGTACAGATCGCTCCGTTCCG
>CAZDBE010000284.1:0-7494 GCA_964503675.1 uncultured Pirellulaceae bacterium | reverse complement strand
GGTTTGGCGATTGGCGACCCCGACAAAATCGCGGGTGACGGCCAATGGAGCAGGAAGCATTTCGAAGCAATAAGAAGCTGGGGCGCAAACATAATCCGGATTCCAGTGCATCCTCAGCGACTAAGAAGACGCGGATTTGAAAACTATCTGAAACTCTTGGACCAAGCGGTCAGGTGGTGCGGCGAACTGGAAATGTATGTCATCATCGACTGGCACAGCATTGGCAACCTGAGGACAGAAGAGTTCGAATCGGATCTATACAGAACGAGCCTAAAAGAAACGCTCACGTTTTGGGAAGTGATCTCAAAGCGTTTTGAGGGCAATCCGACAGTCGCCTTCTACGAAGTATACAATGAGCTAAGCGTATATAAGGCCGTACGAGGCAAGTGTACTTGGCCACAATGGAAAAATACTGTTGAGTCAATTGTCGATGTAATTTACGCCAATGATGGAAACGCCATTCCGCTGGTCGGAGGTTTTGACTGGTCATACGATTTGCGCGAATTCAAAAACAACCCCATCGACCGGCCTGGCGTTGCTTACGTTGCGCATCCCTATCCCGGTAAATGTGAACCGCCAAGAGAACCACATTGGGAAGAACACTTCGGCTTCCTTGCCGGTCGTTATCCAATCTTCGTCACCGAGACAGGCTACTACTTGGAAGGCAATCAAGAGCACTTCATTGATGAGGGTACATTTCGAAACGCAATTCTCAAGTACCTCGACGGGAAGAAGATTTCTTGGTGTGCTTGGGTCTTTGATCCAGACTGGTCCCCGTCGCTAATCAAAAGCTACCAATATGAGCCAACACATTCAGGAACGTTTTTCAAAGGTGCCATGATTGGCAAATAGGTCGCGGGTAAAAAGGGATTTGAATTGGGCGAAATTGATTCGAGTAATCTGCTAAACTTCAATTGTCCTGCTGGCGCTGCGTTGGTCCAGTCCTTGGTTTTATGTTGCTGAAACAAGTCGACCTTTCTGTTCCATGAATTTTCCACGTACCGTCCGTCGTTTCTTTGTTGGGTATCTAATTCTCCATTTGCTTGCTGCCGGATTTTTCGTATTCGTGCTTAGCCGGATCACGCGTGATCAAATGATTCTTGCAGCCAAATCAAAAATGGGTGCAATGACACTTCTCCTTGCGGAGCATATTGATGAGCTCGAAAGTGGAATTGAGGACACAACGCTGCCGGCTCATATAAAACGCATCGGGGAGAAAGCAGAGACGCGTGTCACGCTGATTAAGCCTGATGGCTCCGTTGTTGCTGACTCGATCACTGGAGACCGCGACATCGGCTCCCACGCAACACGCACAGAAGTTTTGTTAGCCAAAGCCAACGGCTCTGGTTTTTCTGAACGATATAGCGCAACTCTTGAAAAGCCGATGATGTATTTCGCTCGTAAAATGGATGCCGTCGACACAACTGGCCCGAGCTATGTGCGGGTTGCCATACCAGCGGTAACCATCAATTCATCTATTGCCTCTATTCAAAGGTATGTCTGGCTCTTTGCAATTGCTCTCGGCGGCCTGACAGCGATGCTGATGTCATTCTTTTCTGCGAGGTATATGCGGCCTCTTGGGCTTTTTGCAGCAGCGGCGCAACGCATTGGTGTTGGCGACTACAAAGCCTCGTTTAATCTAACGAGACAAGCCGATGAATGGGGTGAGCTGGGCGACGCATTTGAGGGAATGAAAAGCGAACTGATCGTGCGTGAAGAGCGACTTGTCGAAAACAACCGTCATCTAGATTCGGTCCTCTCAAGTATGAAAGAGGGCGTCATTGCAATCCAATCCGATGGCCAAGTCATGCTGGCCAATGGTGCTGCCTGTAAAATGCTCGAACTAACGCGGCCTGAGATTGTTGATAAACAATTGTTCGAAATCGTTCGTATTCCAGAATTTCTCACTTCAGTCGAGCAGACGCAGGCAAACCGGAAATTTTCCAAAACGGAATTCAAAACACTGACCAAGCCACAAAAAACGCTTAGCGCACGCGTCTCCGTTTTGGCCGACGAAGATCGCCCCGGTGTCGTCGTCGTCTTGAATGATGTTACCGCGCTGCGGCAGCTCGAAACGATGCGACGAGATTTCGTTGCCAACGTTTCACATGAACTCAAAACCCCGCTTGCATCAATCAAAGCGTACTCCGAAACGCTGCTGATGGGGGCAATCGACGACAAAGAAAAGAGCGTCGATTTTGTGAAACAAATTGAGTTCCATGCAGAGCTACTTAACCAACAAGTTCAGGATTTGCTTCTACTTGCCAAAGTCGAATCCGGCGAAAACGCATTCTCAATTTCTGATGTTGATCTCAATCAGGTTTGTCACTCCGCAGTTGAACAATTCTCAAAGCTCATCCAAGATCATGGACTCAATTTAAGTCTCGAATTGATTGATCCGGCACCGATCGCTCGCGCCGATGCTGCTGCGGTTAATACAATGGTTAAGAACCTGCTCGTCAATGCAATTCATTATACGCTAGACGGCGGTACAGTTACGCTCTCAACAATCGAAGCCCAAGACGAAGCGATCATTCGTGTGTCAGATACTGGAATCGGGATCGCGAAAGACCAACAGGCGCGCGTATTTGAAAGGTTCTATCGCGTTGATAAATCAAGATCGCGCGACATGGGTGGAACGGGGCTTGGACTGGCAATCGTAAAACATTTGTCTCAGTCCTTTGGCGGCTCGGTTCATCTAGAAAGTCAATTGGGGAAAGGCTGCCAATTCGAAATCCGATTGCCCTCCGCTGACCTGAAAAGCATGCACTCTAGTTAATTAAATTCCTATGAACTTTCATCTCTTAGAATCCTCGCTTCCTGTCAGGCCTGCGAGTGGCATGCCTTTCCCGCTGAGAAAAACGGTCAAAACGGTTGATTAAAGAAAGACTAGTGGTCGTACCGGAAAAGCGATTTTATGCGGTCGATTCCCCCGTTTGCTTCTCTCCGCAGTAATTCATTCAATTTTTAAGAATCGTTAACGCCATCTTAACAATCGGTTTGTATCCTCCGCAAACACAGAGAGCATGTGGCTCCGGCGTCCTGATCTCGAACTTCCAAGTAACCTCACTACTGACCCCCTTTGCGGCAAAAAACATGAAACAGATTCTACCAATACTTGCATTAACGATTGCCACTTGTTGTTTCACAGCGCCAACCGCTGAAGCTCAATCCGGCTTGAAGGACCTTGAAGGCACCATCAACATTGACGGCTCGAGCACCGTGGCTCCAATCACCATTGAAGCCGATGCTGGCTTTCGAAAAATTGCCCCGAAAGTCAAAGTGCCTGTGGGAGTCTCTGGTACCGGCGGTGGATTCAAACGATTTACCAAAGGTGAAACAGATATTTCCGATGCATCTCGGCCAATCAAGTACAAGGAATTCGAAAGTTGTAAAGCGAACGGTGTGTCGTTCATAGAACTTCCAGTTGCCTATGATGGATTAACAATCGCTGTCGGCAAGTCAAATGATTTCGTTGAGCAATTGACTGTCGATCAACTTAAAAAAATCTTCCTCGCTGATTCAAAAGATGGAAGCTTCACAAACGCCAAGACTTGGAAAGACCTCAATGAAGCATGGCCGGCAACTGAAATCAAAATCTTTTCCCCTGGCACCGATTCGGGAACCTTCGACTACTTCAAAGAAGTCGTCGTTGGCAAATCGGATTCTTCGATGCGTGATGATATGTCAGTCAGTGAAGACGACAACGTTCTTGTTCAGGGAATTGCAAAAACTGAAGGGGCCATTGGTTTCTTTGGCGCATCTTACTACTTCGCCAACCAAGACAAACTCAAGGGCGTTAAGATCGTTAATCCTGACTCAGGCGAAGCAGTCGAAGTCTCTGCAGCCAACATCGAATCAGGAGTATACGCTCCGTTTTCGCGTCCGCTGTTCATCTACGTAAACAGTAAATCTGCACGACGACCAGAGGTTAAAGTCTTCGTGAATTACTACCTCGACAACGCACCAGAACTTGCTGCGAAAGTCAAGTACGTAGGTCTCCCAAAAGAAATGGGCGATGCGGCCAAAGCTCACTTCAAAACCCGAAAAGTGGGTACACATTTCTGGGAAACGAAGGATGGGAAACCCGCCAAGAAAGAGGGTTCTTTATCTGAGGTTTATACTGTTGAGAATTTGCTCAAATAGTTGCCGGTTTCGATGAAATTTTGCATGGTGCTCTGAGAGACGCTTTCTATAATTTCGTGACAGTAAGTGGGCTGTTTCCCACTTTCCTCTCAAGGTGAATTAATGGCATCTGCGGACACCACCGTCAATCAAAAACCAGCCGTTCTCCAGCGTCGCCAATTTCGCTCATTGGCGACGACTCGGTTTCGTGAGTGGTTCATTTTGGCGGCGTTGGCAAGTTGCACTGCTTTCACGCTACTGATTACAGTTACGATTGTTTGCTTGCTAGTCGGACAGACAGTTCAATTCTTCAGCATGCCTGAAACGAGCGTTGTCGATTTTTTATTCGGGCTCAAGTGGAGCCCGACACTGGGCAACGAAAAACTCTTCGGAATCTGGCCGCTGATCTGTGGCACGATGTGGGTTACCGTAATCGCCATGTGCGTTGCATTGCCACTGGGATTGGTCACTGCAATCTACCTCAGCGAGTATGCCCCGAAGCGGTTGCGCAACGTGCTCAAGCCGATTTTGGAATTGCTGGCTGGCATTCCTACCGTCGTATATGGATTCTTTGCGCTGGTAGTAATCACACCAGCGCTCCAAGCGGTTGGAGTCCAAGTAGATTTTTACAATGCGATCAGTGCCGGAATTGCTGTTGGTATTCTCTGCCTACCGACCGTCGCTTCGCTGTCCGAAGATGCCTTGAGGGCTGTTCCGCGCAGACTCCGAGAAGCTGCCTACGGACTCGGCGGGACCAAGTTCGATGTATCTTTAAAAGTGGTTGTACCTGCCGCGCTATCAGGAATTATTTCCGCTTTTCTGTTGGCAGCCGCCCGGGCAATTGGCGAAACGATGATCGTCGCGATGGCGGCAGGAGCGTTAGCGAACTTGACCATCGACCCGCGGCAACAGATTCAAACAATGACCGGTCATATGGCATCAACTGCCACGGGTGATATTTCCAATTTCGATGTTCGTTACTATTCAATCTACGCTGTTGCGTTGGTGCTTTTCTTCATCACGCTAACCCTTACCGTGATTGGTAACATCGTTCGCCGACGATTCCAGGAGGCGTACGATTAACGAGACACCGCCACCGAATTTCAATGAGTTCCCAACGACTTCGCCAACAAAACGCGCCAATTCCAATCGGCTGTTTTGGCTGCTTTGCGTTCTGACTTCGACTTCATCTGTCATCATTTTGCTGATCCTGATGTTGTCAATTTTTTACCAAGGCATGCCCGCTTTCAATCCTCCTCAGGATGACATCATTTCCGAGCTGAGCGAAATTGAAGGTAAGCTGGCAAGTAGCACCCCTGATTCTTCAGACGCTCAAGCGCTGGCAGCCAGACAAGTAGAGTTGCACGAGCTTCAAGAAACGATCGACAAGTCGTTCCTCTCCAAGCCCCCTGCCCCGGGCGCACGCGAAGCCGGCATTGGACCGGCCCTCTTAGGATCAATCTGGGTTTGCCTCGGTTGCAGCGCGTTCTTTTTACCGCTTGGAGTCGGGACTGCAATCTTTCTCGAAGAATTCAAACCGTCAAATAGACTTCTTCGCTGGCTCTCTGATATGCTCCAGCTCAACATCAGCAATCTTGCTGGCGTTCCGTCAATCGTTTACGGCATCCTAGGAATGACAGTGTTTGCCACAATGTTTGGTTTATTTGGAAGCCCCAACGAGCCATTTTTTGAGTTGGGCACCCAATTCAAACGACAGTATGTTACCGAAGGAATGCAAGTCGTTTTCCTACCGGTCGCCGACCGTGACGAACAACTGACGCTTACCGATGGCATGACGGCACTCAAGTCCGATGGCTCAGAAGTCAAACTCAACGTTATCGGTGACGACGACGATTTTCCCGAAGACGACGCGACACTTGCCGTTTCATTGTTTAGCGACTCCGATGGAGGTTTGGTCGCCGAAAACGCTTGGTACTCGTTTCGTTTGCCTTTTGGGCGGTCGGTCCTTGCTGCAAGCATGACATTGATGCTGGTGATCCTTCCCGTCGTGATCATTTCGACCCAGGAAGCCCTCCGCGCCGTTCCAACGTCGTTGCGCCAGGGTGCTCAAGGCCTCGGCTGTACGCCTTGGCAAACCGTACGCAACGTGACTCTACCGGCTGCAGTTCCAGGAATCATGACAGGGTGTATTTTGTCGATGAGCCGCGCCATTGGCGAAGCCGCGCCGATCCTAATGATCTCAGGAATCGTTGCGATTTCGATGGGGCCTCAACATTTGATGGATGACTTTTCGATCCTTCCATTACAGATCTATTATTGGGCCGGCCAACCGGTCAACGACGCGGACCCGCACAACTTTCAACACGTCGCGGCGGGAGCCATCATCGTGTTGCTGTTAGTTCTGTTTGCGTTTAATTCAGTGGCTATCTTGCTGCGTCAGATTGCACAGAAACAACTTTCGTAATGCACATTTTTATTTCTTCGGGTGTACAAATTGACTAATCAAGTATCTCAACCAAAATTGCAGCCGAAGATGTCAACCAAAATGAAATCCAAAATGCAATCTAAGTTCCTAGCGAGTTCCTCTGATTCAGATCCGGCCGAAGATCTTCCTAGTGTCATTTCGATGGAAGACTTCTGTGCATGGTATGGAGATTTCCAAGCACTGCACAATCTCAAACTGGATATTCCTGAGAATCGCGTCACCGCGTTCATTGGCCCTAGCGGCTGCGGCAAAAGCACACTGCTCAAGTGGATCAACCGGATGAACGATATCGTGCCCGGCGCTCGCGCGTCGGGTAAATTGGCTCTTCCAGACATTAACATTCTCGCACGTTCCACCGACGTCGTCGCCCTTCGCCGCCGGATTGGGATCGTCTTCCAAAAGCCGAATCCTTTCCCAAAGTCGATTTTCGACAACATCGCGTTTGGCCCTCGTTTGCACTTTGCCAAACTGCCTAAATCGGATTTGGACGACCTTGTCGAATGGGCGCTGAAAAAAGCGGCTCTTTGGAATGAAGTTAAAGACAGACTCCACAAATCGGCGTTGGGATTGTCTGGCGGACAGCAGCAAAGACTTTGTATCGCTCGGGCAATTGCTGTCGGACCGGACATTCTTTTGATGGATGAACCCTGTTCGGCGCTGGACCCGGCTTCGACTTCGCGGATCGAAGATCTCATTTTTGAGTTACGCGAACAATACTCAATTGTGATTGTCACGCATAATATGCAACAAGCGGCGCGTTGCAGCGATCGCACGGCGTTCTTCTTCGAAGGCCGCATTGTAGAAGAAGGCGCCACCGAAGACGTCTTCACCCGGCCCAAAGAGCAACAAACTGAAGACTACGTCACTGGAAAGTTTGGATAGTTATGTCAAAGCACTTGCAAAATGATGTCGACCAGTTGCAC
>CAZDBE010000283.1:0-7515 GCA_964503675.1 uncultured Pirellulaceae bacterium | reverse complement strand
AGGCAGGACATGCCTTGGTTGCGTTTGTGATTCCAAACACAGACCAGGTACACAAAGTTTCCATCATTCATCGCGGATTGGCGGCACTCGGTTACACGATGCAACGCCCAACCAAAGATAAGTTTTTGATGACCAAGAGCGAACTTGAGAGCGAGTTGCAGATCCTCTTGGCCGGGACGCTGGCTGAAGAATTGATCTACACAGATATCTCGACCGGAGCGTCCAACGACTTGGAACGCGCCACTGATATATCGCGATCAATGGTGATGCAGTATGGCATGAGCGATCTGGGACGGGTAAATTTTAAGCAAGATCGCAGCAGTCCGTTTCTCGCCGGATCGTCGGGAGCTCTTTCCAGCCGCATGTACAGCGAAGAAACGGCCCGCGAAATCGACACTGAAGTCAACCGCATCATCGACGAAGCCTTAGAGCGTGTTCGCAAGATTCTGCAAGAGCGCAAAGCCGCTTTGGTGGCGCTGACGGATCGCTTAATTGAAGTCGAATCAGTCGAAAGTGTCGAGCTAAAGCAAATCATCGACGACAACTCGCCCGGGCCATTGTTGGTCCCCGGTACCGATTCGGCTCCGATGCGACCGGCCGCCATCAAAGATGATGACGAACAAGGCGAAGCCGCCGCGGGACAGTAGACCAAACGCTGATTAGCCGAAGTCACAAGACTTTGAAGACGATAAAAGCCGTGTTCCAATCTCTTGCGAGAACGGCTACGAGAACTCACGATACCAACTTAGCCGCTGCCGCTTCATCCAAGAAGAACGTCAAACTTCCGGAGGGTTGGATATGCGTTGCCGGATACTCAGTTCCCGTTTTCTCGACAACCGTCTTCAATACTTCTGCTTTTCCACCGCCAGTAATCAGAAACGCAACGGCCTTGGAAGCGTTTAGCACGTTGCCGGTGATCGTAACACGTTTTTGTCCCGAATCTGGATGCACTGCTACTTCACAGATGTTTTCAGATTTCATCAACTCCATCTGGTAAGGAAAAATGGACGCCGTGTGACCATCGCCACCCATTCCCAAAATCATTAGGTCGAACGCCGGCAGCCCATCACTACCCGCGGCAACATGTTGGCGGATCTCGTCTCCGTAGCGCACTGCCTCTTCAGCCGGATCATTCTCACCCAAAACTCGGTGCACGTTCTCTGATGGGATGGCAATCTTGTCCAGAAACAACGCTTTACACTCGCCGTAATTGCTTTCCGCATCGTCGGGGCCGACACAACGTTCATCGCCCCAGAAGAAATGGACCTTGGACCAGTCTACCGCTTCGGCAAACTCACTAGCCAACACTTGGAACAAAAGTTTTGGTGTACTACCGCCGGAGAGAGAGACGGTGATTTTGTCCTGAGTCTGGGCATTGATCCAGTCGCAAAGGTACTTGGCGAATTCGGCTGCAACGGCAGGGTTGTCGGCGTAGGTTTTGATTTCAGGCATGCTTTGATCGTCAACAAATGTGTTAGGGATGTTTACACGAAAGTAACATACTCCGTTTCGATGGTCTACTGTCGGTAGATAACACTCGACCTGACCTTCTTATCAGTCGGTTCGTCCAAACAGCACTGCAACCTACTTTAAGAGCGCCTGATTCGGCTGCCTAAAAGCTGATCAAGCGGCCACGGGATTGCTGGAAAAAAGTGCAGAATTGTGAATCAATTTGACCATGCGCTGTTTCGCGAGTCCCGCAAACGGAGGTGTGTCGCACGGGTATTCCTACAAGAGACAGATCTAGGACCTTAGTTCTGATTAAGGGACGTTAGCGCGATGCTTTTGTATTGGCTCGTTTGTCACAAAGAATTGGATGAATTTGTGTTTGACCTTCGTCTTCTGGTTCGGTTTTTGCAACTCATGAGAGGTTGAATATGGCCAAGTCAGCCATCTAAAACCGAGAACTTTTTGAGAGAGCGATCGATGAATAGTTTTTCATCCAACAACCGCGCCAGTCGGCCCTCGCCAGAGAGCTTTGACAGCAGTGATTCCTATTTCGACGTTCTCGGCATGTTACGCCGGAATTGGAAAACCATCGGCTTGTTTATGATGGCGGGAATTTTGGCCGCCGCAGTCTACTGTGTCTACGCGCAGAAAGTTTACGAATCGTCAGCTGCGCTGTTCATCGACGAGCCGGGTATCAACACCATTTCGACACGCGATACTTCTCCGCACAATGCCAGTCCGAACCTTGGCTTGGAGAAGTACATTGAGATCCTAAGAAGCGATCGGATTATTGTCCCGGCGATTGAGGCTTGCGGCATCGATAATCTCCCGTCATTGCGAGATCTACCGCCCGAGGAGGAGATTGCCGAAGTGATCAAGGAAAACTTGTATGTGCGGTCTTCGGATAAGAAAGCTGAATCTGGAGTGATCACCATCGGACTTTCCAGCACCGACGCTGACGAGTCGCTGGAGTTGTTGTCAACGATCATTTCAGAGTTCGAAAAATTCGTCGGCGACTCGGCCTCTAAAGCGGACGGCCAAAACGTGCAAACGATTACACAAATGAAAGAACACAACCAGTCAGAGATCAGATCGACCCAAGCAGAGATCGACAAACTTGAGTTCAAGCCCGATTTGCAGTCGGAAGACGGTAAGGTGGTCAACCCCTTCCAGCAGCAGGTCGTGAAAATCCAAGACGAGATCCATGAAAAGAATAGCGAGCAGGTAAAACTTGAATCGCTTCTGCAACGAATTGAAGATGCCAGACGCCAAAACCAGAACGTTGAAGACGTCGTGCTCGATTCGCTAGATCAGTTTCAAAAAGGGCCGTTGCGACACTACTCTCAAACCCAACAAGAACTGGTGGCCCTACAACTCCGTGAGCAAGAACTGAAAAGCAGTTTCGGCGTCGGCCATCCGGATGTCAAAAATGCTGGTCAGCAAATCGAAATTCTCCAACGCGTTCGCCGTCAACACTTATTGGCCATCTTCGGCTCTAATTCAGTAGAGGAGGACGGTGCCGAAATTGACTTCTACGCCAGTGCCGTGGCACACATCAACAACCGACTTTCGCTAATCAGCTTGCATCAAGAACGACTGGAGGCTGCGATGCGAGTCGCAAAGAAAAAATCGCTGGAAATCAAAAGGGATTGCGATCGCTTGACTTTCTTGTTGAACCAAAAGATGGCGCTCACGCAGAAAAGCATGACTATGACCGATCATGCAATTGAATTAGGAGTTCTGCAGGATGCTCAACGCCGACAGGTGGAGTTGATCAACTTCCCTGCCACGGGAATCAAGGTTCATCCGAAGCTGAAGATCTTCCTACCGCTGGGTATGGTGCTAGGTTCGCTTCTTGGGGTTTGTGCTGCCCTATTCAAAGAAGCAAACGAGAAGTCGTTTTATTCCTCAAAAGAGGTAAGTGATAGAATGGGTCTTCCAGTGGTCGCTGAGATCGGCCAGTTCGACACGAGGCGACTTAAATCGAAAGAGCACCAATCAGTTGTTAGTGACGTGATTACACTTCATCATCCACATTCCGAGCCTGCGGAAATGTTCAAGCTGCTGCGAACAAAGATTCTATTTGAATCCAGTCAACACCACGGGAACATCATCCAGTTAACAAGCCCCACGATGGGCGACGGAAAGTCATTCGTCGCCTCTAATCTCGCAATAGTTTTGGCTCAAGCTGGACGACGCGTGTTACTGATTGACTGTGATTTACGAAGGCCCGTTCTGCACGAGAAATTTTCCGTCGCACCAGCCAGTCCCGGGCTTACCGATGTCCTTTTGGGACATATCCCCTTTGAAGAAGCCGTCGTAATGCTGGATTTCCATCAATCGATTGAACTTCTGACTTCGGGACAGCAGTACGGTAATTCCTCCGAGATTCTCAGTAGCAGTCAGCTTCCAAAATTTTTGGAAGACGTTCGCAGCCAATACGACTTCATTATTCTCGACACTCCTCCGATTCTTCCGGTCTCAGATGCAAAAGTTGTCTCGCACTACGCCGACATGATTTTTCTTACTGTGCGAATCAGCAAAGGTGTTCAGGCAAGCTCACTGAAAGCACTGGAACTGATTCGGTCGGCACATGAGAAAATTCAAGGAGTGATCGTCAATGGGATCAGTCGGCAGGATGTGTTCAGTTACTCCGATACCAAGTTCGGATCCCCACAGTACGGATACATAAGCGCTTACGGAGATCCGAGAGGCTTGACCGAAGCCGAGCTTTCGCCGGTCGGAGGACTGGAACAAGAATTTACTGATCTTCAGTCCACTTAATGATCACTGGCGGCTTCTCCATCCCCATCCTTGGTAGCTGCCTGCCGCAGTTTTTCCAATTGCTGACTGTGATAGAGACCATAGTGAATCACCGCAGTACACCTTATTCCGGACTGTTCGAATCTCTCACTGGCGTGAAGGCTTCGATACCCCCAGAAAAAGTATAAATTGCCCGGGACCATTTCGACCTTAGTCAACTTCGACTGCAACAGTTTTCGTTTCAGGTGTCGCTGCATAACTGGGGAATCGACCCAAAGCTTGTCAAACACATTACTTATATACCATTTCCGATGGGGACGAGAATTGGGTATCAGATAAAGATCGCAACTTCCAGTTTCCTTTGGCGCGACAAGCGGAAGAATCGCAGTAACGAGGTAGGAATCGTAATGAAACTGGCGTGAGTGAATTGACGAGCTTTGACCATGAAGAACCCGCAAAGTTTGTTTCGTTTTCGGATGAAACTCATTTGCATAGCTTTCGCAGGCAAGGGAATTACAAAGCGCGAGAAACTCCGGAGCCTTTTTCCAGCGATCAAGAAACCCTTCATCTTCAGCAGTTGACCTTGGTGAGGCTAAAACGTTCCACGAATCATCAATGTTGGCTTCAACCTTGGCACCGATCGCCGCAAGAGCCTCGTCTGAAAAGTAATTTTCTACGACCGCATAACCCGTGTCATCTATGTGTTGAGCCAAGTTGTGCGCGTTCTCGTCAGCGAGTGATGCAAACATGATCTAGTCCTTTGAGGGAATGAGGTTCGCTTCCAGCTGCTCTCTCAGTTCGTTGCAGTGCAGTTGCACATATTCTGATTCCCGAACCGTCAAAACTTCCTTCCAGTATGTATTGACGGAATTCAGATTCCTTTTCCGCGTGTGCGGATGCCCTGTTGGGACAGTCTGTTGATTCTCTTGAATCGCGAAACGTTGCGTTATCGTTCGGTGGGTTTTGGTTGTTGGTTGAAGGGCCAACCTATCGAAGATTCGTTGAAAGGTCGCTTCGGGGTTGTTCGGCAAATCGCCAGTTGACACCAACAACAGCTCCGAACCATTGTTAAGCGAATTTAGAATCATTCGAGCGCTGGTCATCCACAAAAAAACAGCTCCCTTGACTGGGTTTGAAATACCTGCAGTCAAATCTAGGTCCAGCGCATGCGTGCTAACAATTTCCTGTCCGACTTGGGTCTCCAATAGTCGCGTACAAAGATTCTGCGTATCGAAAGACCAATTCAAACGCTTGTAGCTTGCAGCGATGGCTTCGGGTGGGCGGTAAGCAACAGCGACCTCGATGTCCGCCTCTTCAACATCATCAACACAAAAAAGTGCAAACGGATCTTTCCAAACAATATTGTTTGAAAACGGCGACAAGCGACTTTTGAGGTAGCTGAATCTAGATCTCCCACCGGTAATGATCTTACCCAACGCCTTTAACCATCGATCGTGAGGAAATATCCCCAGTCTCAGATCGAGCTTGCAATTTCGCAAGTCTTCTAGAAAGCAATCAAGATCCGACTTCGAAAAATCTGCACTACCTGGAACGGGAAAGCTCGCGTCGAACCTGTAGTCTCCGGACTGGAAGTTCATCGGTTCATATAAAGAAGTCGAGCTCTTTGCCGTTGCAAGAATGTCGCCCAGTACCGTCGTGCCGGATCGAGGCAGCCCGGTAACCAAAGTCAGCTTGCGTTTTAATGTGTTCATTTTGCACTTCCAAATTCGTATCCAAATTTCTCAACCAACAGTTGGTCTCGGTTTCGCACGAGTTCAACCGTCTCCTCATCGTAGAACTCCTCCAGTCGCCGCGTCCGCCGCGACGAGTTGGTTTTCTTGGCGTGGAACACCATCTCTTTTTCAGCTTCGGAAATTTCTCGAACCGTACCTATCGCGTCAATGAAGTCTGTTTCGAGGTTCTCCTGTCGGATGAATTTGTCGATGTAACAATTATCACGTTCGAAGTCCCTCAGGAAATCGAAACTGGGATTTGTATCGGCCGAGTGAAGAACGTTCAGATTCTTGCAGCAAAGAGTTAGGTAACGGTGAGTAAAGAATCCGGTTTCTGTTGAGAGTCGATTTTTTGCATATCCGTCTCCCATTGAGAATCGATTCTCTGGGCTGTGGATTGCCTTCAGCCAGTTTCGAAACGCTGACACACTATCGAGGTCGTTATAGAGCGCCCCCCATTGGCTCGTATCCTTTTGAATCTCATTCCAAAAATAACTTGCCGCACGCATCGGATCGGCCAGCGAGGACTTTAACGGATAGAGCAAATTCTTCTGAGTCAATCGGCACGCGAATGCACCGCTTTGCTGGCGCCCATAGGTCCAAAGAGAGAGATACCAGTCCCAAGGGTTCCTTATCGACGAGAGGAAAAGATGCCCTCGAGCGATCTGTTGGTGCGTGGCGGCATTGTGTTTGCCTGTCTCTTCTCCTGCGAACAATCTGGCAAGAAGCTTAACGATGTGACTACCCGCCGTTTTCTGAACGTGGATATAGATCAAATTATTGGTGCAATACATTTTTCTAACTCGGGTTTGAGGTCGACAATCCAAAAGTATCAATGGTGTTAGTGTTCTGACGAGACAACTCGCTCTGAGGCTGTGCCGTATGGACGGCTTCATGGCTGAGAGCTCTGTTAAACGGTTCAAGGCCGACCGCGCTGGCCATCCCAAACATCCACGCATTTGAAAGCCCCATGTCAGGAGTTGTTCCCACTAAGAATTCAAGTGTGAAAATTGGCAGAAAGGACCATCGGATCGCATGCATCACATTTATGTTCGAGGCAATGGCCCCTGCCCTACGGAATAGGCATTGAACCAAGAACCCATAGAACAGCAGTCCACCAAGAACTCCGGCGTTGCTAAAAACTGACACGACACGGTTGGACGCGCGACTGCCTCCCAACCCACATCCAATTCCACTTGTCTGAAAAAGGCAATTTAAAGACACTTCGTTCCACATCGATCGTTCTTCATAGGACAAAGAATCCGATTTACTGAAGATGAGCCGATCCAGTCGTACGAATAGTTCTTCGCGCACTTCCGTAAGGGCAACCAAGGTCAGGGTGGCGATGCCGACGACGCTAAGGCAAGCCATCATTTCCCATTTGAGCCCCTGTCGGAGAATGCTGGACTTCGGTAGTAAGAAATTTCGGTAGAACCATTCCAACGTGGCTACCGTTACGAACACGGCAAGACCGAGGTACGCGGACGAAGACATTGAAGCCACTAGCAAGAAGGAGAGATTGACCGCTAGAAACTGTTTGTACATAAGGCTTGACCTTCCCGTTTTCCCG
>CAZDBE010000282.1:0-7525 GCA_964503675.1 uncultured Pirellulaceae bacterium | reverse complement strand
CATCAAGGATGGTGCGGGTGATTTCAGATTCAACCCCAAGCCGGAAGAAACCATTTGTGTCGACGACGTGCTGCTGGTGATCGGCAACGTCAGCGATATTAATCGAATGAAGCAAAGGGTAAACGGTGGTTAAACAGCTTTCACGTTCGATGTGTGTGGGAACTCCTGAATACGGCAATTGGAGGCGGCAATAGAATTCGGCAAGCGGTGCAACGCGCACTCGCGCTGTCGATCCTCTTAATTTGAGTTCTTCATTGTGATTTTAAAGCGATTTCGATGGGCTGACAAATTGACGAATGGAAGAACCGGACGGTCAACGGTTTGGACAGGTTCAAAAGATCATTCCGCACCGAAGAGATTATCGCGCGCAGATTCGGAAATTTTCACTACGGCTGGATGTTTCAGGCGCTTCTCGATCGAGATCGCATAGAAACGCTCGACAATCTTCGGCAGCCGGCCAACGACCTTGACCCCATACTGCTTACAAACGTCATCTTCGATCGCAGTTGGTGTGATGAATAACCCGTGTCCCTCCTGCCCAAATACTTTGAGAACAGCGCTGTCTTCGAACTCATGCGCGATGATCGGATGAATACCGTTGTCGTCGAACCATTGCTCCAGAAGTCGTCGTAGCGACGTGTTCTGCGTCGGCAGCAACATCGGCGCGGAATCCAGCGATTCAGGAAAGTTCTTTTTGTACTTTCGCGTCAGTTTGCTTGTTCCGTAAACCGTGACGCCACATTTTCCTAGCAGGTGATTGAAAGCCCGCACATGGTTGTCCGGGGTCAGGGGGCGGTCGGCAATCACAACATCAAGTCGGTGCATTGCCAATTCCCCAAGCAGTTCGTTCAGTTTTCCCTCAAAGCAAACGATTTGATATTCATTCTCTTCACACTCAAGTGCGGGGCGCAGCAACTCATAGGCGACCAACTTCGGCAAGGCCCCCTGCACACCGACAAGGAATCTTGACCGGTCCTCTTCCGTTCGATTTTGCAGGACATCTGTCAATTCACGTCCCAGCCCAAAAATCTCATCGGCGTAGCGATAGACCATCCGTCCGGTCTCCGTCATCACGAGGCGACGGCCAGACCGCTCGAAAAGATCGTGCCCCCAACGACTTTTCAAGTTTCTTGATCTGGCTGCTGAGCGTGGGTTGTGCTAGATGCAGGACCTCGGCTGCTCGTGAAACGCCGCCTTCTTTTGCTACCGTCCAAAAGTAAAGTAAGTGGTGATAGTTCAGCCAGTCCACGGTCTTCACCTATTTTAATTTTCAATATGAAGAAAACGTCGCCATCGGTTTATTCAATGTTACACCATTGTCCCAACGCAAACAGCAGGGCTTTGCTTTCACTCCCAGAAAAGATCTCAAGTGCGCGAGCGATTGCTCAAATTAAAATCTGTGATCCGATGCTCGCTAATTTACGGCACAGCCGGATGATCGTTCTCCAGTCGAACGCAGAGATGTCGCAGAGGTTGCTACACTTCCGCCGACCGCCGTGAGAGGTTACGATTTCACATCGAGCATCCAATCTTGGATTGCGAAACGCTTTGCCAATGACGAAATTGTTTTCGGCGACCTCCCGATACCTCATTGCGGGTGTTGCTAAACTTGATGGTCGCTCGAGCCTTCGTCAAACTTTGGTGCTGAAAAAAAATGTCACGTCCACCGCAAGGCCGATCGTTCCAATGATTGAAATCCCATCCCTTTTATCTGTTGCAAGTTTTGACGTAACCACTTTTTTTGATGACATGCTGCGCGTTGGGCTGGCGATATTACTTGGCGCAATCATTGGCGCCGAACGCCAGCTTGCAGGGCAGTCGGCAGGTCTGCGGACCCACGTCATGGTCGCGATGGGGGCCGCGGTGTTTACGCTGGCGGGAATTGCGACCTCTGGTGACAACCTCTACCAAGTTACCCGAGTGGTGCAGGGGATGGCCACCGGCGTTGGGTTCCTTGGCGCTGGCGTGATCCTGAAATTAGATGACGATCCGAAAGTGAGAGGTTTGACGACGGCAGCTTCGATTTGGGTAGCGGCCGCGATGGGAGCGTCGGCAGGGCTCGGCGAGTACGCTTTAGCTGCGGCAGCGGCCGTGGCGTCTGTTGTCGTGCTGGTTGTCCTACGTCCGCTAAGCCTGTTTCTTGATCGGTTGTATGAGCGAAACAAAAATGCCTCCGGCGAATAACCGAACTGTTAGGAGCACCTTTCCTTTCTTCCTTTTGAGATGTCATGCCGAATATTATTCGGTAGCTAACAAATTCAAGTAGCCTGCTTGCCTAGCCAACGTTGTCGTAAACAACGCGGCGAAGCTTTCTCAACCAATTTTCTACCATTTTTCGAGGATAGCAATTGACTGCTCTGACATCTTTTTCGCTTGGGTTAGTCCTGCTCATTGTTGGCGGAGAATTGGTGGTCCGAGGCTCTGTCTACATTGCCGAACGGCTTGGCATGAGCAAGCTCTTGGTCGGGCTGACGGTTGTCGCTTTTGGTACTAGCGCCCCCGAACTGGCAATTTGCCTCGATGCTGTCGCTCTGGAGAAGCCGGAAATTGCGCTGGGCAACATCGTTGGTAGTAACATCACGAATGTTTTACTGATACTCGGGATCACGGCAACGCTTTTTCCGATTGTCATTCATCGACAAATCGTGCAACGTGAAGTCCCCATCATGATTGCAGTTTCCTTGCTGTTTTTAATGCTTTGCTACGACGGAATTCTGGGATTGGTCGATGGGCTAGTTCTACTGGTGGCGATGGTAATATTTGTCAGCTGGCAAATTCGCGCAGAAAGTAAATCAACAAACGCGCTCAAATCGGATGAAATGCAATCCTCAGAAGATTCAACTCCGACGCGCGGCTACCTTTTTTGGTTAAGTGTCGCGGTGGTGGCAACCGGAGCGGCCTGTCTTTGGTTTGGAGCCGGCTCAATGGTGGTAGGGGCATCGGATTTGGCAACAAGCTTTGGCGTTAGTCAACTGGTTGTCGGTCTGACGGTGGTTGCAGTGGGGAGTTCTGCGCCTGAAATTGCGACCGCCGTGATGGCAGCGAAACGTGGCTTTCCAGAGCTGGCCGTTGGCAGCGTGATTGGAAGTAACATTTTTAATCTGTTGCTTGTTGGGGGGGCCACGATCATATTCTCCCCCAACATCGCGATTCCTTTAGAAGCATTCCAATTCGACATCCCCATCATGCTGGTCAGCTCAATCGCATGTTTGCCAATTTTTGCAACAGGTCATCGAATTGACCGCTGGGAAGGCGTGCTTTTTCTTGTTTGCTTCTTAGCCTTTACGATTTTGCTATTTGTTAAACCAACCGCTGATCCGACCTTCCCCACGTGGCGACAACTTGTTTGGCCCTTTGTCACACCCTTGATTCTTGCGACCGGACTTGCTGTTGTGACACATAAGTACCGAAAGGTGAGTTCTCCGCAGAAACCTTAATTAAGCAGAAACCCTAATTATGCGAGTGGGGTATTTGTCCGAGGCAAATCCGACAACTTCCTAATCCACTCGCCAGCGAGAGAAATTTAGATCGTTGTTCAGTTATCCGGCAGGTTATGATTGAAGAGGCAGGTAGCAGAATAGGTTCCAAGCTCTAGGATCAAAGTCCTTGGATGCCAATTACCTTACAATCCAATCTAAATCAGCATTATGAAAGCCGTCCAGATGGAAGGTCAACTTGAGATTAAGCGTTCAAACCAGCAATCATTTTTTCGCTGGCCTGCTTGGGTTAATCTCCTTTGTATCGCGTGTGCCGTCGCGATGATCTCTGCCTTGTCTGTTTGGGCGGTCTACCAGTCCGAAGCGACGTTAAGTGAAAACGTTTTTTCCAAATTGCGAACGATTCAAAAAATTGAATCCGAAGCGGTGCGACAGTGGATAAAATCTGAGAAGCAGCTTGTCGGCTTCTTGGCGGCGGATGTTGATCTCGCCGAGAGATTGTTCGCTGCTGAATTTGAGGCTGAAGATACACGCGACTTTCTCGCTCTGCAACTGTCGGGAGTATCGGAAAAACTCGAGAGCAATAGCGGTTTGTTACTGACCATCGACCGTAAAGTGGTTGCCAACTTTGGACCATCGTGGCTCGCTAAAAAAGTTTTCGCTCTCGAAAGCCAGTTTGATAAAACGTTACTGGATGGCAGGCCGACTTTTTCTTCCCTTCTCCCAGCTGAGAGAGGAAGCGTTGACGATGGCAAGGTTGACGACAACTCGTTTGCACTGGTCGCTACTGTGGCAATCAACCACCCCACCGAAGGTGTCGTCGGCTTTCTTGTGATCGCGTACGACGCCAAAACCGAATTGACACAAGTGCTCGGTTCAAGTCGGATTGGCGATACTGGCGAAACCGTTGCTGTAAACGAAGCCGGAAGACTTATCTCAAAAAGTCGATTTAAGGATAGCTCAAACGGCCTGAGCTTCTTCGCTGACCTTCATCGCAATTCAATTCAAGGGGAAAGATCATCAACCGATGTGGAACTTCGCAACGAGCGAGACCAACGCGGCGTTGAGACCGCATGTGTTTCGCGGTGGATGCCGAGAATTGGAATTGGGATAGTCACGAAGATGGATCGTTCGGAGGCCTACGCGCCTATCATTCAGATTCGCCGCTTCATGTGGATTCTTTGTGGTTTGCTCGCTTTGACAACAGTTGCCGCGGCAGTTTACCGCTGGCATATCTACCGCCTCGAAAAACTCGCCAAGCGATCGGATTTGAATCGCAAAATGCTTGGCGCCTATGAGCTAGAAGAGAAAGTCGGCGAAGGCGGTATGGGCGTTGTTTATCGGGCAAAGCACGCTTTGATGCGCCGCCCGACAGCCATCAAGATTCTGCCTCCAGAGAAAAGCAATCAGGCGTCGATCGAGCGTTTTGAACGCGAGGTTCAATATACAAGCCAGCTGAAACACCCCAATACAATTTCGATCTACGATTACGGTCGGACGAAAAATGGTCTGTTCTATTACGCGATGGAATTGCTGGACGGCTTGAACCTTGAGCAACTGGTTCGACGCGAAGGCCCTGTTCCCGATGGTCGGACTCTCCTGATCCTTCGACAGGTCTGCGAGTCGCTACGGGAGGCTCACACGATGGGGCTGATTCATCGAGACATTAAACCTGCCAACATCATGTTGTGCGACCGTGGCGGCGCAGTTGATACGATCAAAGTGCTTGACTTTGGAATGGTGCGCGATCGCTCCCGCCGTTCCAGTGGACCTCGCAATGCTCTTGCTGGCACCCCGGCTTACATGGCTCCCGAGTGTTTTGCTGACCCCGCTGGCGTTGACGCGCGTGTTGATGTGTTCGCTGTTGGCGCAGTAGGTTTCTATTTGTTGACGGGGACTGTATTGCTCGAGGCCGACAATCTAAGTGAACTACAACGCATCCTAAAAACTGACCTGAGCCAATCAGCCTCGGATCGGATTCACATCGCCGCAACGGATTCCAATCGCTCGATATCAGCGGGGCTTTCTCACCTGATTTCGCAATGCGTTGCCTCCGACCGGGAGAATCGTTTCGCTTCGGTAAGTGACGTTTTGGAGGAAATATCAAAATGCCAGCCTTGCTTCGGCTGGGATTGCGAAAGCGCTCGGGTTTGGTGGCAAAGATCGGCGGACTTAACGCCCGACACCCGCAACCAAACCGATGCCGACACCGATACCGCGGCAGATAACCCTTGCAAACTCGACGAAACGCAAGATTTTACCGTTGCAGAAGAGGGAACAAATCCATCGCCCAAAACCATAGATTAATTGAATATAAAAAAATCGTATTATCTATTTTAACTATCGACTGTTTTAGCGGATAATGAGTAACGAGAGGAGGGGGTGGTGATTCACTGAATCACTTTCCTTCACTTGGAAATCCTTAAACTTCGGAGGTTGAGATGAACATTCTGTTAGCAGACGCCAAGGGCATCCTGTGCGAGAAGCAACGGGCCTATGCCAAGAATCGCTTGTCCTTCTCATTGTTGAGATTCGAACATCGTATCAACGGCGCGTCCATGCACTTTTTCGTGGATGAAAATTGCGAGCGAGTAAAATGCAGCATCAACGTCAACATTGAAGGCGTGGGAATCGTCTCTGTGTCTCGGTCGGGCGTATCATACCGCGACGTGTTAAGTCTCGCGGTGGATGCGATCGAGCCCAAAGTCGCCTATCGAGTTGACTGGCGGATGTGGTTCAACGCCGACACATTTGCGACGTGGATTCTATCGGTGAGTCAGCCGGTGAAGTGGATATTTGGACTTGATCGTCCATTATCGCAGTGGCCCTTGAAGCACTCTGGGATCTTAAACAAGTCCGCCAACGCCCGTGGCAATCAACGTAAGCGATTGAGTCAGTCGGCTTATGGCCTCGGTAGTGGCCGATCTGGTACTTTCTCAACGTAGCGATAATCAGTCGAAGGCGAAGTTGCCGGCTCCGGAGCTAACAACAATCGTCTTCGCACAATAAGTTCGATGATCAGTTTTGATTTAACATTAATTTGGAGAACAAGATGCGAATTACAGTTAGCAACAAGCAAAATCAAATCAGCAACTCAGCTATTGAACAAGCCAAATCTAAAATCGAGGGGTCGTTCTCAAAGTTCAGCGACCACGTGATCTCTGTTGAGCTCTTTCTCGAAGACGTCAACGGGCCCCGAGGCGGCATCGACAAGAAATGCCAAATCGTTGTGCACCTTCGAAAGATGGGTACGGTGGCTGTGTCAGTCGAGAAGGCGACGTTCTCCAAAGCCATGTCACGCGCGATTAGCAGAGCCCACAAAGCCGCTTTTCGAAAAGTTCAACGTCGTTCTGTTCGCAAGGCGATCCGGCCCCACGAACTTCAGCTTGGTTTTCAGTACTAGCTGATGATTGCAGCTTGATTTTCGGGTAGTGGGCTAACACCAGTTCCTTGCACGTGAGGATTACAAAAGTAATCTGATCGAGTCTGCCCGAGAATCAGAATGCTATTGATGGGACAGCTTTGATGTAAACAACTAAAGATCATCATCCACACTTGTGACTTAACAAGGAGGTTTGGATATGACGAAACAGCAACTGAAGCAACGAAAGCTCTTGCTCAAATCACTTCGAGAGAAAGTCGCAGCCCGTACAGGCGGGCGGTTACGACAACTCAATCTGGTGTTTCGTGAGAGTCGACTCTTCATTTTTGTGTCCGCTGACTGTTACTACGATGCACAACTGGCGTTGGTGGCAATTCAAAAAGTTCTGCGTGAATCGGTGGTGGCTCAACCACCCAAAATAGTTTTCAGTGTGAACGGGCGTGAAATAAGCGTTTCCTGACGAAGAAGAGCGAGTTCTGCAAGTAGCGGAACTTGCTCACGTAAAATCAGGGCTTTCAAGTTTGAGAGCTGTGGCACTAACCTCCGATGTCTGCAATGTCATCTCCACAAAAAAATTAACTCGACCAGCGAAAGTTTCAAATGAACAAGTCAAATTACAACACTTGTGTTTCCAACGTCTTGGTAATCGGAAGCGGAGGTGCTGGATTGCGAGCGGCAATCGCGGCGAAAAGTGCCGGCGTTGAAG
>CAZDBE010000281.1:0-7541 GCA_964503675.1 uncultured Pirellulaceae bacterium | reverse complement strand
GGATATTCTGAAATAGATTTACCTGAATTAGGAGTCGTGTACTTCGCTGTATACCAGTTAACATGCGTGCCTCCGTCTTTAATTTGGTCTGGACTATTTAACTCCATAACAACCGACCCAATAAGCGCATTAGGATATTTATTATATGCACCTCTTAATAATTTAAAATAATCAGACTTAATGATCAAATCATCATTTAGCAACAAAACAAGATCATTTGCCTCGCCAAGCTCAATTGCTTTTTTTATTCCTAAATTTGTGGAACCAGTCCACCAAAGACTACCATTAGCTTTTAACAAGCACACATCTGGGAAATTTTCTTCCACCATAATTGAGGTGCCATCAGTAGAGCCATCATCTATAACAATAACAACTATATTACGATCATTTTGCTCAGATAGACTTTTTAAACAGTTACGCGTTACTTCACATCGATTATGCACAGGAATAACTATAAAAATAGTAGGAATCATTGAAATATTGTTCAACTCAATCAACATTATTAGATTAACAGAAAAATCTTGATGACGTACTTGGATATCAAAACTTAACAAGCATTATTAGTCAACATTACTTTTAAATTCTGTAATAATTACATTTTTATTCTTAGATGATTTGCATTATATTTTAGAATAAATACTGCTATTCGTATTTTCGATATAATACAGTCTTAGTAATTAGGCCGATATTATGCATTAAAACTATCGTTACAAGATACTAACAACGAAGCGCAGGTAAATGCTTTATGATATTTATCAATACATTTAAGTTATTACTTATAATAACACTTTTAAAAGCTATTAATATTATTTCTAAGCTAAAAATATTTGATTTTATTTTACTATGATTAATAAATTATTAACATTGGTATTATAATGCACAAATTACCACTATCTTGTTCTTTCTACCTGATAAGCAAAATCGTATGCTTATTTTTTGAATCTGCTTAATATTTTAATTCAGGATGCTAAGCTGAATTGCTTGATAATTTATATATAATCTAGGCACTCACCTAACAATCAATATGAATTTCTATGTCATAATATAAGGCCAATATATTAAGTTCGATATCACAGTATGACCCTATATATTAATACTAAAACTGAAATTTTTATTAGTAATACTTAACAAGATATTCTATTTTTTTCTGATATTACAATAATTTATTAGCGCTTAGTAAGGCATATAAAACCTACATTTTATTAAAAAACCAGCATCACCAGATAGTTTCACTATGTTTAATTTATACCAGATATTTAAAAACTACATTAGAGTTAAATTGACGTCTATCTTCAGAGTATTTGGGCTACAGATAGTAAGATTGCGCTGCTCTCAACCTGTAGAGTTATTAGATCAAGAAACTGCCCCAATGAAAATGCATTATCTTGAAAGCCTTCAGCCCATCGTAATTACCGCTTCATTATCTAAGTTTAGAGCATTACCCATATTTACTTATTCTCATGATAGCAAGCACCCTTTCGTCATCGCTACGAAGCAAGCGCTTAATTCTAAAGACCCTAAACAGAGCATCAGAAATATTCTTGAAATTTTTTATCAATCCTACCAACCTGACTCTGCAGCAAGTTTATTAAGTATTGAAGAAAACTCTAAATTGAATCAAGAACCCGCATGGGCTGCTGTTATGCCTTGGAACCATGAGAGCCTATATATTTGGAAAAATAATCAACAAAAGTCCGCTTTGATTCAAAATAGCAAATTAGGATTAACCATAGGATTGAAAGACGGGTGGTCTTGGTGCGGTCCTGTCTCTGACAAAAAACTTAATATTGAAGTTGAGCGCCTCTACAATGTTTTTAATTCGATAAAAGAAAATGGCTACAAAAGAGATAGTAGTCAAGATGGAGACATTCAAACTTATGCGCTCATTAATAAAGATGACTGGGTTTTGCAAACTCAAACTGGGCAACATAGATCAGCAGTACTCAGCGGCTTAGGCTATGATCAGATACCAACAAGGGTGACCAAAACTATTTATAGATCTCAAGTCGATTACTGGCCAAATGTAATATCTGGACTTTACTCTCGTGAAACCGCCCTAGCCATTTTTGATAATGTGTTCAACGGTAAAACACCAAATATTGCAAATAATTGGTTAAATAGTATGCCTCTGGATAATGACAATAAATGACACCTAACAAATTACATATATGCCAACTTGAGCATCTAAACTGGTGCAAATATGACTTTGAAGTTAATAAACACTACTGGATAAAGCAAGGTGTATATAAAGCACAGGGTATTAGGATGAGAAATCTAACTGACATTAAGATAGTTTTCGAAAAAAACCAATTCAAATATTGTTTAATTGGTAAAACATTAGTATCTGCAGTAATGTTTAAAAAATTGCAAGATGATCATGATGATGATGTTGGAATATTTGAAGAAGACCTTGATCTTTTCCAGAGAGTTATTTTACCAGAGCTTTTTCGCAAAGACTTTTACGTGGTAAGAGACACACCAGGCATTATCTCTATTCTTAGGGATCATAGATATATTGATATTTGCATTCTAAGAAAAAAGAAAAATATTATTTATTACAATAAAAAGTCATTTCCCATTAAATTTTTTAAAAATTTTGACACAGTATATTTAGAAGACCAGAAGTTCATTAGCCCGTGTAACCCAAAAAAATTAATTAATATAATATACAACCAGAAAGCCAGCTTTATTTTTCTTAAAACTATTTTAAATAATATATTAAAACCATCTTCGTATAAGAAGCTATATAAAAAATGCGCATTAAATCTTTTTAATAAGCTATGGCATGTTAGCCCTAGCACTACTTTATGGAATGTATTCCTATGGTTAGCTGGGTATAAGGTCGAAAAGCTAACATGCGTTCAATTTAAAAAACTTATGATAGAGCCTGAAGATTCATTCAACTGGAAATGGAGAAAACCTCACCTTGACTTGGTTACAAACCATGCTAAATACAAATGTATTAATCAGATTATAGACTATATGAAGAAAAATGGAGTGCTAAGACATCTAAAAAATGAGATTGTGGAAACAAAAACAGATATCCCTTTTTATGAACCTCATAATTATGATAAGACCTTCTGGCAATCAGGTAACAATTATTTTATATACTGTATTCTCTATAAGTTTAAAAATAATGTAGTCCCATATGATGATGCAAATTCTTATATTAAAAGTAACAAACAACCTTATTTGTATACTTCAAAATACTACGAATCACTATCAGACATGAATGATACTGAGATTGAAGTTATGTTAAAGAATAAGCCAATAGAAGTATACAACCACGCCATCACTAGTGGCAAACATCGTGCATTCGCAATGATTGGACGACTAACGTCATCAGAGGACTACATACCTTTTTATACTCTTAGAAATTCTAAAATCAAAAATTGAATCGTATTTTTGTGGATTTTAAAAATTACTTTAGATCAAAGTACTCGAAGCTTAACCATCTAAGGCCAGTCTTTGAGAATATCGGATGGCTTTTTGGCGGAAAGGCTATAAGAATCACTTTTGGAATATTTATTTATGCATGGATAGCTAGATACTTAGGTCCAGAGCAATTTGGGCTTTTAAATCTTGCTATTGCTTTAGTGAGTATTAGTAGTATTTTTTCTACATTAGGGCTCAAAGTAGTGGTTGTTCGCAACCTGGTCAGTAATCCAGACAATAAATATCAGACATTAGGTACATCATTTATTCTTCAATTTTTTGGGGGGATAATGGCATATATACTTTCAGTTTTTGCTGCTAAATTTTTAATGCCAAACAGCACTCTACCTGTACTATTAGTATCAATAATAGGCGCTTCACTAATTTTTAAAGCCACTGAAAGTATAGTCTATTGGTTTGAATCACAAACCAAATCAAAATATATTGTATGGATAGATATATCTGTTTTTATATTTATATCTTTATGCAAGTTGGTATTGATTTTAATATCAGCCCCATTAATAGCATTTGCATGGGCAATACTTATTGAAATTATGGTAATTGCTTTGGCTAGATTCGGTGTTTATATATTTTTAGGTAATAAAATAAATAAGTGGAAAATTAAATTAGCCTATGCTTCTAACCTAGTTAAAGAAAGTTGGCCATTGTTTTTATCGAGTGGATTAGTTTTACTGAATATGAATATTGATAAAGCAATGTTAGGATCGCTCTCAAGTGAGAGAGAACTTGGCCTTTATTCAGTTTGTTATGTAATCTCAGGTGCTTGGTATTTCATACCTGTAGCAATTGGAGCGTCATTTATGCCGCGCTTGACTCTCTTCTATCAAGAGAATCGTAATTTATACGAAGGAGAGACAATTAAATTGTTTCGTGCCATGACCTATTTTGCATTATTAGGCGCAATACCGGTTTTGTTTGCTGCAAATCCAATCATTAATGTGTTATTTGGTGAAGAATATTCAGGCGCTGGAGCGATTCTATCAATTCATATATGGACAGCGTTGTTTGTATTTCATGTATCAATACGAAAAAAACTGTTGGTAATCGAGAGAAAACAATTCTTAGTAATGTTGTTATCTGCCTCATCATTACTTACAAACATTATAGCAAACTTAATCCTTATACCGCTAGCGGATGGTGTAGGTGCAGCGTTTGCGTCACTTATTTCTTGGTTTTTTTCTGTCATGATTTTCCCGCTTTTTTTCTATAGTTCTCGTAAATACCCGATGTCGTTTTTGCAAACATTTATACCTAAAAGAATTTCACATGCTTAAAAGAGAACCACTTTCACTATGCGATGATACAGGGGGAGTTTATATATCTGATAACTTTGTTTATCGTGCAATTAATAACGACCAAGCAAGCAACGTGTTAGAAGTACTTGACTGTGGGCTCATTAATGAATTAATCGAAGAAGGAGTGTTTCCAGAAACAACAATATCAGACATTCAAGTAGGTAGTTCTAAACTCACCCTGAAACATGAAAGACTTAAGCCACTTACATATCCTTATGAATGGTCACCAGAAATGCTAAAAAAAGCAGGGCTGTGTGTTCTAAAAGTAAACGAGATAGCAAATAAATATGGGTATGAGCTAAAGGATGCTCATCCTTATAATATAGTTTTTAAGAACTCCTTACCTAAGTTTGTTGATTTTGGAAGCTTTACTAAAAGAGACGAAAATTTTAGCTGGGGTGGATACAAGCGATTTCTAACATCATATATTTACCCATTAAAACTATATAGCGCGGGACTCAAATCTGTCTTTAATAATTTATTTTTAGTTACTGGAAGAGGGATTCCCATAGAGGAATACTTATTAATAAGATACCCTCATACACGACTAATAAGTAAAGTTTTCATAATGCGAGTATGCAAATATTGGTTTTATTTCCGGAGAATCAATAAAGTTAGCGAGGAAGTATTTATTCATAAATTTAAATCTAATTTAGTTAAAAAATTTTTATTTCTATTTTTATTATTTTCCAGAATCTTTATTAAAGAACTAAGTCTAGAACGCCTTCGTCGAAATCTACTTGGCGTAAAATGGTCAACAACAACTGCATGGGGCACTTATCACGAACGGACTGGTTTATATTCCAAGGAAGGAGAAATTCAACTATCAGAAAGAATGAATATTATTATAGATCATATTTTAAATCTTTCACCTACGACTGTATTAGAATTGGCTGGAAATCAAGGTGTACTATCAAGAAGAATAGCCACACTACCTAGTGTTAAAAGTACGATATGCTCAGATTACGATGAAAATGCGATTGACAGATTAATCAGAAATTTAAGACCCGATGAAAATGTGACGCCTTTAGTTATGGACTTTATGAGAGAGCCGATACAAGGTAGAGGATTATTAGCTTCTTGTAGATTGAAATCCGATATAGTTATTGTCTTAGCAGTCATGCATCATTTAATCTTGACCCAAGGTTATAATATCGAGGCAATTTTCAACAAATTGAGTGACTTTACTAATCGTCATATTATTATAGAGTTTATGCCCCTTGGCCTATACAACAATAAAAATCGTAATGCTCCAGCAATACCAGACTGGTATAATCAGCGTTGGTTTGAAGAAAACTTAAAAAAATACTTTAGAGTACTTAATTCTGAACAAACCGAAAAAAATAGAATTTTATATGTTGCAGAAATTATTAGTTAAATCTCAACTGTTATCCAACAACACATGGTTACAATAGGGAAGATAGAAAAATATTGTTAAGAACAATTAATGAATATTATTTTTTATAGCAATTTGCCTAATCCATTCGAACTCTAAACTACGCTCTAAATTAATACAATTCCTACTTAGTTTTTCAGAATGGTATATCATCATCAAAATCATTTGGGGCTGATGAGCCTGCTGCAACTGGCTCTGGCTGTGATGCAGGAGACTTTGAATCAGGCATGGAGGCAACACCGCCACCTTTACCACCTAGCATTTGCATCTCATTGGCTACAATCTCTGTAGTGTAACGATCATTACCACTTTGATCTTGCCATTTGCGCGTTTGTAAGCGACCTTCAATGTAGACTTGTGAACCCTTACGCAGGTATTCACCAGCAATTTCAGCTAGGCGGCGAAAAAATACGACCCGATGCCATTCTGTTTTTTCAACTTTCTCGCCCGATGTTTTATCATTCCATGACTCAGAAGTGGCTATCGTTATATTGCAAACTGCTTGCCCGCTAGGCATATATTTAATTTCTGGATCCTGCCCTAAATTACCGACCAATATAACCTTATTTACGCCTCTTGCCATTTCGATTCACCTATTGTTGAAAACTTACAAAATAAAGATAGTATTTTACGACTTAATGATTTAAAACACACGAGAACTATTTCTACTGTCGATTTTTTAATCAGGGCCTTCAATAGACAATAAAATAGGTAAAAAAATACTCCTAATGGACTGATTTCTATGATTTCCTCATGAGAGTTACTAATATTCTAGCCTCAAACTATTCTCTGTATAGATACTACTTTGCGATTTTTCCACTTTAAATTTCAATAGCAAGTATATTAGCGGGTTTGGCCTAAGCAAAAATATATGAAGCAAATTAGTATCCGTGGGGCGCGAACCCACAACCTCCAGAATATCGACGTAGACCTTCCCAGAGATCAACTGATAGTCATCACTGGCTTATCTGGCTCTGGAAAATCATCCCTAGCTTTTGACACAATATTCGCTGAAGGTCAGCGACGCTATGTAGAGTCATTATCAGCCTATGCCCGTCAATTTTTAGCACGCATGGATAAACCCGATGTTGATGCTATAGACGGCCTATCGCCATCCATATCCATTGAACAAAAAGCAACATCACATAACCCACGCTCAACTGTAGGCACTATTACCGAGATATATGATTATCTGCGTTTACTGTATGCCAGAGCCGGCACTCCCAGGTGCCCAAGTCATCATATTGATTTACATGCTCAAACTATCAGCCAAATGGTGGACAAAGTCCTCTCCTTTCAAGAAGGTAAAAAATACATGCTACTCGCGCCTATTGTTCAGAACCGCAAAGGTGAACATGTGCAATTGCTTGGTAAATTACAGGCAGATGGTTTCA
>CAZDBE010000280.1:0-7559 GCA_964503675.1 uncultured Pirellulaceae bacterium | reverse complement strand
ACTCCGGCCAGAGTCCAGCCTCCTTATAGAACTTAATCGCTCCGGGATGAAATGGTGTGCCGGTATCTCGAATCGCATTCTTGGGATTAATGGCTTTACCGGCCGGATGCTTCTCGGCAACCTGAGCTCGATTCTCGTACATTAATTTTGTTAAGTTGTAGACTAGATCGTCATCGACGTTGGCGTGCGTAATCAAGTGCATGTTACCGACGTTAATGCCAGTGAGATCTTCCTCCAGATCGCTGTAGGCGTCAGCTTTGACGGGAACTGAAAAGTAGAACGGGTATTCTTTCAATTTCTCAACCGCGTCATCGGCGAGTTTGACAAACACGACATCTTGGGAAGCACACAGTTGGGTGACAGCAGGGATCGGAATCGGACCGCCCATAAACGCAGCGTCAGCTTTGCCGGCGGCGATCATGTCCCCCGCCGAAAAGTAATTACCGTTGAGCACGGTCAGATCCTCGTAGGAAACCCCATGAGCAGAAAGCAAAGGTTTTAAGAAATAGTCGAATCCCGCACCGGCGGGTCCTAGCACGACTCGTTTACCTTTGAGATCTTCGACAGTTTTGATGCCGCTGCTTTTGGTGGTAACGAAGACGCCTACGTTGGGTGCCAGAGTAGCGACAGCGCGTACGTTGTGTGGTTTCTTCCAAGCTCCCTCTCCCTTGGTCGCGAAATATGAAATAGCGGCGTTTGCCATCGCGAACTCAATTTCGCCAGCTTGCAGTTTACGGATGTTCTCCTGCGTGCCTTTGGTGCCCTGCGGAGAGACGACCCAATTCAATTCGCCTTTATTGGCGTCAACAACATTGGCGATCGCGTTGCCGACCGGAGCGAAGGCCCCCCCTGCTGGAGCAGTTCCGACAGTGACGAACCGGCGTTGGCTTGATACTGCAGAACTGCTTGACCCTGCATCGCCCTCAGTTTTGCGCGCGTCCGCATTGGGGCTATCGCACCCCGCAAAAATCGCCACGAGAACAGTTACTCCAATCACTGCAATGGTGTGGAGGTGATGAAAGCGCTTCTTGTATTGAGGAAGCATGTAGAGAGCCTTTGTTTGTGACCGATTTTCGTTTGGGTGATATACTGTTCAGACGGCTATCAACAAACTGCGACTGCCTGCCTTAAATAGATCATATCACGCCATAGTTTTTACTCTACTCCTTCGTAGGTGTTGAAGAAAATTTGTTTCTCATGCGGTTGTCAGCCACATTGGAGAATATCGCGGAACTTCTTTCGAGGTTGGCGGTTGTTTGATGGACATGCTAAAGTAGCCCTACTGGTTGTTTCCAACCGCAGTCTTCCAATCAGGTACCGATCCTATGACTCCTCAGCCGCCAAAGCTTACTGACCGTCGACGATTTCTACGCGTTGTAGGAGGCGTTGGGGTTACCTCAGCCCTAGCTCCCGGATACCTCATGGCAGCGCGACCAATGGCGAAGGCCACTGGGGTGCTGGTTGAGGCCTCGAGTTTCGACAATCTTGGTGGATGGAAGCTCGATACACAGCATTACCATCAGATGGGCGGTGTCTATCTATTGGCTCATGGGATGGGAACGCCTGTTGCCAACGCCACGACCAAAGTCACCATTCCACAAGCGGGAACGTGGCATGTATACGTCCGCAATCGCGATTGGTGCAAAGGAGACTGGGAGTCGCCCGGTCGTTTCAAAGTGCTGATTGACGGAAAGTCACTGGAACCTGTTTTCGGCCAAGGAGCTGAAAAGTGGCACTGGGAATCAGGCGGGGCAGTGACCATCGATAATCCGGGTGAGGTTGAACTAGCTTTGCAAGATCTTTCAGGATTCGAAGGGCGCTGCGATGCGGTCTATTTTTCGCGCGAGGCAAATCCTATTTTGCCGAGCGATGACCTTACCGAGCTTTCAGATTGGAAAGATACGGTTTCTGGTCGGGCAGCACTTTCCATCGAGGAATCACAGTTTGATGTAGTGATTGTTGGTGGCGGGATGTCAGGGTGCGGGGCGGCTCTAGCGGCAAGAAGTAAGGGGCTGCGAGTTGCGTTGATCCAAGACCGACCAATCTTCGGTGGCAACGCTAGTGAAGAGATCCGCGTTCACACGCTAGGGATTCATGGTTATGGCACCGACATTCTAAAACACATTGATACCGAAAAATATCCAAACGGCGACGCGCTAGCGATAGCGGATCAGCGCAAACGTGAGGCGACGATGGCCTCATCAGGTGTCGAGCTGTTTGCAGGCCACATTGCTTGCGGTCTGGAGAAGGCGGATGGAAAAATTGTTAGTGTCGAGGCGCGCAACGCGCAGACAGGTGTCATCAGCCGGTTCTCAGCTCCGACGTTTATCGATGCCACTGGTGATGGTTGGCTTGGCTTTTGGGCAGGGGCAGAGTTTCGCACGGGGCGTGAGGCCAATTCGGAGTTTGATGAAAAATGGGACAAACATGGTGATCTGTGGAGCCCCGAAAAAGCTGATCAGCGCGTGATGGGAACCTCGGTATTGTGGAACGCCGAGCAATCCAAAGTGCGCGAGGTGTTCCCGGAAATTCCGTGGGCGAAGCCGGTATCGAAAGAGCACTCGGCAACGGCGGGTGAATGGTATTGGGAGTATTCGGACAACGAGCTGGACCAGATCGAGGATGCAGAACAAATTCGCGACCACGTATTGCGGGCGATCTACGGGTCATTCTCCACGGCAAAGGAAGATCCCAAAAATGCTACTTGGCGATTGAAGTGGGTCTCCTATATCGGTGGAAAACGTGAGTCGCGACGGCTTGTTGGCGATCATGTGTACTCGATGAAGGACGCGACCGAGCGACGTGAGTTTTCCGATTCAGTGGTCGTGGAACGCCGCGCAGTAGATTCGCATTATCAGCGCAAGGAAACTGGCGAGCCAGTAGACTTTCTTTCAGAGGCTTTGTTCTACAAAACACTCGGAGACTATTTTATTCCCTTTCGGTCGCTGTACTCGAAGGACATCAATAATCTGATGATGGCGGGGCGCTGTTTTAGTTGTACCCACATCGGTCTTGCTGGCCCGCGCGTCATGAACACTTGTGCTCAAATGGGAGTCGCAACTGGATACGCGGCCTATCTTTGCAAGGAACACGACACGCTGCCCCGCGCAGTAGGCGCCAACTATATTTCGGGACTACGAGAGCTGATTGGTTTTGGTAAGAATGAGCTGATTGGCAATCCGCGGAAGAAACTGAAGCCTAGCGAGAAGATAGCGCACTAATGCGACACGTTGTAAATTTTGGTTTACTGTTTGCATTTTTCGCGCTCTCTGTAACGGGCGTGATGGCGTTCACCTTTCCGTTTTCAACGACAACCGCTCGTGTGCACATCGTCGCCGGAATGTGTATGATTGTGTTGGTGGTTCTGCATATGGCGGGGCGACTACCCTACTTCCGGTCACAAATCACCAAAGGCAAGAAGCCCCCGCTTTCCCACGGTAAACTAGCGGCAGTGATTACTGTGGCCGCAAGCTCATTGGCGGTAGCACTGTTGGCTCTGCCGCCAGCGTCTTGGTTGATAGACCAGAGCTACGAAGCGCGTAACAGCGCTCAGATCATCCGGTCTTCTTCACTCACAGGCGTCTCGAACTTAGACCGAGAGACTAAGTTGATTGTGCGTGACATTGACAGTCGGGCCGGACGTCCGCTGTCGGTCCATTTGAGTTTTCGTGATCACGTCTCGCCGGTCCCCAGCGTTGCGGCGTGGGCTGAGACCACCAATGGGACGATGATTGAAACACTGTTTCTTGATGAGAGTCTGGCGTTCGTCGAGAAAGTTGACTGGCACGGCTCGTTAGTTCAGCGGGACCATATTCTGCCCATTTGGAGGAATCGCTACACGGCGATCTCCGGAGTCGATGGTAGCGGAAAAGTAGACGCCACGACTGGAGCGACCGACACGCACAGCTTTGCACTTGATCCGTATTTAGTCGCAGGTGAGGGTAAGAAGTTTGTTGTCTGCGTAGAGATCAATGCTCCTTCCGATCCCGACGACATTTGGCAGAGTGCCGATCTAGGTCAGCCTTCGTTACTGTATACAGCGTTGGTGAAAGTAGATGCCAAGCAACGATACCAGATTTTGGATCTAACAGCCTACGGGAGTCCAGGCAAAGGTGAACTGCGATACGATCTAGAGAGGGTATCGACGGCAAAACGGTTGGTCGACTTGTTTCTGTTGAAGCTAGAGGATGGAGACGTGCGGTTGGCGGATTGACGCTCATAGATGTTCCTCCTCTCAAGTGGGCTCACACTTTATTCTTCATCGGTTACACTTTAGTTCGCAGCACGGTTTGGGCCACGCTGAATTCCTCACTATCGATGCCGTACCCCCTGCTTTTCTGTGGCTCAACGATTCGACTATTTCACTTCTTGGATCGCTACACACCGTTGGTTGACGGTGGCCGTCATCTTGGTCGTCTCAGCCGGTGCGCTAGTTGGGCATCTCAGCCCTGAAACAGTTAGACGCTACTTCATTGAAGGTGAAGCGGCGACAGAGGAATCAGATAAAGCACTCGCACCAATCGACCTCGAGAGCAACAATCCGGGTGACGGACGCGCGGTCGGACGGCTGAATTTCTTATCCGACGCGATTTTGGTGATAGAAATGGATGAAGCGTTCTCGCCACAAGGAGCGGCCGCGCTGCGACATGTTGAGCGGCAACTTGAGGCCAAAGATTTCATTCGCAGCGTCCAGTGGATGGACGAGATACCGACGATGAACATTTTTGGCCTGCCAGAACCGCTGCTCCCGCAGGAGAAGGCCTCACAACAGAAATTCGACGCCGCTCGCGCCAAAGCGCTCAAGAATCCGTTCATCAAGGGCGTAATGATGTCGGAAGACATGAGGACGCTGGTGTTCATGGTGAACTACGACCGGCTGTTTATGGAAAGCGACGAACAAGCGATCTCTGGTTTGAGAATCGCCGCCGAAGAAGCCGCTACGGATTACCCTGACGTAAAAATGGACTTCTCCGTCACTGGCGGGACACCGATGTGGCTGACGGCGATGAAGGCCCACGACGCAAATCAGTTTTGGTTTCAAGCGATTGGCTATGGCATGATTGCTGTGATGAGCTTGATTCTGTTTCGAGGGTTTATGTCCGTGTTGATTGTCTCGCTGGCCCCCATCATGGGCGTGTTCTGGACGATGGGATATTGCAATTACTTGGGCTACGAAAACAACCCTTTCATGGAGGTGATCCTACCGATCCTTGTCAGTTTGGTTGGGCTTACCGACGGCGTTCACTTAATGGTGACTACTCGAAAGCTTCGTGCCGCCGGTCTATCCACTTTGGAAGCTTCGCGCAAAGCACTTTCTCAGGTAGGTCTCGCCTGTGCTTTGACCTCACTGACGACGGCGATTGGTTTCGGTTCGCTGGTGCTGGCCGACCACGAATTCATTCAGCAGTTTGGCGTATCGTGTGTCATCGGCGTGGTGTTGTGTTTTTTGGCTGTGGTGACTGTCATTCCTCTGGCCTGTAGTTCATGGATGGGAAAGAACATTCACGTCGGGATTGAAAAAAGCCTAGTCGATCAGAACCTAGATCGAATTTCACAAGTGGTGTTGTGGGTATTGCCCCGCAAGAAATGGATAAGCGTAGTGGCGATTGCGGCGACAGTCCTGTTGGTTGGGACTTCATTGTCGCTGCGGCCCGATGAACGAATTTCAAATTCCATGCCGGCATCGAGTGAGGCTGCCATCGCGTTTGCAAAATTAGACAAAGCACTCGGTGGTCTAGAACAGTCGAAAGTATTGATAGACTGGGACCCCAAAAATGCGTTAGAGAAAGCGCACGAGCCCAACAACGATGAAGAAAGCACGCTCACCGGCGATGCGGTGACTGCTCAGCGCGTGGCGGTGATCAAGGAAGCGAATGAGCTGCTCAGGAAAGAACCGTTGATCGGATACCCTTTGTCGATCGTCGAAATGATTGATTCGATGCCGGGCCAAGGTGACACCGTGGCACGTAGTTCGCTGCTGGAATTGTTACCGCCAACACTTAAACAAACGTTCTTTCGCCCTTATGAACAGCAAGCCGAGATTGCTTTCCGCGTTCAGGATCTGGGGATTTCAAGGTATGGTCCTGTTTTCGAGCGAATTGAAGCAGGCCTTTCGGAAATCGAGAAACGCAATCCGGAATATCGCCTGTCGCTGACCGGTCCTGCAGTCGACAGGTGGCAGAACCTGTACCAGATCGTTGTCGATTTGGCTGCCAGCTTGGGCACAGCCACATTGATCATTTTTGTGGTGTTGTCGTTGGTCTATAGATCACTGCGGATTGGATTAATTTCACTAGTTCCAAACCTGTTCCCTTTGGCGGTCGCTGGAGGCTATCTAGTGTTCACGGGACAATCACTGGAGATCGTGACGGTTTGTGCCTTCACCGTTTGCCTTGGTATTGCTGTGGACGATACGATTCATTTTCTCACTCGTTATGAAGAGGAACGGAGGCAGCACCAGAATACGGCAGAAGCGATCAACAAAGCTTTTTCCTCGGTAGGAACAGCGCTGATTATGACAACGATCGTACTGGTGACTGGATTTTCGACCGTGCTTTTCAGTGATTCGAGAGATCACTTTATGTTTGCGTCGATGGGGGCGATCACGTTAACAGCTGCTTTGTTCGCAGATCTGGTCTTTCTGCCAGCTCTGTTGGCGTACTTTGTGCGGCAACCGTTGACAGACGACGGGCCGCTTTAATAGAACGAAGAGTTGCCCCAATCCTTACAGCTTGCCATTTTCGGCCGTTTCCAGCCTGCTGGCAGCAGTTGCTGGCGTCATCAAAGCTAACCAAAACCGCATAATCGGAACGATGAAGTTGTTAGTACTACGGCCATATGCGCCGACTTTTTCCAAACGACATTGAGCTCTATCATGTCAGCAAATTCTAAACGCCAATCTTCGCGACGACGGTCAGTTGGAAAACCATTTTCTGCAGCCGCGGGTCTGTTTATGTCTACCTGCTTGGTCGTCGTAATGACGGTCTGGGCGACTAGTTCGCCGTTTTCCCCACTTGCGCCCTTGACCGATCAACACGATGTTGAAACTTTCTACGAACCGCCAAAGATGCTTCAAAAATTGAAGGAAGTATTCGCTTTATCGGATTCAGTGCTGCCGTCGCCAGCGACAAAGCCTGTGAGCGAGCGGGTTCGGCACAAGAGCCCGCCAGCTTTAGCAGATACGACACCCATCGTGCGCGAAAAGGCTAATGTGGACGAATTGGCGCTCATAGAGAAAGCGCATGTGCTGCGGCAGGAAGACCGGTCAGCTTGGCATTGTTTCCTCAGACAGGACTCTCTGTCGGTGACGAAGCCGGTTGTGAGAGCTGTAGAGCCGCAATGGAGAGAGAACGTTACGATGGAATCCGAGGACCTTCCAGAAGTTCATTTTGCGTCAAATAATCCGCGATCTTCTCTACTACAAATCGAGCCCAGCGAATCGGAGAAAATCCAGCGACTGCCAAGCCAATTGAGCGTCGGTATTGAAGACACCTCCTTCGGACAAAAGAAAGAACAGTCAACGCTAATTCCAACTTCTGATCCGCCAGCTCGCCTCGCCA
>CAZDBE010000279.1:0-7564 GCA_964503675.1 uncultured Pirellulaceae bacterium | reverse complement strand
AATTTTAGGAGAGTTTAATGTCGATGTATATTGGTGAAGCACTTGATGGCGATGGCAACGAGATTGCTCACATCGACTTGATGATTGGTAGCAAGACAGGCCCTGTTGGCATTGCGTTCGCGAATGCTCTTTCGACCCAGTCCGAGGGTCACTCCAATCTGTTGGCTGTGATTACGCCTAACGTCGCCGTAAAGCCTTCTACCGTCATGGTGACCAAGGTTACCATCAAAGGAATGAAGCAAGCGGTACAGATGTTTGGACCAGCCCAAGCAGCGGTCGCAAAAGCGGTTGCCGACAGCGTGGACTCAGGCGTCATTCCTCAAGATCAAGCAGAGGATTTGGTTTGCGTCTGTGGTGTTTTCATTCATCCAGAAGCAGAAGACAACAAGAAGATCTACGACTACAACTACAGCGCGACTAAAATGGCGATTGAGAACGCTATGAAGGCGAGTCCGACTGCCGCTGAAATGGTTGCTAAAAAAGACGAAGTCCACCCATTCCGTGGATTCTAGGTCTTACTTGTCCGGAGTCTCGTTGTTGTCGCATTCGCGGCGTCAGTGAAATCCGAACAGCAAATCAGGGAAGGCTCGTGTCAGATTCGACGCGAGCCTTTTTCGTGCCTCCACGAATTGTCTGTTATTTTTTTAGAAACGTAAGCGAGACGGGTGATGAGCAACAAGTCCAAGATTCTTATTCAAGTCGACCCTGACCCACAGGCCAGCACATTTGACTCTGTCGTAGCAATTGATTCGGGGGTCGATCACTTGCTGGTCCGCGCGGGCGTAAAGGAGGCCGAGGTAGAGGGATTGGTATATGGTGCCATTTTCACGCGCGGTGTCGCGGATCTGAACCGGACTGCGCTCTTTCTTGGTGGCAGCAACGTCGCAGCATCCGAGGCATTGCTTGCTAAAGCCAAGGCAAGCTTTTTCGGCCCAATGAGGGTCTCTATCATGTCCGACCCTAATGGAGCCAACACCACCGCCGCTGCAGCAGTGCTCTCGGCGATGAAGCATATTGAGTTCGGGGGAAAGGAAATAACGGTACTCGCAGGAACCGGCCCTGTTGGTATGCGTATCGCTCAATTAATCGCCGGACCCGCGACCAACGGCCCAGCCGCAACCATCAATGTATGCTCCCGAAAGTTGACGAAGGCGCAAGAAGTCTGCGCACGCATTCAGGAATCAGCACCGGACGCTAACCTAGTACCAAGAGAAACATCCTCATCCAAACTCTTAGCGGATTCGGTTTGTAACGCTCATGCCGTTTTTGCCGCCGGCGCGGCCGGTGTCGAATTACTGAGTGACGGCTGGCAGAGTTCACCTAATCTGCAGGTCGCCATTGATGTTAATGCTGTACCTCCGGCTGGACTTGCGACCATTAATGCAACGGATAAGGCGACAAAACAAGGCCACATCACCTGCTACGGCGCGATCGGAATCGGTGAATTAAAGATGAAGATTCACAAACAATGCATCCAAGTGTTATTCGACTCCAACGATCAAACGTTGGAAGTCAAAGAAATTTTTGCAATTGGTCGGAAGTTTTAGCACAACCTATTTGGTCCATCTATAATGACGAAAGTTGACGCGATTATGTTCGCGTCTTATTTGTCAGTTGATTTCTTAGATGATCGCATACCTACATCAGTGAATGGTGAGAATTGGGCTGCGATTACAGAGTGTTAGATCATGTTTCGAAAAACTTTCATTTGTGTAGCTGGCGTTGTTGCTGGTGTCTCAGCAGGCGCATACTCCAGCGGATTCTTCAACGAAGAGAACGCAGTCACTACGTTGTACAATCAGACCTTGGAACGTATGGGGTTGGAGACGCAGAACAGTGATTCGGTCTCCAACAGCATGACCGGTGACATGGGCATAGCCTCCGAAGCCAGCTCACTTGTTTCCGCAAGCATCGACGATGCGACTGTCGCCAGTCCATCCGAAACCGCCTCAACTTTAGACGACACCTCTCCTTCAGACAGTGGCAATCTTGCTCAAGAGTTACTGGCAGCCAACGGCATTTCCCGTTCTTCAAAACCCAAGCCGTCTGAGGTCAAAGAAGCGGATGTTGAAGCAAAGGTGAATGAAGAGAAGAAGGCTGACGTGGCTAACAAAGAGGCAACGGATAAGAGAACGGAATTAGACGCACGCCAAGCGGAGGAAGCTCGATTAGAAACTGAACTCAAGCAGGCACAAGCTCTGGTCGAGAAACGTTTCTCAGAGGAAGTCTATAAAAGTTCAACGGGCCAGAAGCTAAACTATCGAAAGCTTACTCCAAACGAATCTCAGCAGGACAAACTTCACCCTTTGGTCGTGTTCTTGCACGGAAAGGGCGAGCGCGGAAATGACAATCGATCGCAACTCAAGCACGGGTTAAAACTGCTTGCAGCAGACGAAGGCATGAGGCGTTTCCCTGCCATCGTCATCGCACCCCAATGCCCGGCAGATCAATTGTGGACCACGACGCTAGAACAGAAAGACACAACGCCCAGAATGGCGCCGGCTCCAACACCATCAATGCGTTTGGTCCTTGAGCTAATTGATTCCATGTTGCTGACCGATTCGATTGACCCCAACCGAGTTTACGTCACGGGTCTTTCAATGGGCGGATTTGGTACGTTTGATCTGATTGCTCGTCGGCCAGCGCTTTTTGCTGCTGCTGCTCCACTGTGTGGTGGTGGTGACCCAAGCCCTGCGAAAATCAAAGGGCTCTTGAATATGCCAATGTGGGTGGTGCATGGAACCGACGACAACGTCGTCAACATCAACCGATCACGCGAGATGGTATACGCGCTAGAAGCTGCTGGCGCGAAACCTCGATACTCTGAGTTGGCCGGATTTGGTCATAACATTTGGGATGCCGCCTACGGCGATATCGAGCTATACAAATGGATGTTCAGTCAAAAAAGAGCTGGGGGCGAGAAGGACACGAATAAAAAGGCAACGGATATCGTAGCGGGCACTTCAAAATCGAAAGTAGCGTCTCCTGCCGCTCCTGCAATCGCAGTGGCGAAGAAACCCGTTAATCCCAAAACGGCTCCCACGGCCTCCAAGAAACCTGTTACGGAAGCAGAGCAACCGTCGACTGTTGAACCTAAAGCAAAACCTCTGCTGGGTCAGTGGAAGGTACTGGCCGCCTCACAAAAGGGAAAACAGGCTGACAAGAAGGCTCTCGACAAAATGTCGGTGACATTTAAGAGTGACGAGTTTGTAATCCAAATAGGTGACCGTCAGGAAGTTGCGAAGTTTAAGCTGAGTAACTCCGAGAAGACACAACAGATCGATATCATTTCCAACCGTAAAGGCGTGGAGAGTTCTGCGGGGATTTATGAGTTGAACGGCGATAAGATGATCATCTGCTGGGGCGAGCCCGGACGTCCTCGACCTACTCGTTTCGTCAACTTCATGAACGTGAAATCACTGGTTCTACAGAAGCAGTAGATTGATTGCTAAAATCTATCTGGGTTTCCATCGAGCGACGACCAGCATCACAACGCAGATCCAGCCCATTGCGGACGGAACCCAGTTTCCCCACCGACGGTAAATCGGTACTGTTGGAGCGGTAGATTTTTCAACGTCACAGATCAAAAAATCGGCCGCCCGGCGCGGCCCTTTCTTGACGACGCGTCCGTGGGCATCAATGTGGGCTGAGAAACCAGTGTTGGCACACACCAACATGGGCTTCCGCATTTCAACGGCACGGAAAACGTTACACGCAAAATGAAGGTCTAAGCATGTGCTGCCAAAGAACCAACCATCATTAGTTATATTCAGCATCACGTCCGGTTCTTGGCCACTTGCAGCTAGGTCATTCAATTGGTTCCGTAAATATTGTGGCACTGTCGTCTCAAAGCAGACATTGGGAGCGATGGAAACGCCGTCGGACTCCATTATACAACTAAGGTCGCCCGCAGTTAGAGTCCGTAGAAAAGGCAGTTGCTTCATGACACTGGGGAAGTACTCCAGAATCGGAGTGTACTCGCCGATCATCACCCGGTGATTCTTGAAATACCGAGAGCAAATCTTACCCGATTCGTCGATTTGAATCGCCGCGTTATAGACGGCGTCGTTGGCCGTATCGTAGGTCGTCGTCCCCGCGATCAAGGGGACAGCTTCGAACTGACCAACGTCATTGATTGCTTTGTGATAATGGGCGTTTATCGCGTTCGCATAACTAGCCGCGCGGGAATCAGTAGCGTCATCTACAAGAACGTCGGGCGTCGGAAAAGAAGACTCTGGCCAAACCACCAAATCAATGTCCCCATCGGCTAATCTTGCTCGATGCGAGATCTCCATCCGATGCGTAAAATCCGCAATATGCTTTTCGTTTGGATCCTCGCCTTGAGGAGGAACAAGGATCGTGTCGAGCGCACTTTGGATGAGTGCGATACGAGTAGCGGGCCGTTCAGTCGAACCGTCGACACGATCTTGACTCGCCGCACCAAATTCTAATGCCACCCAACCGTATCCAATGGTCGCACCAACCGCAAAGAGGCTCCATAGCACACCGGCGATCCGACGCGTTGGAAGTAGGCCGCTGTTTCCTGAATCAGCTTGACTGTCATTCACTCGCCACGCGAAGCAGGCCTGTGCCACGCCAGCGGCAAAAGCCGTTATGGCAAACGTGACTGCGTAAGCCCCGAACAAATCGGAGATCTGAATCAAAAACGGTTGTGCGTACTGCGTGTGAGACAGACAGACCATGCCAAATCCCGTTAGAAAGTTGACGCGCACCCACTCTAACCCGGTCCACGTCAGCGGGATTGAGATCAGCGGCGACACTCCCATGCGATGCGTCATCGTTCTAGCACACACAACGAACAGTGGCGTATAAACTGCGAGGTAGGCTGACAATGCGAACCATCCGACAAATAAAACCGGATGCGGATAGGGCAAGAAGTAAAACGTTACCAACCAAAACAACAGCGCAGCACAATAGGTCTTACGCACCACTTTCGATTTCTCGGACAAGGACTGAGGAAACACGACCAACATCAGCGGAACAGGCGCAAGCCAAGCCAGAAGGGCAAACTCAAACGGCGGGCTCGCCAACCATAGCAACGCAAAAGTCGTCGAAGCGAGAAGAAAGGCTGGGACGCGCTGAACATCAACCGTCTTTTCGGTCGCATCCTTAGGAGTGTCCGGCGAAGGAGAACTGACTGGGGCGGAAGGCACGCTAATTAAGCTTAGTATCAAGGGCTTGTGGAAATGCGACAACTCACTCCGACATCATAAAGTTTTCCTTTCGTCACGACCACCGCGAATCGACTCGACAAATACGGCGTCGTTTGCTCAAATGGAGGAGTTAAAGAAACTAAATTCAAGAGAAATGAAATCAATAATGTCGAATGCAGTTGCGCTGATTCTAGGTGGTGGACGTGGAACCCGACTGGCTCCATTGACTTCAATACGCAGCAAGCCGGCCGTCCCTGTTGGCGGTAAGTACCGGTTGATCGACATTCCGATTTCGAATTGCATCAACAGCGGCATCAACCGAATCTATGTGTTGACACAGTTTCTCTCGGTGTCTCTGCACAGCCACATCCGCAGTAGTTACTCATTCGACAAATTCAGCGGTGGATTCGTGGAACTGCTGGCGGCACAGGAAACCACTTCGGTCGGTAGTGACTGGTACCAAGGCACCGCTGACGCGGTTAGAAAAAACATGGTCTACTTTGACCAACCGGGGATCGACTATGTTGTCATCCTCTCGGGAGACCAGCTGTACCGGATGGATTATGGGGACCTGATTAAGACCCATATTTCTAGCGGAGCAGATGTCACGATCTCATGTATGCCAGTCTCACGTGAGGACGCACGCGGATTTGGTGTGATGCAACTCGAAGACTCCGGTCGAGTCAAAGGCTTTGTAGAAAAACCACAGACTGACGAAGAAATCGAAGCCGTCCTTACGGATCCTGACTGGATCAATTCCCGTGGCATAGACAGCAAGGGACGTGATTGCTTGGCAAGTATGGGCATCTATGTTTTCAACAAGCAACTACTGATTGATATGCTCAGTGGTTCTGAGTTCACGGATTTCGGCAAGGAAGTTTTTCCACAGACTATTGAGACACACAACGTGCAAACCCACTTATTCGACGGTTACTGGGAAGACATTGGAACGATCCGTTCTTTCTATGACGCGAACCTCGATCTAGCGTCACCAGATTCTGATTTCAATCTGATTTCATCCGAGAGCCCGATCTACACGCGTTCACGTTTCCTCCCGCCAACCCAGATGTCGGGCGCTCAGGTTACAAACAGTTTGATCGCTGACGGTTGCCGCATCGGGGAAGGAGCCTCAGTCGAAAACAGTGTCGTTGGACTTCGCACGATCGTTGGAAAAAATGTTACGATCAAAAACTCGATCATTATGGGTGCGGCCGATTATGAGGAAGACTCGGCAGATAAATTACCGTTAGGTATCGGCGACGGCACAGTCATCGACGGCGCGATCATCGACCTCGACTGCCGCATCGGAAAAGATGTCCAAATCATTAACCGCAAGAACCGTAGCGACACGGATCTCGAGAATCCGGTTTGCGTTATCCGCGACGGGATTCCGATCATCATCAAGAAATCTGTTCTTGACGACGACTGGAAGCTCGATGAAAAAGTTTAGCGCACAATAAACGTCGCAGAAAGCATACGCAATTGCTGGAAAGATTCACTAACCTGTTCTGGCTGTGGACAGTTCTCGGCGTCACTTGGGCATGGTTCTTTCCCCCGCATTTTGCTTGGTTCGGTCCATGGGTATCCCCCGGACTTGGCGTCATCATGCTGGGCATGGGGCTGACACTCTCATTTGACGATTTTCGAAAAGTCTTCCAGCAGCCGCAAGCCATCGGTATCGGCGTGTTAGCACAGTTTCTGATCATGCCGACGATCGGCTACTCAATAGCTAAGTTGTTCGGCCTGCCACCATCGCTGGCCGCGGGTCTGGTGCTGGTTAGTTGCTGCCCGGGTGGTACGGCAAGCAACGTGATCGCGTTTCTAGCCAAAGCGAATGTCGCCCTCAGCGTGCTGATGACAATGTGCTCGACTGGACTCGCGATCGTGTTGACGCCGTTGATGACAGGTTGGCTAGCGGGAGAATTCGTCGAAGTCGACGTGATGAAACTGCTGATGACGACTGTGCTAGTGGTATTGTTGCCGGTAGTGCTTGGATTGCTGCTGAACCAATTCGCTGGAACATGGGTGCGTCCGCTGCGACGCGTTTCGCCGCTGGTGTCAGTCATCTTTATTGTGTTGATCGTCGGTTTCGTGATCAGCGCGAACCGGCAGAAGATCCTTGATTCTGGCTGGCTGCTGCTAGGAGCGGTCTGGTTGATGCACCTGATAGGATTTACCTGCGGCTATCTGTTCGCCTGGTTGATGGGATATTCGGAGGACTTCCGTCGGACGGTCTGTATCGAGGTCGGGATGCAGAACTCAGGACTGGGAGCAACATTGGCCAAATCGTTCCCCGATCCAATTGTGGCCGTGCCGTCAGCCCTTTCGGCACTTGCCCACTGCTTGATCGGGAGTTTCTTGGCCGCACTCTGGAGCCGCCGTGGGCTAAC
>CAZDBE010000278.1:0-7584 GCA_964503675.1 uncultured Pirellulaceae bacterium | reverse complement strand
GACGAGTAGGTCGTTTTTTGAAAGGTGGCACTGCGTTTAACTCTCTTACCAACAATTAGTGTTTTTAATGGTTCTCTTTGAAGCCCCACATTATGCCAAGTGATCGTCATAACACAATAGAAAATTAATTCAGGCTTCACCAAAGAGCCGTTTTGACCAAATTTCAGCGATTTCACTGGTTCTAAGGCCAAAAACCGTAAGAAACCACCACCGAGACAGCACTAAAACAGCGACCGATCAAGTTTGCCTCGACCAGCTTTACGAGCTACTATCAAACTATGGATTCCAGCTTTACAAACCGAATTCTGAATCGATCTAGTCGGCGTGCTCTAACGCAGCGCTTGGGAATCGTGCTGCTGCTGTTGGCTTTGGTGTCGTCGCCGTTTCAGTACGCACTGGCGAGTTGCGATTGCCGAGGGTGCCAGTGTTGCCCTCAGAGCGAATTAATCGAATGCTGCGGATCGAGTACTAGCTGCGGTTGCCTAGCCCTCACCAGTTCTTCAGAGGGTGATACTGCTGAGGCTTGCTGCTCTAGTTGCAGCAACTGCGGCTCTCAGTGTCAGTGCGGGGCGCTGGAAGTTACGTCCAGCGAGAACCAGATTGGCCAAACCGAAACCGCCGGCTCGCCACTTCTGATATCCAAGCTGGCTCCATTGTTTGTCGACCGAAGGCAATCCACGCCACAAACAAGTTCGGTTAGATTTCCTGATTTAGTTTCGTTACGTCTTCATGCGTTTCTTTGTGTGTGGCTGAATTAGCAGAGACAATAATTTGTCTTTTTTTAATTCAGTAATTTCTAACGAAAGAAAATTATGTCTCTTATTAAATACGGTGCCGTTGCGCTTGCTTTGGTGGTTGTGGCTGTCGCCGGTTACTCGATGGTCAACACGTCGCCAAGTCTCGCTTCAGACGCCGTTTGCTGCGGCGGTGTTGAATGTTTGTGCCCAAGCTGCCAGTGTGCCTGTGAAGGCGACGCTTGTAGCTGCGAAAATTGTGTCTGCGATGGAACGGCAACATGTGACTGCGGTAAAGAAGCACTTGCATGCTGCTGCGGTGCTGAGTGTTTGTGCGCAGACTGCCAGTGCACTTGCTCGGGCGATACTTGCAGTTGCGAGGACTGTTGCTGCGATGGAACGGCGACTTGCGACTGCGGTAAAGAAGTGTAGCCGACGACAAGAGTTAAGTAAATTTAGCGGTAGAGGTTTCGGCCTGTGCCGCTTTTTTTCATTGCAGTTTTTCGCAGGGCAGAATACGACTCTACTTACCCAACGATTTCGACACGTCTGTTTGGTAAGCCGAGACAGCTGGATAGATACCGACCAGAACAGCCAGCACGATCATTCCCGGCACGACTAAAAACTCTGGTGAGATGGACCACTCCATCGCCCAGTTCGGCAAGAACCGTCCGCCCCAGAAATTGGCCAATGGGATTTTGGGAGCGAAGTCAAAGAAGCCAACTTGCACGTTGGTACGCTCCTCAATGATCGGGCCAAGAGCAGCGTTAAGTCCATGGCCGGCGGCCCAACCCAACAGTCCCGCCAACAGTGCCATCAACATCGCTTCACACAGCATGATCCCCATTACTTTTTGGCGACTGGCCCCGAGGGCTCGTATGACGGCAATCTCGTGACGGCGCTGTGACATGGAGTTGTAAATACCGACCAGAATTCCAATCGCGGACACCACGCAGATCATTAGTGTTAGCGCCAACAACACCCATCGAATCGGATCGACAAACGAGGAAAACAACGAGGTCACCGTCATTACCGGATTGATCGCCTGCGCCGCCTTTTGTGCTTTTTCTGGACGGAAAGAGGACCAGTCCAATGACGTTTCTAATCCGCCCTCGTTAATCACCGCCGGCAGGATGAAGCCAACGGTATCGGTGCCGTCGTCGGCAACAATTGTCCTGACAAGAATCGAGGTAACCTCGCGTTTCTCCATTTGAAGCGGCTCAAGCCAGCGCGAGTCGGAGCTGCCAGTTTCATCGATTTGATCACCATCACCAGCAATCGCACTTTCTGAAGCTGCATCGTCTTCGGTGTTTCCCTCGAATTCCTCACGTGCTTTTTTATCTCTGGCAGCCGCCGCTTTTCCAAGCACCGAATCATCTTCGAGCGTTTTGGCATGGCCCTCCATCAAGAAGAAGCCCTCCATATTAAGGAATAGGGCGCGATCGTTGGCAGTGCCCGTGCGATCAAGGATGCCGACGATATGGAAATCAGTTTCGTGAATATGGGAATCAGGAGCATTCGGATCACCGTGAGTCGGTTGAATCGTGTCGCCAATCTTAAGCCCCGATTTACGAGCCACCGTTTCGCCGATGACGGCCTCGTAATGGCCGTGTTCTTGATTAAACTCCTCGAAGCAACGTCCTTGGGAGAATTCAAATTTCTTCTCGGGATCAATTGAGATCACCATCTTGGTAAAAAACGCTGGCTTGGTCGCCACACATCGAAACGCAGCCCCCGTTTCCTCGTCGACCCAAAAGTCACCCAAGTTGATCGGCACCGCCGTATGCGTCCAACCATCGTGCATTCCTCCAGTATTGATCCCCATCCGAGATTCTTGCTGAAAAGCAACGCTATGCTCAAACACAGCATCAAGCAACGACGAACCGCTATCACTGGAAACGCCCGAGGCGAGTTTTAAAGCCGACGACTCGTGTTCGTACGCCGCCCAAGCAATAGAGTTTTTCAGTTCCTGGTTGCGAGTCTCTTCATCGCAGAATGCTAGGTAGTACTCGTAGGGAACGTTCTCGACAGGCGACGCCAAGTAATAAACCGAGCTGAACGCAAGCTGCAACTCGCCGCCACGCGCGCCAACCAAAATGTTGTAGCCAAAATTGCTGTTGTCGTTGAACGCGCGCGATACCATTCCATGAACGGTCAATACGGTGACCACCATCATCACGCCAAGTGCCATCGAAATAATCGTCAACAACGAGCCAAGGCCACGATGCTGAATGCTTCGCCAAGCGATTTTGAAAACGTTCATGCTTGCGTCTCCGACTGCCCAGCGTCTGCGGCCACTGCTGATCGTGCCTCACGAACCACAAGGTTCAAATCCTCAAGCTGGACGATGCGGTCGAACTGTTTGGCAACCTCCATCGAGTGAGTCACCAGTAGCACCGAGATGTTTTCCTTGCGGCAGTTAGCGCGGATCAGGTCGACGACGTTTTGTTGGTTTTTAGGATCGACGTTGGCCGTCGGTTCATCGGCCAGCAACAGTTTGGGCTCGTTAGCTAAAGCACGGGCGACCGCGACGCGCTGACGTTCGCCGACCGAGAGCTGTTGCGGTTTGTTGCCCAGCCGGTGTCCGAGGCCCACGTCGTTAAGCAAACTGTTCGCACGGGCGGGATCGATTTTCTTTTTGGCGAACGTCATCCCTAGCAGCACGTTTTCCAATGCCGAAAATCCATCGAGGAGATTGAAGGTCTGGAAAACGTAGCCAAGTTTGTCGGCGCGAATTCGGTCACGCACAGCTTCGGAGTATTTCGTCAGCTCGACGCCGTCGAGGACAACTTTGCCCGAATCGGGTTTTGTTAAGCCCGCGATAATATGCAGCAGCGTTGTTTTGCCGCAGCCGCTAGGGCCCAGCAAAACTACCTGTTCACCCGCTTCGACGCGAAACTCGGGCACGTCCAGAATCGGAACACGCGGCCCCTCCGGCTGGAGAAAGCTTTTTTTGATGTTGGCGATTTCCAGCATACGTGAAGCGAAGTGCGCGTGCGACGTAAAACGATTGATTTGAAGCAGCCAACAATATAAACATATCGAGCCGTTTGGGGATACGGGCTCGGGTATCGCTGGTTCGGTCGTTTTTGATTCTCTTGAAGAAAACTAAAAAAGCCCCAGCCCTCAAATGAGAGAGCCGGGGCCAATAGGCTTAGCACAATGTCGCCGCGGGCTAATGCTTAGCTGTTAGCTGCTGCAGGTTTGGGAGCTTCCATGTTGATCTCATAACCTTCACGGTAGGGACGCTTGAGCATCGAGTTGGCCACATCATCACCAACAATTTGCTCCGTCCTTTCATCCCACTTGATACCACGGCCCAGTCGAGCAGCGATGCCGGTCAGGTGGCAGATGTTCAGCATTCGCATATGAGAATGGACATCCGAGATCGGCTCTTTACGCTCATCGACACACTTGAGAAAGTTAGCCCAGTGAGCCTTGCGCTCGTTCTCAATTGGATCGAAGCCCTTGTAGGCATTCTTGATGGCATCTTCAGACAATGGGTTGTCTTTGAGGTCTTCCACAGGCTTACCAGTCAGTTTGCCACGATTCACAAAGATCCGGCCTTTTTCACCTTCGATCAAGACACCGTTGCCGGGTCCGTTGGCAACCACCATTTCAACATCATCAGCAAATTTAGCCGTGTAGCTGAACTTGGTCGCCGTGTTGTAGCGGTCGGTTTGCTGAGGCACTCCATCCTTGTATTCGACAGGATGTTCAGCTGTTCCGTCCAGCGAGATGACAGCATTACTTTGCCCGTTGGCTTCTAAAGCCCATGCCGCAATGTCAACGTGGTGAGCCCCCAGTCGGTCAGCTTTCCACCTGAATATTCGTACCACCAGCGGAATTCGTAGTGACAGTTGGAGTTTTTGGACCGCCCTCTGTGCTTTTTGCCAGAAGCGCGATAGTCAACTGCGGGAGCCGGTCCCAGCCAGCGATCCCAGTCGAGTCCTTTGGGAACATCAGCGACAGGAATGGAGTCGCTCGCGGGAGCACCACCGATGGTAGCCGTCAAACGCTTGATCTTGCCGAGGCGTCCTTCCTTGACGATCGCGATTGCTTTCACGAAACGATTAAAAGTACTCCGTTGCTGCGTGCCAACTTGAACCACGCGTCCCGTTTCTTCTTGGATGCGGCGAATCAACTTGCCTTCATCGATCGTCAGCGTCAAAGGCTTCTCGCAGTAGATATCTTTGCCAGCCAACATCGCTTCGATCAGCGGTTTAGTGTGCCAATGGTCGGGCGTAGCGATATGTAAGACCTTGATATCATCGCGGTCAAGGATCTCTTGGTAGTCGTCGTAAAGATCGGCTTTACCGTCACTCAGTTGCTTGTTAGCAGACTCCTGCCGCCCCTTGTCGGCATCGGCAATCGCCACTACATCCACCCATTTCGACGCGGCTTTCATGTTGCCAACGCCCATTCCACCAGCGCCGATCAGTCCGATCGGCACTCGATCGTTCTTGCTTGAGGTGGCAAACGCCAACCCCGGTTTGGCGGAAAAGAAATAAGGCATCGAAACACCTGCCGCAACGACAGACGACTTCTTTAGAAATTGCCGACGGCTATTGTTTTTGGAACTCAAGAGGCTCTCCTCAAAATGTAGAAGACTTTCACATCGGACTACCCCGTGTGAAAAGCAATTTGGTTAATGATTACTCAGGTCAGGTGAATTCATGACCATCGATGACTATTCAACTGACTCTAAGGCGGAAGCGACCGACTTAATAGCCCTTAGCAGGAATAATCGTCCACCTTTTCGAAAACGCTGAATGAAATCGGTTCCCAGCTTTCGGGAATTCTAAGCCCGGCAGCCTCTAAAATTAGCGAGGTCACTAAGAACCTCTAGCGACGGTTGGCGGACTTCATTTGACGGGCCATCTCTCGCTTGGCGTCGGCCTGCTTATTTGACTCGCGCTTGTCGTGGATCTTTTTACCGCGACAGACTCCGACCAGCACCTTCACTAGTCCACGAGCATTGAAGTACATCGCCAGCGGTACAAGCGTCATCCCTTGGGTCAGCGATTTTTCAGAGAGCTTCTCCAGCTCTCTCCGATGTACCATCAACTTGCGTGAGCGCCGGGGTTTGTGATTCCAAAAACTGGCTTGGCGATACTCGGCGATGTCGGCCCCAATCAGCCACAATTCGCCTTTTTCAACACGCACATAGGCTTCGTTGAGGGAAATGTTGCCCTCTCTTAGGCTTTTGACTTCGCTGCCAATCAAGACGACGCCGCATTCGACTTGCTGCATGATCTCGTACTTATGCCGAGCCTTGCGGTTCTCGGTGATCTTTTTTGAACCGTCGGCAGGCTTCTTTTTGTCAGCTTTCTTCTTTTTATTTTTCTTGGCGGCCATGAAGAAGATGATAGCCCAACGCGCGTGCCTGATTAATGGGCGTCAACGCAAATGAGAAGGATTGGGGCATCTTTTTATGGCACAATTCTTCAGCGGTTGCTGGCATCGGCTAGTTTAACCCTAGTCCCTCTAATGGCCGAACTTTACAATAAAGTCCAAGAACCTCAACCAAAATAAACCGATCTCACTACGCGTCAAAAACGCTATCCAGCTCATGAGCCAGACCTCCTCGCGGCCCTCTAATTCACTCCCTGTTATCGGCGACTCGGCGACAACCGACCAAGCCGCCGGATCCTGCGGCGGCGGGGGCGGGTTCAATGTAGTCGCGCTGGAGGCCGAACCATCCCAGCGTTTGCCAAAATGGCTCAAACGCAACATCCCCAAAGGCAACAACGTTGGCCACACGACCGAGTTGCTCAGCGAACTGAAACTGGAAACGGTCTGCGACAACGCGCGATGCCCCAACCGCATGGAGTGTTACTCCCAAAACACGGCGACGTTCATGGTGCTGGGGAATGTTTGCACGCGGCCTTGCGGGTTTTGTGCCGTTAGTCGTGGAAAACCCGAAGCATTGGAGCTAGACGAACCCCAACGGCTGGCCGAAGCATCACTCCGATTGGGACTGAAACATGTTGTCATTACTTCGGTCACGCGTGATGACCTCCCCGATGGAGGGGCTGAGCATTTCTATCAATGCATCAAAGCCGTTCGAGAGAAAACGGGAGCCTCGGTAGAAGTTTTGACACCTGACTTCATCCATACTCCGGCAGGACTCGATCGGGTCATCGAGGCCAAACCAGAAGTGTTTAACCATAATACAGAAACGGTCCCAAGACTTTACCGACGCGTTCGGGGGCCAAAATCGGACTATAAATGGACGCTGGAATTACTGCGGCGGGTCAAAGAAAAGGACCCAAGCATCAAGACCAAAAGCGGATTGATGCTGGGACTGGGTGAGACTCATGAAGAGATTTTTGAAGTCCTCGCTGACCTGCGCGACGTTGGCTGTGACTTCTTAACTTTGGGGCAATACCTGAAACCGTCTACTGATCGATACCTGCCCGTTGTTCGATTTGTGACTCCCGAAGAATTTCAATGGCTGGGTGAATCGGCCGAGAAACTTGGCTTCAAAAAGGTTGCCAGCGGGCCGTTCGTTCGAAGTAGCTACCACGCCAGAGACATGGCGGAAACCGAGTAGATACGGATACCGCTCAGGAGATCAGCTGACTAAGCAGCCTTCTAGCGTTCGAAGGTTGTCCAAGGATTACCTCGCAATAGAGCCTAACAAAATGGGCTTTTCATACGATTACAAAACTCCATCTAGGGTTCCACAATGAGCTTGTCGCCGGATCCATCCAGCCAATCTGAAAATCAACAAAAAGCTGTTCCCTCCGGCGAAGGTACCATCATCGTTAACGGGGATCCGATGGCATTTAATGGTGGAACCGTCAGTGATCTGTTGAAGACGCTAGGCATCAAAACGCGCGCGATC
>CAZDBE010000277.1:0-7588 GCA_964503675.1 uncultured Pirellulaceae bacterium | reverse complement strand
CGCAGATCCGTTTAACGCTTGCGCGGACTTTCATCGCAGTTGCTCTCAAAATTCTGGTTTTATTAAAGCCCGACAGTATAGGAATGAGTCCCATATTCCCACAAGGGCCATTTTTCTAGGAAATACGTTTTTTGTCAGTGGAACGGTTCGAAATGGAAGCCAGTTGGCTTTGCCCCAACACCAATCTGCACCTATATATACGCGCTGGTGGCAATTTGAGCCCAGAACCAACGTTTCCCACAGCAAATCCGATGCATCGGCTTTCTGCGATCGTTGCCTTAACCCCGGTTTAGGCGCAAGTGCAATTGTGGGGGATTTGCCAGCGCTCGGGGCTTATTTGAGCCGTTTTGTTGGAAGAACTGCCCAAGCTTTCCCTAATGGCGCCGGCGCGGATACGCGGCATAGCTAGCAAGCACATAAACTTTTACCAAAATTGACGAAGTGCTGGACGGTGAAATTCTATACCGTGTCGCAATAAGAAATTTTGCCGGTTATCCCGACTTGTTTGCCATGCCTGTTTCCCCCCATAAGGCCATTGGCTCAGCCGCTTGCACTTTCGCAATTGTCTGTACTTTGGTTCTGGTTCTACAATTTAATTCCGAGTCTTGGCTTCAGAGCCCTTTGGAAGCTGGTCCACGTGCGCTCCGCACAGAAAACCACGCTGCACTGGCATACCGTCGTAGCCAACAGAAACCGCCAAGCGACGTCCCGAACACCGATCGACCAATTTTCCCGGTTGTGTACAAACCGATGGTCCAAGATGCTGGTCCACAAACAGCGACCACTCGGTACCCGCTATTTCAGCAACGCGCCCAACCACAGGCCATTGAGCAACCTCAAGCCGTTCGCGCTGCTCAGCCAACTCGCCCCGCCCAGCCAACTCACACATCGCAGCCTTCTCGTCTTGAGGCTGCCGACAACAGCGTTCAACCCCGCGGCGGTTCACTAACAGCACAACTTTCTCCCGAAGATCAGGCGACTCTAAAGAGTCTGCCTCCAGCCTGTACGTCCGATATTGAAACGCTGATCCGTGAATCTCAGCGTCAACCAGAACTCAAGCCTTTCGCTCAAGGCAACCAGTCACAAGCCGGCGGCCACGATAGTCGCTGGTCAGAACAGCAGTGGGCGTCATCAATTGCTACCACGCCACCCGACGCCAAGCCGAATCTATTGAGTCCTGCTGACGTCGTGCGATACAACCCGCATGCTAAAGCAACTCAGGCCTCCTGGAACTCCGCTTCGTCTGCAAAAAAGATCGCGGCAGAGTCCGGCAAGATGCCAACACCAGCTGACCAAGACTCAGTAGATAAAGATTCTGACGCTGATCCGCATCTGGAAATTTACTCGCGCGACTCTTTTCCTTCGGCGCGAGATTGCAAAGTCTGTCATGAACAAATTTTCGAAGAGTGGGCCGGTTCGAGTCATGCCTACGCGTCGATCTCACCAATGTTTCATGTATTTGAGAACAAAATCAACAAGCTCACCTCTGGTACCATCGGATATTTCTGTTTGCGTTGTCATGCGCCCGTGGCGACCACTATGGGACTTAGACGGGATCAAGCGATCTGGGACGGACCGGCCGTCTTCCGGGAAGGCGTTACTTGCGTCGCTTGCCATCGCGTCAAAATACCGTATACGAAATCTGATGGAGAGCGCCGAATCGAACCGGGCGACATCTATGATCCCGTCTACGGCGGCAGCGATGGTGGTGGCGTAGCAACGGTAGCCAAGTACAAAGACAAGTACAAGGTGAAGACCGATCGCCACGACAAATCGACCGGTCAAAAAATGCATCGCCGCAGCATTCAGTTCGAAGAGCTGTCTGAGTCAACGTTTTGCATGTCTTGCCATCAAGTGGCCGTGAAACCTGGAATCAAACTGGAAGTTGTTTGGGATCAGTACCGCGCATCACCGGCATGCAAGGAAGGCGTGTCGTGCCAAGACTGTCACATGGGCATTGTGCCAGGCGTGGATGCAGGATACTCGTTCGGACCGGCCGCTGTTGTCGGAGGCAAAGTAGTCAACGCGGAACGCAAACACTCAAACCATACGTTCTACGGTCCTGGATACTCGATCGCTCACCCCGGCATCTTTCCGCAAAACACCGACGGCGACAAATGGAGCTTCAACCAGTGGTTGGAATTCGATTGGCGTAGCGATTGGGGGAAGGAAAAATTCGAGGATGATCTTGCCGACGGACTAATACAAGCTTGGTTCCCACCTGCGTGGCAAGATGCCGACAAACGTGTTGAGGCACGGGAAGTGGTGGACGACAACTTGAAAAAATTGAATTACAAGAAAGACTTGCGTCGTCAGTTACTAGAGAACGGATCAAAACTTGACGGTCCATTCTTCGCTGATCCGCCCATGGTTGGCCAGCCGCTTAATTTTCGCTATTGTCTGACTAATACGAATCCCGGTCACAATATGCCCAGCGGTTCTCTAGGAGCTCAGCCACAGTTGTGGATGAACGTCGTTTTAATTGGTCCAAGTGGTAACCGTTTATGGGAGACTGGACACGTCGATTCCAACGGCGATCTCGCCGACAATCACTCGTTAGATGTTCTCAGTCGCCTGATTCCGTTTGACGACCAGTTATTCAATCTGCAGACAAAATTTCTGACGCAGAATGTTAAGGGCACCGATCGCGAGATGTACTTGCCTGTTAACTTCGACGTGGATCAATTGCCGTTTATCCGCCCTGCCCCGCAGCCGGTAACCGTGCTCAATCATCCTCCCGGGATTCGTATGGAGGGGCATTCCTTGCCAGCTTTGGGGTCACGGAATGCAAAGTTTAGTATCCCCGCAAAACTGCTTACGCAGCCGGGAACGTATCGCTTAAGTGTTCGGATGCGTAGTCGCGCTGAACCGATCTATTTCATGCGTTTTTGTAACGCCACCGCGGAGATGGAACGCATGATGAACGAATGGATTGCTGACTTTCACGTCAACACCGTGACTTTCGAAGTTAGATAGTTGCCTTTTTTCTAAAACTCATTCTTGTAAATCACACTTCGTTGAACATTAACTCCAAAACTCAATACTTCAATTGGTTAGTGGCCGCCTTGATGCTGCTGGTCGTGGCGGGAATTGCGCAGAAATGGCGGGGGCCTGTAGAGCAACGGCAACAAGTAGCATGGGAAGACGCCCATGTGAACGCCCGTCGAGCGACCGAAGCATGGAGTGCTAACTCGTTCGTTCCAGAACCGGGTTTGCTTCGTGAGCCAACGGTGAAGCTATCGCCAACGCCGCCATTGCCGGATGAGAACCATGCGATCGAGTTTAAGCGGTTGCCGCAGCCTACTTGGCGCGACCGTTTCGAAAACCAGCCGCAAGTGAGAACCGAACCGCTCCTGACCGATGGCGCGGCGCCAAGGATTTCGCAGCTGCCTCCGTTGGTCAAAATTGCGCCGCGCGTTTCGCCTGATTTCACTTCGAAGTTCGCCTCCAATCCATACGTAAAGCAAGCTGAATCAAGTGACGGCGAATCAAGTCCAACTGAGCTGCCCAATGAAGCGTATCCGTCTAGGCAAATTGCCCAGTGGTTGGAGCCTACGGCTGAGGTAGTGACCGGTAAGAATGGCCACGTAAAGACTCGGGCTTTGCCTCCACAAAGCGATATTCGAATTAAGAGTTTGCCGGCGCCTGTAACGGGTGATCAAACGGAGGTGGAGGTTGATGTTAAAGACGAGGTTGAAAAACCGGCAACTGCCGAACTAGGTTTGATTGGTCGGCTACCGAAAGCTGATATGGCACTCCAACCGGCAAAGGGCCTGTCAGGCGTGCTTTCTCCTCTCTCTTCTTCTTGGGCGCATCCAGACAAAGGCACGACCATTCAGCTGGCCAGCGCGCAGCTCGAACTCAAAGGACCCAATGAGTCGGACACGATTTTGGGAATTCCAGCTGACATAGAACCCGTCAATGAATCTGAATTCAGTGCTGCGGCAAAGCCTACAGCTGTCGTGGCCAAGTTGCCTGCGGCGTTCTTGGAAAAGAAGAAAAAGGTAAAGAAGAAAGTTGTGGCGGCACCTAAGAAGGGTAGTTCACGCAAGCCGGCTTCCGGTAAATCATCTAGCACCAAAGACGAATACGCACTTGCGGCTCAACCCGAACTGGGAGCCCATTACATCGAAGATAAACCGCAAACGGATCAGTGTGCACATCTGATTGAGCCACTAGCGAGTGACTTTTCTCCTGACGCGACTAATCCGATGTTACCCTACGAGCCACATTCTCAAATGAATGTCTATCAAGGCAAAACACTCAACGCAAACCAACGACCGTTGGTTGAATTGGGCCGGCCTTGGTACCAACTGGGGCAGTTAAGCCCTGGTTCATCGGTGCTTGGTTTTCATAACAATGTTACGCCGCAGTTTCTTGTCTTTGGTGACTATCGAACGGGGTACGCCTCCAATCGCCAGAATGGAAATTCGACATCGCAGATTGCGACACAATTGAATCTTGACTTTGACCTGAAACTAACTGGCACCGAGCGTTTTCACGCGTTCGTGCAACCACTCACTAGTGGTGGTCGCAACACACGCCGGTTGCTGGACGATGACGAGATGATTTTTGAAGGCAGTGCAAATCCAGCGTTCGGATACTTTGAAGGTGACCTAGGTGCGATCGTCGGCGGTGCGACCAACAAAACATTGCCTTTCGACCTACCATTTACCGCAGGTATCATTCCGTTGGTTTTTCAAAACGGCGTCTGGTTCGAAGATGCGATTCTTGGATTTGCTGCCACATTGCCAGCTAAAAACAGTCCTCGTTTCAATATCAGCAACATGGACTTCACGTTTTTTGCGGGTTACGACAAAGTCGACAGTCCCGCGTTCCAGGGCGACGACAGTGCTGCCCGAATCATGGGCATCGCAAGTTTTCTCGAGATGCTCAACGGCTACCTTGAGGTCGACTATGCGTTCCTTGATGATCGAACGTTTGCTGACCGAAGCTATCACAACATTGGCATTGGGTACACACGCCGCTACGGACGATTTGTTTCTAATTCGACGCGCGTGATTGTTAACGCAGGTCAGAACAGTTCAGTCGTTGGTAATACGGCAGATGGTGTTCTGCTGCTTTCGGAGAATAGTCTGATTACCGGATTCCCATCCAATGTTGTGCCTTACTTCAATATGTTTGCCGGTTTTGACCGGCCGCAATCGGCCGCACGAGCGGCTGGATCAGGCGGTGTGCTGCGGAATACAGGGATTCTATTCGAATCAGACAACTTGACTGGGTATCCAACGCTCGACGCTACAGCGAACGATACCTACGGCATGTCATTGGGTGTCGAAGTCCTCTCCGGCGGCGATCGATTCAGTCAGCAATTGGTGGTGGAGACATCGATGCTGGGAGTGATGGGCGACGCCGCAACTCGCAACGCGGCCGGCGATCAGTATGGCGTGGGTTTCAGATATCAGTTGCCTCTTTCCAATTCTGTCATCTTCCGCGCCGATGGCATGATGGGATTCTTGCGAAATGACGAAGACATTTCTGGTATCCGTGTGGAAGTTCGCAAGAAGTTTTAGAGTGTCAAGACTGTTCGTGTCGTGTAACGCAACTCGATTCTCCAAGTCGTGTACCCGACTGACGGCAGCTCAACGTCATCATGAACATCATTCTGTTTGATAAAGACGAGGTCGATTCGCCGTTGCGGCGGGACGATCAGCGCGTGGTTCATGTTCTGGAAGTGTTGCGACGGAAGATTGGTGATTCGACCGACGTGGGACTTGTCGATGGTCCGCGCGGCAAAGCAATCTTGAAGACCCTCAGCGACAAAGAAGTCACTTTCGATTTTGTCTGGGGAGAAGAACCGGAAGCCTTACTGCCGATCGATTTGATCGTTGGTCTTTCACGGCCCCAGACTTGTAGGAAGATCTTACAGGAAGCGACCAGTTTGGGCGTGCGGCGTGTCTTCTTCACTGCTACCGATCGCGGAGAGGCGTCCTACGCGACTTCTAAGCTGTGGACGACGGGTGAGTGGAAGAATTTAGTTCGCGCGGGAGTTGAACAGGCGTTTTCGACTCGATTTCCAAAGGTGCAGTTTGGTTTGGGATTGGCTGATGCTATCGACTCCGCCGCCGCGGAAACGAGAGTCTGCATGGATAACTATGAATCAGCAGTAGGATTGTTAGAGGCTGTCGGAAGCAAACAGCCCGCAAACACGATCGTCCTAGCAGTCGGATCAGAACGCGGATGGAGCTCGGAGGAACGAAACCTGTTTCGACAGAACAGTTTCATTCTGGCTCATTTAGGCGAGCGTCCTCTCAGAACCGAGACGGCGACGATCGCCGCGATTAGTGTGGTCAGCGCGGCGTTTGAGCAGGAGCGGAGAAGTCGTTGAGCAAGCGGATCTGTGGTAAGCTGTCGGGGACTTGCAAAATTGCTTTGCAACGTCGATCAAACTTCTCGGGATATTTCTGAACACGATGTCTGAAACGCCGACCTACGAACAAATTAAATCGGAAACACTTGCTGCTTTGGGAGCCGGCGAGAATGATGTCGCGTTTCGGACCTTTCGGCAGTGCATTGAATTCGGCAGTGAAATCCCGACTGGGAAATCTAAGATTTTCGCAGATGCCTTCGCCGTGTTTACACGAATCACTGAACAATTCGGCGACGACGATTTTACCAATAGAGTACGGTTTGTCGCGCAGAATCCCAACGACGTTCAAGGACTCTATGACCTTGGATTTGGGCTCTATGAGGAATCGCAGTTCGGCATCGCCGCCGGAGTACTAGCCCGCGCTGATAAACTGGCTCCCAACGAACCTCAGATTATCTCCGAATTAGTTTGTGCGTTGGAGGGCTTTAACGATTGTCACTCGGCCGTCGAAGTTCTTAGACGGTACCCCAAACTGACCGAAGAGCGGTTCCTGTTCGCTTACTTGATTTCGTTTAATTGCCTGATGTCCGGCGACATTGCTTCAGCGGTAGAGTTCGCATCTACACTGCCGAAACTGGTGGAGGAGGAAGATCACGAGATCATGGCTCAACGGATCTACGACTTTCTAGCACGCGCTCAGAAGGTTGGCGGGGTTTGTGAGCTGGACGGAAACGATCTGCGCGGATGGAATTATGTAACGACCGGCGGTGTTCTAACCATGTTGTCGCCGCACGGGTATCCGCATCCGATGAGGGGGAGGTTCGCGTACGTTCAAGATTCGTATGAGAACATTCGAGTCGGCCTTGAGTCGTTAACGAGGGTTGTTGAGCACAAAGGGGTGAAGCCGCTGTGTGTTTTTGCGTTGCCGGGGCGAAACTCGCTGATCGTGGCGACGGCGGCCAGTCTCGTTTTTGATTTACCGTTGGAACAGTGGCCGATGGAGGACGGGACGGGAAAACCGGGCATTATCGTGGGATATGACTTTGGTGAAATCGAAGTGAACTTAGAGCACCTTAGTGTGCATCGTTCCAACCAGTTGCTTTTCTCTCATGCAATCCAATGGACGTTTAGCTTACCGATTGCCCCCGACGTAGTCACGCTACAGCATCAGATGCTAGTGGCGCCTTGGGAACCGGGACTTCGAGTTGATGAAGAATCGAAAGAGACTTCCCAAACGCCAGCCGATGTACGAGCACC
>CAZDBE010000276.1:0-7592 GCA_964503675.1 uncultured Pirellulaceae bacterium | reverse complement strand
TTGGCGACGAGATCATGACGCTGCCATCGCGGAAGAAAAGCACAGTCAAAGAGATCGTCACCTTCGACGGAAATCTGGAAGAGGCTCACGCGCCGATGTCGGTGACGTTGACGCTCGACGACGAGATTGATTCTAGTCGCGGCGATATGATCGTCCGACCGGGCAACCTTCCGAAGCTCGAACAGAAGTTTGACGCGATGATGGTCTGGATGTCGGACGAACCGATGGTGCCCGGCAAGCAGTACTTGTTCAAGAGCACGACCAAGATGATTCCGGGTTCGATTTCAACGCTGCAGTATCAAGTCGACGTCAACACGATGCATCGCCAGCCTGCTCCAACACTGGAGTTGAATCAGATCGGACGTGTTAACGTTTCGCTGACTCAGCCGATCGCCTTTGATCGTTACACGCGCAACAAAGGCACCGGATCGTTTATCGTCATCGATCGACTGACCAACGTTACTGTCGCGGCGGGCATGATCAGTGATCGTCGCACCGAAGGAAACACAGGGGCGGCGTGGGACGAAGCACCAGCCAGCGGCACGCTGACGCAAGAGATTTCCAACGTATCAGTCGAAGAGCGTCAGGCACGATTCGGTCAGACGCCGGTCACGATTCTGTTCACTGGCCTACCGGGTGCGGGCAAGTCAACGACTGCTTACGGAGTTGAGCGTGCTTTGTTTGATCGTGGTCGTGCGGCAACCGTTGTTGACGGTCAGAACTTGCGAATGGGCCTCAATCGCGATTTGAGCTTCTCGTCCGAAGGTCGATCGGAGAACGTTCGCCGAGCAGCCGAGGTTGGAAAACTGGTCAACAAAGCGGGCGTGATTTGCTTGCTGGCACTCGTTGCTCCAGACGACGAAGTCCGCAAGAAAGCAGCCGAATTGGTTGGCGCTGGGCAGTTCATCACCGTGCATCTCGACGCACCTGCCGAGCTCGCCGAATCACGCAACCTTTCGGCCCGCAAGTTGACCGAAGACGATGTGAAAGAAAGTCAGGTCGCCTACCAAGCACCTGCCGATGCTGATTTGGTCCTCAACACTGAATCTACTTCGGCGGCAGACTGCATCACCAAAGTGATCGAGTTACTCGAATCACGCGAACTGATCTAACCGCTGGTCTTGGACATTCTGTTTTGCGAAGGTTTGGTAGCAATGAGATCATTTTTCGTATTAGCGGCGATATTGATGGGCAGTCAAATAACTCAGGCTTCCGATTGGGATGATGTGCCCGTTCCGGCGTCGCCACCAGAAGGTACTAAATGGGAACTCCATTCGGTCTCAGATGACTTTAACTACGACGCCCAGCCGGTCGAAAAGCCGGCCGCCTTCACCAAATCTTGGCGCGACTCGTTCATTAATTCGTGGACCGGTCCGGGGTTGAGTGAGTTTAATTCTGGGCATTCTTACGTCACCAACGGTCATCTGGGAATTCACGCCAGTCGCAAGCCGGGAACCAATCAAGTTTACGCTGGGGTGATTTCCTCTAAAGAGACGTTTACTTACCCGTTGTATGTAGAAACATCAGCAAAGATCAGCGGACTTGTACTAGCTTCCAACGTATGGCTGCTGAGCAAGGACTCCACCCAAGAGATCGATATCTTGGAAGCGTATGGCAGCGCGCGTTCTGACCAGACTTGGACGGCGCAAAGGTTGCATCTTAGTCACCACGTTTTCATTCGTAATCCGTTTCAGGACTACCAGCCGACTGACGACGGCACTTGGTATTTCAATGGTGCCGCGTGGCGTGATGATTTTCATCGCGTTGGAGTTTTCTGGCGCGACCCTTGGCATCTCGAATACTACGTTGACGGGAAGCTTGTCAGAACGGTCTCTGGTAAAGAAATGATTGACCCCAAGAACTTTACAGGCGGCACTGGATTGACCAAGCCAATGCACTTGATCATCAACACCGAAGATCAGAATTGGCGATCGGATGAAAACATCACGCCGACAGATGAAGAGCTGGCCGATACCGAGCGCTCAATTATGTGGGTCGACTGGGTGCGCGTCTATGAAGCGAAGCCGAACTAGTGAAGTTCTTGAAACAGGACCTTGACGCTTGCACTACGGTTATGGTTAAAACGGCCAGATCTAAGGCGTCAGCGCAACGGTGATTCAGCGACCATGGAGTCTGGGTGGGATTTTGCATCTGGCTCCCATTCGAGATATAGTGCTCTCACCGCGGCAGTTCCGTCAGTATGGCTGACGCCAAGTTCCTCAATATCATTCTCAGTGTGTATGTCTCAAAGAAGTCAATTCGAAAAAATTGTCGACGAATTCGATGCGGCTTGGCTTAGAGGTGAACAACCGGCGTTAAAGGAATTTGTTGCTAAAGTTCCAAAGGAATCGCGTTCGGAATTATTCAAGCTTCTGCTGCCAATCGATATCGAGTATCGAAGCAAAAAAGGAGAAACGGTAAAAGCCGAGGACTACAAGCAGTTTGGCTCTGCTGCGATAGAACTTGCTGGGAGTTACCTGCCAGCGGTTGAGGATCCGGGGATTGAAGGTCGGACCATAGCCCCGATATCCCCCGTGAATGCGAGTCTTCCTGTTGGCCAAAACTCTCGGCAGATCGGGCCCTATAAACTTCTTCAGAAGATCGGTGAAGGAGGAATGGGAACCGTTTGGATGGCCCAACAGGAGAAGCCCGTTCGACGCCGAGTCGCGTTGAAGCTAATAAAACCCGAATTGGCAACCAAAGAAGTCATCGTACGATTCGAGGCAGAACGCCAGGCGCTCGCGATGATGGATCATCCCAACATTGCTATGGTTCTCGATGCGGGGACTTCTGATTCAGGGGCCCCATACTTCGTGATGGAGTTGATTAAAGGTACGCCGCTGAACGAGTACTGCGATCAACAGGAACTGAAGATCGAAAGTCGGCTTCAGATTATGGTTGATGTGTGCGAGGCCATCCAACATGCCCACCAAAAAGGAATTCTTCATCGCGATCTAAAGCCTGCCAACGTGCTGATTTCGAAAGTAAATGGAAAACCGGTACCCAAAGTGATTGACTTTGGTTTGGCCAAAGCAACCGAACATACAAACAGGCTGACTGAAAAGACCATGTTCACGGAGTTCGGCCAAGTCGTAGGGACTTTGCAGTACATGTCGCCCGAGCAAGCTGAAATGGACTCGCTGGATATCGATACTCGAACGGACATCTACTCATTAGGGGTAATGCTGTACGAACTTCTTGCCGGTAGCACTCCCTTGGATCAAGAGACCCTTGGCAAGAATGCGCTTTTGCAAGTGTTGGAGATGATCCGGGAAAAGGAACCGCCTCGGCCAAGCACGCGTCTAAGCTCCTCAAAGAACACATCCCAAGACATCAGCCGTCGCAGAAAGATCGCGTCTTCGAAACTTCAGAGTATTCTCAAAGGAGAACTCGATTGGGTTGTCATGAAGGCGATCGAGAAAAATCGAAAACGTCGATACGATTCGGCGGCAGGATTTGCCGAAGATATTAGAAGGTTTTTGGCCAACGAACCGGTAACCGCGCGCCCGCCATCAACGGGTTACCGTGTTCAAAAATTTGTTCAAAAAAACAAAGGCTTGGTTGCTTCATTGGCAACAATTTCGGCCATGTTGGTGGCAACTGTGTTTGCATCGACCCTGCTAACCATAAAAGCAAATTCTGCTCGCGATGAGGCGGCGGCTCAACGGACGATCGCAGAAAACAAAACGAAGGAAGTTGCTGAGCAACGCGATCGAGCCCGCCAACTGGAAGGCGAAGCGAATTTTCAACTCGCTCACGTTCGTTGGAATGAAAATCGAGTTGGAGACGCTCGTAGGTTGCTTAATAAAATCCCAATTGAGGACCGCTATTTTGACTGGCACTATTCTCAGCGACATTTTTTAGGCAGTGATTTAACCTTTTTTGGTCATCAAGCGAGCGTAATGTGTGTGGTCTTTAGTCCCAACGGCCGACGAATTGTCAGCGCGGACGCGGACGGCACGATTAAATTTTGGGATGCTGCGCGTGGCCATGAACTGCAATCTTTCGGAGGGCACACCAAGTCCGTTGATAGTGTGTCCTTCTCTCCAAATGGGCGGCAAATTGCCACCGGTAGCCGAGACAGTACGATCAAACTTTGGGACGCGACTACTGGTCGAGAGGTGCTCAGTTTGAGCAACGAACTTAAGCTATCTGAGTCAATGCGGAATGTTTCGTTTAGCCCCAACGGCCAAGAGATCGTTAGCAGTAGTGGTAATGAGATTAGACTTTGGGATGCATCCACCGGAGATATAATCCGCACATTGTCTGGGCACAAAGGTCGAGTGAATAATGTGGTCTTCAGTGAAGATGGATTGCAAATAATTAGCGGGGGCCAAGACGGGATTCGAGTATGGGACACCAAAGCAGGTAGTAAATCGGCGAACATCTTTTCTCAAAGTCTCAGCGTCGATAGTCTCGTCGTAAGCCCAGACAGGCGGCGAATCTTCGCTGGTGGTTTTGACCGTAAGCAATCTGGAAGCCGCCAAGACGTGCTCAAAGTGTGGGATACCAAAACTCGCAAAGAGCTATTCGCTCTTGAAGACATTATGAAAGGCTTTCGCGGTATCTTCATGAGTCCTGACGGGTTACGGTTTGCCACGATCGGTGAAGATATGATCAAGGTTTTGGATGCAGAAACTGGTCAGGAAGTTCACACTTTTACCGGGCACACGTCGTCCATGAACAGCTTGGCATTTAGTCCCGACGGTCAGCGAATTGTTAGCGCTAGCGATGACAAGACACTCAAAATGTGGGATGCAAAAACTGGTATCCCAGACCTGCCGAAGCTAAAAGGGCATTCAGCCCCTGTCTTCGATGTGGCCTTCAGCCCGAAAGCGCAGTGGCTCGTAAGCGGAAGCGACGACAATACAATCAAATTGTGGAATGTGATGGACGCCCAAAATCCACGGGTGCTAAGTGGACACATTGCTGGAGTCGACTGTGTGACGTTTAGCGCAGATGGCGAACGCATTGCGAGCGGTAGCAGAGATAAATTGCTTAAAGTCTGGGACCGAAAAACAGGCAAGGAGCTGATGTCCCTCAAAGGCCACGTAAGTGGGATCTGGAGCGTCGCATTTTCTCCTGACGATCAACTGATCGCCAGCGGAAGCTCAGACAAAACTGTCAAGCTGTGGGATGCAAAAACGGGTAAAGAACGGTTAACGCTTAGAGGCCATAAGGGTGGAATCGAACGTTGTGTCTTCAGCCCTGACGGCAGTCAAACCGCAAGCGCCAGTCGTGATGGGACAGTCAAAACGTGGGACCTAAAATCTGGAAAAAACTTATTGACCCTTGTCCACGAAGGCGAAGTATACAGTGTCGCTTTCAGCCCTGATGGACAACGGATGGTTAGTGGAAGTGACGATATTGTGAACGTTTGGGACGCAAAAAGTGGTGAGGAGTTAATGAAGTTGTCCGGTCACGCTGGAGAAGTGTGGGCGGTAGCTTTTTCTCCCGACGGCCAGCGGATTGTTAGTGGCTGCGAGGACAAGAAAATTAAGTTCTGGGATGCAAGAACTGGGCAAGAGACTCTTACTCTCGAGGGGCAAGATAGTTTGATCTCGGCGATTGCTTTTTCCAATGACGGAGGCTTGTTGGCGAGTTCTAGCGCTGATTCTACTATCAAACTTAGGGACGGCACGAAGGCTCAAGAGTTAATCGTTCTTCAGGGCCATAAAAGTGATGTGTTAGGTGTCGCGATAAGCGACGACGGGCAACGGATCTACTCAAAAGACAAAGACAAGGAGATGGCTTGGAGTTTAACAACCTTTGAGCCAATCGAAATTGAAGATTGGCCGGAGATAATAGAACTAAAGAACACTTCGAGCAACGAGAGATGGTCTGTTTCTTCAATGGGTTCCGAAGTACTGCTTGTCGACCTCGAATTCAAAAACACGCCGCGCGAAAAAAGCTTCCGAAAATCCAAGGCAAGGTTTGATCCTCTCTGGCATGACACGCAGGCCATTGTGGCGACTACATCGCAAAATTGGTACGCAGCAATGTTCCACCATTCATTGCTGGCCAAACGCGATCCTGCTTTTGCAGACAAACTGCGGCAATCTTATGACAGACTTCAAGCACAATTTAGACTTGAAAAGCGCGATGTAACTCCCAACATAAAGCGCATGTTGGTGGAGCCAGAATAGTCTTTTTTGCATCAACACGCATTTGAGTTGACTGATGCTTTTGACTTCTGCCGCAGTTTAAAACCAACACCGTTCAATGAACGTAGCGAAACTCGTCAAGAGTTTCGAAGCCGACGAGAAAAACGAAAGTCTGGGGCGTCCACTACCAAAACCGTCTTTATTGAACGGTATTGGATTAGAAGCCAGCATCAAGGTTGTTGTACTTCCCGATTCGGAGCAGTTCCTTGATCAGCTTTGCCGGGGTTTGGATTCGATCAGCAGGATCCTTTTGCAGTAGCGTCATAATGACGTCTTGAAAAAGATCATTGACCGACAACTGGAAGCTCTTCGGAGCCTTTGGCACTTCGTCACGAATGTTTTTCACCATGTCAGTAGTCGAAGTACCGCTGACCGGTGGGCGACCAGTCAACAGTGCATAGCAGGCCGCACCAAGTCCATAGAGATCGCTTCTCGTGTCGACTTCAGAACCGCCGAGTGCGCGCTCTGGAGAGAGGTACAGAATATCACCAAGAATTTGGCCAGCTGAGGTTACGTCGATCGCAAGCTTGCCTTCGAGGGCTTTGGCCAACATCAAATCACCAAGCAAACAAGCTCCATCGCTTTTCCGACGCAGGATATTAGTAGGGGTCACATTGCGATGAATGATTTTATTTTTGTGCCCTGTGTCCAAAGCGCGAGCAATGTCAATTGCGACACGCCAGACTTCTTTCCAGTCCAACATGTCTTCGATGCCAATGCGCTTGATCAGCTGAGAGAGGTTTTCACCTTCGATGTACTCCATTGCAGCCCAACAGTACGGTCCTTTCTTGCCAGCTTTGTAAAGCCGTACAATTCGATCGTCACGGATAGGCAACATCGTTTTCATGGCTCGTACAAACCGTTGCCTCTGTTCATCGTTGGACGTAGCCTGCGGTGAAAGAACTTTTACCGCAGCCACCGTGTCTTTTTCGATATCTTTGGCCTTGAAGACAACTCCACTTGCGCCTTTGCCAATCACCTCGGTTAGCTCATAGGGGCCGAGAGTGTCACCAATCATTTGGGGAAGAGGCTTCAACGACGGCGATGGAGAAGATGCTATGGTCGCGGCGTCAGCTTCGCCAATTCTCAAAACCGTATCACCAATTCGGATCTTGGTGCCTACCTCGACAGTCGCTGTTTCGACTTTGTTGCCATCGACAAACGTTCCGCTCGAACTTCCTCGATCTGATATGGCAATTGTGTCACCGTTAAGTGCGACTTCGCAGTGGACCCTTGAAATCGAAGGGTCTTCTATTTTAGTGTCGCTTTGCTGACCTCGTCCGATTACGAGTGTTTCGCCCGAACCAATTTCAAACGACCCACCTGTGCGAGGACCACCGACAATCTCTATTCTTAATTTCATTTCGACTTTCCTTTCTGTTCATTGTAGCATCGCCAATTGGAACACGAAAGGTTTGGAAATGTTCA
>CAZDBE010000275.1:0-7619 GCA_964503675.1 uncultured Pirellulaceae bacterium | reverse complement strand
CAAATCTGGGACCACCTCAAGGATCCCTTTTATTACAAAGGGGCCAATGATCGGGGCATTGGTACACAACTGTTGTACTCTCTGTGGCGGGTAGGCCAAGGTTACCTGTTGGCCGTTCTGATTGCGGTACCTCTTGGTTTTGTGATCGGAATGAGTCCCTTGCTTTCAAAAGCATTCGATCCGTTTATTCAAATTCTCAAACCGGTATCGCCTCTGGCTTGGATGCCATTGGCGCTTTACACGATCAAGGATTCTGAGCCCTGTTCGATATTCGTGATCTTTATCTGCGCGATTTGGCCGGTGCTAATCAATACTGCGTTCGGCGTTTCTGCGGTCCGCAAAGACTACCTCAATGTGGCAAAAACTCTGGAGGCCGGGCGGCTACGGACGGCACTGTTTGTCATTCTACCAGCGGCTGCTCCAACAATTCTCACAGGCATGCGTATCTCAATCGGGATCGCGTGGTTGGTCATCGTCGCGGCAGAGATGCTTATCGGAGGAACAGGCATCGGCTACTTCGTCTGGAATGAGTGGAACAATTTAGACATCACAAACGTCATCGTGGCGATCTTCTTTATTGGGGTGATCGGGATGGTGTTGGACTGGATCCTCGCGGGACTCACACGGGCGGTAAACTATGCAGAGTGATGATAATGTTCCCACCATGATTGAGGTGGGTGATCTTGCCAAAACTTTCCCGTCGCTCGAGGGTGACGGTGACGTGACGGTCTTCAACGAAGTCAATTTCAAAATCAAGAAAGGCGAGTTCGTCTGTCTGATCGGCCATTCGGGATGCGGCAAGTCGACCTTGCTCAACATCCTTGCAGGACTCGACGAACCCACAAAAGGATTTGTGTGTGCCGCCGGCAAAGAGATCAGCGGTCCCGGACTTGATAGAGCGGTCGTGTTCCAAGGCCACGTGCTGATGCCATGGATGACCTCGATGTCTAACATTGCGTTCGCCGTCAGAAGTCGCTGGCCGAAGTGGAGTAAAACCCGCGTTTACCAGCAGGTCGAAAGATACCTCAAGATGGTCGACCTAGAAGATGCCCATCAAAAGAAGCCATCCCAATTGTCCGGTGGTATGAAACAGCGTGTGGGTATCGCCCGGGCGCTCGCCATTGAGCCCAAAATCCTGCTACTGGACGAACCGTTTGGCGCTCTCGACGCACTGACACGCGGCAGCATCCAAGAAAAGCTCACTCGGATTTGTCGCGAGACTGAGCAGACCGTATTTATGATCACCCACGATATCGATGAAGCCCTGCTGCTGGCAGATCGGATTTTGTTGATGACCAACGGGCCCGAAGCCCGACTGTGCGAGATCGTTGTCAACACACTTCCGAAGGATCGAGAGCGTCAGTCGATGCACCACCATCCAAACTTTTATCCGTTGCGAAATCACCTAATGGATTTCTTGGTCAATCGGTCCAAGGCGTTCGCGGAGATCAAGCAAACGGTCGACCCGAAAAATGTTCCTGAAGTGCACATCACTGCAGAGAACACTGCCCCTGAAAAAAACGAGGTTGTGTTGTCACCGAATTCATGATCGATGATTTCAGAATCTCAAACCCAAAACGTTTTGTTTTTTTATCGATAACGCGATGACGATCTTGTCAAGTTGTCGAACATTTCACCCCTTTCTTTAAAAAGGAAACTAAAATGTCTTCAGCCACTGTTACAGAAGTTCCTACGACCACGCGGGCAGATGTTACGGCAAAGATCTGTGCGATTAAAATTGCCAACGATTGGACTTGGGAGCAACTCGCTCCTTTGACTGGTCAGAACCCTGTCTGGACCGCTGCGGCGTTAACAGGCCAATGCCAGCTGAACCCCGACCAAGCCGTCGCCGTTGGCGAAAAGTTCGGGCTGGACGATTTTGAAGTCAAGCTGCTCAAGCTATGCCCATTCCGCGGTTGCATGGATATGTCAGTACCGACCGATCCTTTCGTCTACCGGTTCTATGAAATCATGCACAGCTATGGCATGGCCATGAAAGATGTTGCTCAAGAAGAATTTGGCGACGGCATTATGAGCGCGATTGATTTCTCAATCGATGTTGATCGTGAGCCAGACCCAAAAGGGGACCGCGTCAAAATCACGTTCTGTGGTAAGTTCCTGCCGTACAAGCAGTTCTAGATATTTTGTCCCACAGTTGCCACTGCTTGGTTTAGCAGTGGCACTAGTGTTGCCTGCCTTTCGCTCCAAGGCTGCGACTTTATTTGTAACTGTTTACAAGTTTAGATCTGGTCGTTCATCCAACAGCTGAACTTGTAGGCGAACGTCACTGAACAATGGCCGCAAAAAATATCAAAAACGCGCAAAAACACTTACTTTCATTTTTGTGTATTCTGCGTTTTTTTGCGGCGGCCATTCAATCACTCGTCCTCTTACTGGTTCATATCGGCTGCGAAAAACCACAACAGCTCCAAAACACAAAACGTAATTTAGGCGCAGATCTGCTACTGAAAACAGAAGCACCGTCTGTCCCGCAAGTCGAAGCCCCCGAGTCATTTGAACTTTACTCTACGCTTGCGGGCAAAATGGCGCGGATGGAAGAACTCCTGAATGCCGTCGACCGTTTTCTCGATGACCCTGACTTTCACGACCGACTTTGCGCTGACGCTGAAGAGTTCCATCAACTGCTAACCGAATCTCGCGGTCTGTACCCAAAGAAACTCTCCGGCGAAGACCAACCCAAATTCGACGATGCAGCCGACAGAACGATCGTCGCATCAAAAGAACTCCTTGGCTCGCTTCGGGCAAACAACATCAAGGCTACCCGCGAAGCCCTCAATCAACTTGGCGAGTATCGCCAAAAGGCTCATTCAGAATTTTCAAAATAGGATCTAAGAATGAAACCACCATTCACACTAGAAACAGCGACCGCCAAAGTCCGCGCGGCCGAGAATGCTTGGAACTCACGTGATCCCGAACGTGTTTCGATGGCGTATTCGGAGGACTCCGAGTGGCGTAATCGCGATACCTTTTTGAAAGGGCGCGAAGAAATCCGCGCCTTCCTTCAGGGCAAATGGGATACGGAACTCGAGTACCGGCTGAACAAAGCGATCTGGGCGTTTGGCGACGATCAAATTGCTGTTCGATTTCAATACGAGTACCACAACGCAGACGGTCAGTGGTTTCGAGCATACGGCAACGAGCTGTGGCAGTTCGATGATGCCGGACTGATGCGTCGTCGCGAGGCAAGCATTAACGACTACGCGATCGAAGAGTCGGAACGCAAGTTCCACTGGCCGCTCGACGCCCCTCGGCCCGACGACCATGAAGGCATTCCGACGGTCAGGTGACCGTCGCCAACGCCCAACCATTTGATGCTCGCTAGCCCTATTGTCTATTTGCCCAGTTGATCGGCCAAGAATCCGGCGTCGTAAACGTGCCGCAGCGATTTACGAATGACATTCGAATGAACGCTGACCGCCCTGCCCTGTTTATCGGTGTAAACATAGTCGGCCGTCAGTGATTGGATGTTGCCGTCGAAAATCAAACCGACCAATTCCAAATCCTTGTTCACAACAGGGCTGCCCGAGTTACCGCCAATGATGTCTGCAGTGCAAACAAAATTCATTCGAGTGTCTCCCGAAATTTTGTCCTTGGCTTTCGTCCATGACTCGGGCAACGCAAAATCTTTTTGTCCTTGATGATTTTGCTCATGAGCAAACGTACCGGCAACGTCAGTGAACGCTGGAATCGATTCCCCGCCAACTTCGTAGCCCTTAACCGGTCCAAAGGCCAACCGCATTGTGAATGTGGCATCGGGGTAGACCGACGTTCCCCGCGTTTGGAATAGCGCGTCGGCGATTTGCGCGTAAGCCTGCCGCTCGATTTCGTCAATCTCTTCGCTGATCTTTTTATCAGCTCGCAGTTTATCATCCACCAATGCGGCCAACTGAATCAAAAGGTCTTGGGAACTGGCGATAGCATCGGCACCTCCGGCAGCCAATTGCTTACGCACTTCAGGATCATCCAGCTTGGTACCGGTGATAATTTGAGCCGCGCGTTCCAATGGACTCTTGCCGTCGAGTATTCTCTCGCAGAGTGGATCGTCAGAGCCACGAATCTCGCAGGTACGTGCGATCAGATCGCCAAGCAAGAGTTGCTCAAGGTTTTTGTAGACGGGCGCGGTTGAGAATAGTTTTTGTTTCAAAGAGTCCCGTCCAGAATCTTGAAATTCAGCCAACCGTTCGGAAGACGGTTTTTGATCCTCGGCCGCCATTTGTACCAAACGTCTGGCAATTTCGAACAAGTCCGTTCTTATTGACAGTTTCTCACGAAGCTGAACGGCTTTGCGTTTCTGCACATCAGCAATAGCCTGCCACGCACCGGCTGAATCTTTCAACGCTGCGCTCGAGTTGACCGCCTCCAAAAGTTGCTTTTCCGCAGCTGCCTTCCCTGCCATTAGCGCTGGATCCTGCAAACCCTGTAGCTCTCCAACGTAAGCTTTACGAGCATTCTGAAAGCCAAACAACTGATCGTGAGCGATGCGCGCTTGCTCGGCGCCTTCCAACGCGAACTGCTGCAACAAAATCTCTCGTCGGCGAATATAGTCCAACGTCCACGGCAGTCGCACGTCGCGCTGATAACGCAGTGCGTCCATCGTAAAAATTCGGCTGGTCCGACCGGGATTGCCCGCCACAAAAACCAGCTCGTTCTCCGCCGGACCGTCAGCGGACCATTTAAAGTAATGTTCGATCTTGGCTGGTTTGTCATCTTCGTAGACGCGAAAAATACAAGCGTCGAGGTTGTATCGTGGGTATTCAAAATTGTCCGCGTCGCCGCCGAAAAACGCGATCGATGCCTCCGGCGCCCAGACCAACCTTACGTCGGTGAACTTTTTGTACTGGTAGAGGTGATACTTGCCGCCGCCGTAAAGCGTGACGACGTCTGATCGCAATCCAGACTCTTTGGTTGCAGCCGATTCGATCTCGCCAATTCGAGCGCGGCGAGCCACGGCGGCTTCGGCGGCGGGGAGATCTCCTGCCACAGCCGAGTTGACTTTTTCGGTCACGTCAGTGATCTGGAGCAGCTGGTTCAATTCCAAATCCGGAGCCTTCAATTCTTCGGCCGGCGTCCGGGCGAGGAATCCGTCTTTGGCGTAGTTGTTTTCTTTGGTGCTTAATTTATATAGCGTGTCGGATCCGACGTGATGGTTGGTCAGAACCAGCCCATTGGAGGAGACGAACGAAGCCGACCCGCCTACGTTAAAACGCACGCAAGACTTCATCAAGTGTTCAGACCATGTTTGATCTGGATCGAACCCATGCGTGTTTTTCAAATGCTCAACCGGCAGGTTATTGAGCAACCACATTCCCTCGTCCGCGCGAATGGCGTCGTTGCAAATCAGACCACAAATCAACATCGCGGCTGTCGAAAGAGTGGTCGTAAAGGATCGCAAAGTGAAAACTGAGCGACTTCGAAGTCGACGATACATGGGAGTCTCCCAACTGAGGTTCCAAACAGAAAAACGCCGCCACGAACTGGATTCGCAACGACGTTCATTGTGGGAAGTGTTCCATGACTTGTTAAGGGGTTGACTTATAGATCATTCCACCAACACCGCTTCTTGCATCTCAAATAATTCACTCAGCTCCGACGTACTGGCTACTTGGAGCGTATCAGGAAGTTGGTCAACGATAGCCATCGCCTCGCGAATCACTGTGGAACGAAACCCCGGAGGACGGCCTTGTTTAAAAATATGGTTCTGCGAAAACCGCAAATTGCGCTGTCTCAGGCAGTCGGAAGACAGACAGAAAGACAAGATCTTCTTCCGGCGAGTCATTGGCATGGCCTTGCAGAATCTGCACATTTTGATTGCCGCCGATTTTTCTTTTCCGCACTCGAAACAAATAGCTTTCATCTTTATCCCTTTTTGTCTTTGTCCTGAGGGTCCCGTGTTCGAGCGAAACTTAGGTCAAGAATCTTAGCTCTCGCGGAAAAATTTGATCACCATTTTGGAAAACGGCGAAACGCTATAAGATGGGGCTTTTATCGCTCTCAAAGCCGGTTCCACAGGACGCATAATCGCGCCTTCACCCCCTCTAAAGAGCGAGTGTTTTTGTCGACGATTTCTCCTTTTGAAGTTGGTTTTTCTATGAATACTGTCGTCCGCCTGCCTGAGCGCAGCGAAGTCAATGTCAACGATACCTGGGATCTGACCTTACTGTTCTCCGACGATGATGCGTGGGAGAAAGCGTTTGAGGAATTCGAATCCAAGATTGATGGTTACGCCCAATTCAAAGGTAGACTGTCCGAGAGTGCTCAGACGCTTGCTGACTGTCTGAAGTTTGACGGTGAACTCGAACGACTCGGCGAGCGACTGGGCAACTACGCTTTTCTGAAGATGGCCGAAGACCAGACCAACGGCGACTATCAAAAACTGATGGCGCGGCTGCAAAGTGTCGCCACCAAAGCGGGAGAGGCAGGTAGCTACATCCGGCCGGAGATCATGGAGATCGACGACGCGAAGCTAGAAGAGTTTGTTAACACGCCAGAGATGGAGCTGTATCAGTTGATGATGGAGCGACTGACGCGATACAAGAAATTCACGTTGAGCGAAAAAGAAGAGCAGTTGCTGGCGATGCAGGGCGAGATGGCTGGTGCGACCAACCGAATTTTTCGACAACTGCACGATGCAGATTTAAAATTTGGAACGCTAGAAGACGAAAACGGTGACGAAGTCGAACTCTCGCCCAGCACGTTTTCTCAGTTCCTCGTCTCGCCCGACCGAGAAGTCCGCAAGAAAGCCTTCCATCAATTCTATGAACAATTCACCGGGCACAAAAACTCACTGGCCGCCATCCTCGCGGGCTCGATTCAAAAAGACGTCTACTACGCGCGGGCGCGGGGTTACGACAGCGCACTGCACAGCGCCCTCTACGCTGACAACGTTCCTCAATCGGTTTACGACAACCTGATCGGTGCGGTCCGCAAAAATCTGCCGGCACTATACAAATACTACGATCTGCGGAAACGCAAAATGGGATTGGACGATATCCATCACTACGATACTTACGTTCCGATCCTCAGCGACATCGAAATCGAACATACCTGGGATCAAGCGGTAGATGTCGTGGCAGAATCGCTCTCACCGTTGGGTGACGAATACGTCTCGGTACTAAAGAAGGGGCTCGCCGGCCGTTGGTGCGATCGCTACCCCAACGCAGGCAAGCAAAGCGGTGCGTTCAGCGCTGGATGCTTTGACAGTGAGCCCTACATTCTGATGAATTACAAACCGAAAGTGCTCAACGATGTGTTTACACTAGCGCACGAGGCCGGCCATTCGATGCATTCGTATTATTCGATCAATCACCAGCCGTATGAATATTACAACTACACAATTTTCGTTGCTGAAGTTGCGAGTACGTTTAACGAGCAGTTGCTGACTCGCCACATGCTCGAACAAGCCGACGATCCTCGCTTTAAGGCTTATCTGATCAACAACGAGATCGATGGAATTCGCGGCACGATTATTCGTCAGACGATGTTTGCTGAGTTCGAAAAGATCACCCACGAAATGGCGGAGGCGGGCGAGCCGTTGACGGTTGACGCTTTCAAAACCGTTTACGGCAAACTGCTGGCCGATTACTTTGGGCCAGACTTCG
>CAZDBE010000274.1:0-7671 GCA_964503675.1 uncultured Pirellulaceae bacterium | reverse complement strand
AAACGCGAGTCTGGCGTTTAGCCAAACTCGCAGTGAACAAAGAAAACAGCCGACAGGTCTCAGACTTGTCGGCTGCTTTCGTTTCTCAATGATGTGTGGCTCGGTGATGTGATGATTGGCCGTCGTAAGCTCAGGCTCTCAATTTTTACTCGTCACTTACCAAACTCGTGCTTTGGTTAACGAGTTCCCGATCCTCCAAATCCTGACGTGGGGATGTCAGAGAACGATGCGCTAACGGGTTGTCGCGGGCTAGTCAACGGAGCCGCATATCCACCGCCATAGGGAGCTTGAGCATTGAAGCCACCTTGGCCATAGCCTGCAGGTTGTTGCCCGTAGCCTTGTGGCCCGTAACCACCGGTAATGCCGCTTCCGCCATTATCCGCATAGAACGTGTTTTCGAACACTCGGTCAATACGGTCTGTGATGCGGCGTACTCCGTTGCCCAATTGCCGTCGTTGGGGAGCATAGCAGGCACAGCCAAGTTGTTGCCATTCCGCGAAAGACAGGTCGCGGCACTTGCATCGGGCTGGAGCCTGTCTGGCTGCAGTATTCGGAATGTCACCCGTTCCCCAAGGTCGTTTCTGCGCCTCAGGCGGGCGAGGAGCAAGAATTGAGCGTTGGTAGGCAACCTCAATCGCGTAGTGGTTCAACCATCCGGCCATCTCCGCCGAGGTTAGGCAGAAGTCAAAGGGTTCGCCACCTTCTCCAGAGTCGGCCAGTTCACCGTCGTCATTGATTTCCATTGAGTCGCCACTGACCACTTCGAGTCCAGTTAACCCAACACCATCAACGCCAGCAGCCAGCAACCCGTATCCACCCGGCGGTACTTGTTCGAATTCAAAGACACCGTAGTTGTCCGTTGTTGTTGAAGCAACCACACTATCACGTTTGAGCAACATTACCTTTGTGCTGCGAACATCAATTGGTCGACCATCAGAAGAACGCATTTGGTGAACGCGACCAATCAGGCGACCATCTGACGTCAACGAAACGGGTGTGCCGCCGATGGAAGTCGAGGGAATCGCTTCGGGTTGATACTCGGTCAGACCTTCCACACCAAAAAGTTGCTCTGGATCGTCCGGTCCTTCGCCTTCTAAGTGCCGGCCATAAATTCGGTAGCCAACGTTGGGAGTAAAGTACCGAATCCAGTCGGTATTGATTGTCGTAGAGTTTTGGAAGGCGTAAGTTGTAATGTAAGTAGGAGTGGAATCGTCCGCGTCTTCGGTGTATCCAAGTACGTTCGCACCAAAGGCAAAGAAGGCTTTGTCACCCCACCCCACTAGAGAATAGGCGCCTCGGCGAACATTGTTGAATGAGAAACTTCCGTCGTCCTGTACGGCGGCCGTTTTGACCAAGCGCCCTTTATTCATTAGGTAGACGGTCATTCCTGGAACCTCGGCTCCATCAATCGGTCGGACGGTTCCCTCGAGTACTCCTGTTGGTCCGACCATCACCCAATTCGAACGCAAGCCTTCTCCAATCCGTCGTTCGCCAAGTCCATCGCTGGCTTCATGCCATCCGGAGAAGCGATCGTTAAGAATCGTTTTCTGGCTAGACTCGTCTTCGTCCAGATCCTCCGGAGGACGGCGAAATGGGCCATCATCGTCCCGGCGTTCAGAACTTGGACGAATTGTGCGGCGTTCGTTACCACGGTCAGATCCGTCGGAATCTTCCATCCGCCGTCTTGCTCGGGCTCTCGCTCGAGCTCGGGCACTGCCCAGTTCTTCGTCGGCAGCTCCGTCCTCCAGTTCAGAAAAAGCACCAGCTTCTTCCTTGAACGGAGACTCATCTGAATCGGGGAATTGTCCCATCGTTGCTGTAGAACTTAGAACCGCGAACAGCAGCACCAAAGGCAGCATCAGGGAATATTTCATAAGTGGCGTAGTATTCATGAGTCACTTCTCAACGACGATGGACACAAATGGGATGGACCGGAATCCGTCAGAGGACACCGGCTGGGTCTGTTTCGATCAATCGGCGTGCCGGCAAATCCTAAAGAGCCGGAAGTGCTTATTTTGCCGAAACAGAGGGCGTTGCGCGCCGGATGGTCTGGTCTGGTCACGGCTGCCAGTTGACCACGTCGCCTTAATTAGGCAAACTTTGCGGGCCGCATATTTTACCGCTGGCCATGCCCGTGTCAAAATTCGCTGACATTGGTTTAGCTTGAACCGTCAATTCCTAAATGATTTGCCCTAATGATCTCAAGAACTAGTTTGCTTGATACTATCAGCGGCAAAAAGACCGGCTTCTTGGCGGCGGCAACGCGAATGGTTCTGTGGGCATTGACACCAGCATATCGATTGGCTGTCGGATTGAAAAATCGCAGGTTTACGGGCGACACAAGCGCGGTCGCACGAGTCGATGTCCCCGTCATTTCCGTTGGCAACCTGACCACTGGTGGAACAGGGAAGTCTCCCATGGTGATCTGGATTTGCCGACGATTGCGAGAATTGGGGCTGCGCATCGCGATCATCAGTCGGGGTTACGGGGGACAACGCGATGCCTCGGGGACCCGGCCAAACGATGAAGCCCTTGAGATGCAGCAGCGCTTGCCTGATGTGCCGCAGCTACAGGATCCCGACCGCATCAAGTCAGCCAGCATCGCTATCGAAGAACTCGAGACTCAGTGTTTGGTAATGGATGACGGGTTCCAGCATCGTCGTCTGCACAGAGATCTGGACGTGGTCTTGATTGATGCGACCAACCCGTTCGGATACGGATACTTGTTGCCGCGTGGTTTGCTGCGCGAGCCGATTGGTTCTCTGGCCCGCGCAGACGTAGTGGTGATCACCCGTTGTCAGCAAGTAAACCAACCGGACATCGACACCATTTTGAAAATGATTGCCAAAGCGACAGCCAACGATCACGTGCCACCTGTCATTTGCCAGACGCAAACGGTCGCCAAGCGGTGGCTGCAGTTTGATGGGCAGTCGATGGAACTCGATGACTTCGGGACAGATCCTGTCGTTGCCTGCTGTGCAATTGGAAACCCAGATAGCTTTATCGCGACATCGACGCGCTGCGGCGCGAATATCGTCGGGCAAAAATTCTTTCCCGATCACCACTCCTTCACACGCGCAGACATTCAAAGCGTCGTTCAGCTGGCTCGCGAAAAGGGCGCGGAGAGGATAATCTGTACCCACAAGGACTTAGTAAAGATCGCCAGTAATCAGATGGACGGCGTTCCATTTTTTGCTTTGCAGATCGACTTAGAATTTACGCATGGCGAGAAAGCGTTGATCGCCAAGTTACGGGAGGTGACCAAACAGTGAGTATGCAAGACGACTACTTACGTAGCTTTAAGCTGTTGCGCCAACGTCGGAGCAGCGAAGTTCCTGACTTGCTGTTGTCTCGGGTCCGTCGGGCATTAGAGGGTTGATTTTCAAGCGTGTTGCTCTCTGGGCTAGGAACAACGTCCTCTTGAGACACTTCATTGCCAAACTGTTCCACCGCGGGCTGATTGAAATTGGGTTTGGTTTCAACCTTGGCAGCTACCGGTAGCGGCTGGGTATATTCGTCCAAGAACCGCCCCCAGTGCCCTTCCACGATCCTGCGGCAACTCTCAAATCCATCCGGGCGCGAGAGAAGTTCGACCGCACTGGCCAGCAACTGTGTCATGGCGGTGGTGTCTTTGTCATCCAGCCAGCGATCGTAAACGCGCACGTTATCGATGAGTACCTCGCCAGCGCCCATCAGATCAAATCCCACCCGCAGGTCGATCAATTCCTCGGCAGGTAAATCGTCAAAGTGTACAGCGAATCGTCGCCACTGGTTGTCGATCTGGTTGACACCAGCATCAGGCGCCAGCGCTCCAATCGCTCCAAAACGGTAGTAGGTCGACGAGCGCGTCTGTCCCTCAATCGCCAATCGCAACGGTGGCTGTTCTGAGATGACTGACTTGATCCAAACGGTGACCGATAGTCGTCCTGTCTCCGGTGGAGCAAAGCGATTGCTGCGCATCCAGACGCTGTCACCGAGAGTTTTCATCCGCAGAGACGTCCGACTTTCGTAGCCTTCCTCCTGCTCCAAATTGATCTGTTCGTTAGATTGGTCGTCCCATTCCCAGCCGTCAAGCGATCCGCGCCCTTCTAATTCAAAACTTTGATTGAGCAGTACGTCGACCGAATCAGCGGAGGTGGCAAGGTTCAACTTCGCTTGCAGCTGATAGATTTTCTTTCGCAAAGCACCATGGATTTTCCCTTCCGACTCAGGCAGTTCGATGTCAAAATGCGAAACTTCGACTGTGTTGTCTTCGAACGTTCCTCCCCACACCTCATACGGAGGAAGCTCAATAGAGATCCCTCGATCGCCGCCACGCTCGGGCAATGAGCCCCATGGCAAGTCCGCTGTGAAAGGTCGAAACGCTTGACTGGGATCTTGAATTGTTTGAAGGATGCGGCTCGTGTTCTCGCCGCTTGCCAGAACCATTTTTGGTTTCTGAATTCCTACGACAAGGTGAATGTTCACTTGGGTGGGCCACGGTGAGTCATTAACACAATACAGGAGTGTGGTGTCAGCGGTTTTTAGGGTCCGAACTGCAATGGGGCAGCCGGCGCCTGCTACAGAACTGCCAATGTCCGCGGAATCTGTCGACTGGTTTGTCCGCAGTGGAACCTCCGAAAACTTTTCTCTTGGGAGCATCGAGAAGACGCGGGTGAAATTATCGGTTGGATCCTTGGCCACCATCGACAAAGAATCACTTGCATCGACTAGCAACGCACTATCGATCCGGTGCAAGGCACGAGCCATCGATTGCCGACTGAATGTTCCGGCAGGCGTCAATTGCTGCCGTCTGATCAGTCGGCCTACTTGGTTGTCAAACGGAGACAGCTGCTGCAGTTGAGCGAAATGAGCCCATGTTCCATCTTGATAAAATAGCGCGCCCGTTTCTCGTTTCTCCGATTGGAAAAACGAGTGGAAGCTTGCAAGGTCGTTTGTCTGTCGGCCAATACGTGCACGATGCAGAGACGTCGTCGAAGGGAGTGGCTGAGGATTGAGTAAAACGATTGATTCTGATTCCTCAAGACGTTCGGGATCGAGTCCAAGGCGCTGAAGCAGAGGTGCGACTTCGACCGAAGAGTGCAAGTTTGGGCTCAGCGCCGATGCCACTTCTGCATTTTCGTGGAGGTTGATAGGGGCAATCAGAACCCGGCCATCGGGTAAACTGTCTTTCACGACCCGTGCGAGCGCCAAGTAGAACTCCGACATCTGGTCGCTGCGCCATTGGATCCACGGTTCACGGAAATCGCCCATTACATGTTGGATTAGATTCTTATCGTTCTCGAATGACGCGGGCGGTTGGGGCAGCGATGTCAAAAATCGACTGATGGTCTTTCGGTCGTAGCCGTAGCGACGTCCGGGCAGCATCGTCCATGAGTTTGGACGGCACATCAGCGAAACGCCGCCCATCGATGAAAATCCCGAGTAACGCTGGACGGCTTCGGAGATGACATCGACGGCATGTTGCTGAACGATGGGAGACAACGGATTATAGCGTGGGAAGTCATCGAAGCCCTCAGTAACTAGTTCGGCGGAAGAATCGAGGATGTCGATGTCGCTTTCCGCGCCGCCGCGCTGCACTTCGATTCCTGCTACTGGTCCAGAGAATTCGAAAGCGGGAATGAGCGTCAAGTTCTCGCGCTCAAAAATGGCTAACAGCAGTCGCAATACGTCTTTGCGAACTGGATCCTGTCCCATGCTCTGAAAAGTTCCCGAATCAGATTTGGGCGAGCCACGAAACAGTTGGCTGGGATAGAGAGTCGCTCCGTCGATGACCATCGGGATGATCGCACCTTGGTAATTGGACTCTTTCAAATAGTCCACCAGACGCAGGGCACCTTGATAGAACACGTCCCAGTCATCTAGTGGCTGGTTGACTGGCGCGTCGAAGAATTTTTCGACGTTAAGGCCTTCAGCAAAATTGGCCGAAGTGTAAAACGCTAGTCGTTGCCGATTTCTGCTCTGTAAGCGTGTGGATTCTACGTTCTGAAAATTGGGTTTCGGATCTACTTGATCGGGTTGAGCCAGCACGCGGATCGTGGCTAGGCGCGCCGCGTGTTTTTCGGATTGGTTGGCAACCAATAGGTAACACGTGTTCGAACGAGGCCAGAATTTCAGGCTGTGTTTGCCGACGGTCGATTGTCCGGTACTCGGGTTATCCGCCTCTTGATCCTCCAGCTGATGGACGAGAGACTCGGGAATGAAAATGCCCGAGTCGGCGCCATTGATGGGAACTTGTCCGTTGGCGTCAAAATCCAGTACGCTCAAACCCGCCGCGATCGGTCCGCTATCGTCGTAGTCGATCTCAACAGTATGTCCCGTTCCCGGATCATCGATCTGAAGTGCAATGGCGTGCCACTGACCCGGCTTCAGCTGTAGCCACGACTGTCCGCCATCCTCGATAATTGTCGCTGGTTCGGCCGAAAGCAAACGTGACTCATTCTTTGCGATTGACCAGCGATTGGGTACTGTCTCGTCGAGCAACTGCTGCGGTGTCAGCGTTTGAATCAGTTGCTGGCTGGCTGGCCCCGTAGCGGCATCACGGGTTTGACGGACGGTCTTTTTACCGTCGAGTACAACGAATTGAACTCGGCGAACTACCAACGATTTCTTCCCGGCTAGTGGACGTACCGCTTTGTTGCTTGCGGTGATCGAACCCGATAACCAGTTCTTTTCCATTTGTATGACAAGGTCATAGACGCCTTCTAAATCTGGAGCGTTGAGCTGAAAAGCAGAAGTCGCGGAGTTGCCCGCTGCGTCAATTTCAAGTGGTTGATTGGTTGTCCACAATGGAGGCCCCGATTGGCGGGCCTTTACTATCGTCAGCCGGCAAGACGCTTGCGACGAACGTAGCGACATTCGTTTTCCCGCAACGGCGAGTGAAATAGGTTCACCCGGTGAGAACACCAGATGATCGCGTTTGAAGTCGACTTGAATCGAATCGCCCGGAACGCGCGCAATTGAGATACCATGCCCCAGTTCATCCAACGCCTCGTTTAGACCGGTGCTTAAGAGTTCATCAATTCGAATCGACTTTTGCCACTGAGTGCCAGAGCCGTCCATCGCTCTCAACTCGATGTCGACGGTCGAGTCGTCAGAGCCTGAGATAGAGAAATCAAAACCGTCGTATGACGTTGGAGAGCGCTGTGTGATCGCGATTTCGTTGGCCTTTGTTGGTAACGCGGTGACAGATGAATCTCTGTTCAAACCCAGCGGCGCGATGTTTGAAATTGTGCCGTTTCTAGACAAGAGACTGCCTTGCCACGCTTGATTTTGACCGCCGCCCCAAGAGACGCGGAATCGATAGGGTGCGTCGCCTTCAACGTTTTGCGCGAAAACGGATGACGCGGCCAACGTGAGTAAGCTGGCTGCACCGAAGAGCAACGCAACGCGCGCAAGCTTAACAACACACTGCCGATGTGCTGGCGTTATTTCAGCTTTGTTTTTGGGACATCCATGTCCGTTCATAGCGCGCCCAAGAGATCCTGATAGTGCAGGATTCTAAGAGACAATATTTCATCAGAATACGACTACGTTTTTCGACGATCCTTGTCGAAGGTGTGTCGCCCCAAGATTACCAAAATCACCGATTTTACCACCACCCCAAGAAGCCGTGTTGTGAGAAAGTGCTGGCGACGAAAGGCCCAGAATTGTGTGGAAACGTGCCGCGCA
>CAZDBE010000273.1:0-7731 GCA_964503675.1 uncultured Pirellulaceae bacterium | reverse complement strand
GCGGGCGATCACTTTGGAAGTCCCGGGCGGTTTTTGTCTGGCGATCGCTTGCTGGCAACTTTTATTGAGTCATCGCAAGTGATGCTTGGTACCACGCGTGTTCCACATTCGTCCGCGGTCAGTCTAATCGATCCCGTCGACCCAGATTCAATGATCATGCTTGACCGTGGTAAGAGCGTCAAAATTGAAGCCGGAGGTGGCCCAATCAAGAAGCACCTCTTATCCTTAATCGAAGCCAATGGTTGGGTGGAGGACCCTCAGTCCGAGGTAACACTCAAGGGCACCGCTGGTCGAGGGAAAACCGAAACTAAAACATACAGAATGTTTCGGGGAGGCAAGGACGTGACAAAGTCGGCTACTCCGTGGGTTCAAAGTTTTGCAGTGCGTTATGGGGACCAAGAGACTTGGAAAAGTGGCGCTTCAACTGGAGGGTTAGGGATGGTCCTCACGACGAAAGAGCTAAATGGAAAGTCAAACACGAGCGGAGCGGCTTCTTACTCACACTTCGAGAACTTGAAGGTCCCCTCTCGCATGGTTTATCCTCATTTTCGGCGTGGTATTGGCGAGTCAACGATTACCTCGAGTGGCTTCAAAGACAGGGAATTCGGCAAGGAAAGTGCCACTCCCAACGATGCGAAGATGATTCCCGGCCGGCGCATACCTCCACGCAGATAGAAAGCGTGATTTTGCCGAGCTTCCCGTGCAATCACCGATGACAGCACTTCGATAGATCTCCGCTGCTCTAGTTGGTTAGTTCCTCTAAAGTCGCAGTTTCCCCACCTCTGGCCCGGGACAGACCGACTGTGGCGATCGAGGATTCGACAATCGAGAAAGTGGTTTTGGTGATCCACGGAGTAGGCGATCCGCCTGCCGGAGGGACTCTGAATAACTTTGCGCGAGCACTGGCGCGTGATGAAACACCGCTTGTCGAACACCAAAGCACGGTCTGGTTGGGTGAAAAATCTACGGTTCCCCATCGCAATCGCACTTTTCCCACACACATTCGACAACTGTCGATTGATGGCAACCAATGCGAGATGGCTGAGGTATTTTGGGGTGATCTCTCGCAAGTAAAACGAGGCGTGTTGGGACTCGTATACGGACTGTTTCAAATTCTTTTTGGGTTGCGTTACGTGGCCTACGTCGCCGCCGACCAACCCGGCTGGGCTGCGCGAAATCTGAAACTTCTAGGATTGATGAGCTCCCGAATTCTGCAGGGTCCCGTTTTGGCAATCACGATTTTTTTGGGAATGATCACGGGCGCCGCATTTGGCACCGATGCGATCTGGCCGGGATCGTACAAAGATACGCTCTGGACGCAGGTGCTGATCGGTGGTTGTGCGTGCGGCTCAGTTGCCGCCGCAATCATCGGCCTGCGTGTAACGCGCTCGCGCGTAGTGGTACGATTCTGGTCTTGGATCTGTATCGTCGCTCTATGGTCGGCCTTCTTATTGGTGGTTAAAGCTTGGTGGATCGATCCAATGTATCCGGAAACCAATTGCGCTCACTGTGCCCACCCCGGAATGATCTGGTTTTGCCGCGTGCTGGTAGTGTTGCTGGGATTGATTTGGTTCGTCGAGAGTATTGTCGTGGCTGCGATGGGCGTATGTTGGTTCGGAGCGTGGGCGCATCCGCGAGTCTACAAGCCGGCGATCAATTTAGGCTTCCTATTGCCGGCGCTGACTGTGGGTATCTGGGGACAAGCGTTACCGATGTCGTGGGTGCTTGCGCGTCAGGGGATTTCGAAAACGAAACGCATTCCAGAATTTGTCACAGCGTTTGACGAAGCTCTGCCGTTGTTGGGAGTGCAATTTCTGATGATGGTGATCATGGCCGTCGGTACCTGCACAGTTCTATTTCGCTATTTCTCGTGGCGTGGAGCGAACAATATTTCCAGCTATAAACGCGGCAGTCGACCGCCTCGACTGATCGTCAACTCACTTCTCCAATGGTTGCTGGCGGGATGTACGATGGTTGGCGTATCGTTAGTGTTTCTATTGGTCAACATGAACATGTTGGGGATTGAGTATCTACAAACGCCGTTCGGGTTGGCGTTAGTTGAGGTAAATAAATACGCAGTCATGCTGATGGTACCTCTGGCCGGTCTGGCAATAGTCGTGCTTCCGTATTTGAGACCCGGGTTTGATATTCTCTTGGACGTGGTCAACCACTTCTATTTCAGAGCGACCAAACTAAAAGACGCGTTGGATGACGACGACGAATTCGACATTAAAGAGACCACGTTTGCCTCGGGCAGTCTGTTTTTCAGTCGGCGCGATATGATCCACTGCCGCATCAAGAAGATCTTAGTTTACTATCGCGAGCGACTTCGCCATCGACCGGAACTGGTGATCATTAGCCATAGCCAAGGAACAATGGTAGCCGTTGAAATCCTAAACGATCCCGAGATGGCTTGGCTGAGTTCTTCGTTCTCCAAGACGTCCTTGGTGACGATGGGTTCGCCGCTGACGTACATCTACCAGCACTATTTCGGGCATCTTTACCCGTCGTTGGACGAGCCCTTTTGGGATGAATTGCGTCAGCGCGTTGATCGATGGTTAAACTTGTTTCGCATTGATGATTTCGTTGGGCAAGAAGTCGACTTCCCTGTGCAGACGATCACCAAGACGCCGCAGTCGTGGATGGCGGACTTTGGTGCATCCATGCCCGAGTCCTCGGCTCATCCACTGGGCTGTCGTGGCCATGTCAACTATTGGGATGATGAAGAAGCGTTGAAGGTGCTGCGACGTGAATTGTTTGCCATTGAGCAACCGCAAACAAAACGCAAAGCGGCGTGACTCGCTTTGATGTGATCGAACGCTAGAGCACGCTGCTAGGTAATCTCGTTCACCAGCGACTAATTGATGGTCTTTGCCACTTGAAGGGCTTCAGAACGTTTCTTCGACTCTGTTCGCGATCAATAACGGCAAACAACACCGGAAAAGCTGTTTCCTCCATTTGGCCCCACCTTTTGCCGCTTTCATCGAGCAGGTATGTTGAGTGCATCTTCTGCAACAACCTTGTACCACTCTCAAAAGTCTTCGCCATGAACCTCAAACTCAATTGTCTCAAACAGATTTCCATCTCAAATTCTGTCGCAAGAAAAACTACCCGCCGAGGTAGTCGCCGTAACAGGCTTACCCCCCCCCGTTTTGACATTTCAAAACCTTGAGGACCGCAAAATGTTGGCCTCAGTGTTTGAGTCTAATGGTGTGGTAACTCTTCAAGGCGACGCTACGGATGATTACATCTCAATGTTCGCCAATGCAGCCCAAACGGAGTTCAGTGTGTCGATCAACGGCGACGCTTCGTTGACACAGACATTTCAAAATGCTGATGTCAGCAAGGTTGTCGTGTACGCGGGCGGCGGAGACGATGAAGTTAGGAACACTTTGGTGATTCCGACCGTGGTATATGGCGGTGCGGGGAACGATTTGATTTGGGGTGGGTACGGAGATGACCAGTTGTACGGTGGTGTTGGCGATGACACCATGCGCGGAAGATCGGGAAACGATCTTCTCAATGGCTATGACGGCGATGATACGCTACTCGGAGAGGATGGAGACGATACGCTGTACGGGGCTAGAGGTGATGACTACCTGCGCGGCTGGTCGGGCGATGATTATTTAAGCGGCTACGAAGGCAACGATACACTGTTGGGAGACGATGGAGACGACACAGTTTATGGTGGAAATGGAAACGACCAAATCTATGGCCATGGTGGTGACGACACGTTGGTCGGAAATGTGGGGCATGACACCTTACGTGGCGGCAATGGCAGTGATCTTCTCCGCGGGGATGATGGCAATGACGACATCCGTGGCGATGACGGTGACGACGAACTTCGCGGCGGTGCTGGAAACGACACTGAACGTGGTGGTGAAGGCGATGATACGGTCATTGGTGATGCCGGTGATGATTTGCTCGACGGTGACGCCGGCAACGACCTGATCTACGGTGGTGATGGCATTGATCGGCTGCTTGGGGAAAACGGAAATGATGCTTTATATGGGCAAGCGGGTGAGGACAAGCTTTACGGCGGAGATGGCAATGACAGGCTTGATGGTGGTGCCGACAGAGACATCTTATCTGGACAGAACGGCGATGATCTCTTGATGGGGCAAGACGGCCACGATTATCTGACAGGAGACGACGGCAATGATCGGCTCTACGGACAAGGTGGTTCCGATACTCTCTTGGGGCAAGCGGGGGATGATATTCTGGATGCCGGTTTCGATGATATGCAAGATCGGTTGACCGGTGGAACTGGTTGGGACCAATTTATAGTACTCGGCGATATCGGCGACGGAAGTGTCGATGTGGTCAACGACCGGGCTGGTTTCGAAACTTACAATGGATATGAAGGACATTTAACCGCGTTGGCGGAAGTCAGCGGATCAGTTTTGAACGTACGTGCGATGCCGGGTGGTGATGATATTAGGATTCGCGCGCTGGATGCCCAAACTAGGTTTCTCATTACGTCGCAGGATTGGACCATTGGCGCTTGGTCAACCTCGGCAATCACCGAGCTAGTCGTTCAAGGTAGTGCTGGCCACGACCGCATCCAAAACTACGACTCATATGTAGCGATGCGAGTAGATGGTGGAGATGGCAACGATAGAATTTGGGGCGGGCTGAGCTCAGACGATTTGTTTGGAGGGAACGGACATGACACTATCAACGGTGGCCCAGGCGACGATTTTATTCGTGGCGGTGAGGGGAACGACCATATTCGTGGATATTTAGGCAACGACCGGCTAAGCGGCAACGAGGGCTCAGACTATATCTATGGCCAAGAAGGCGATGATGAGATCAATGCCGGTGGTGGGAGTGACAGGGCGTGGGGCGGGAGCGGTAACGACTTCGTTGGCGGTAACGAAGGCAATGATGAACTTCATGGTGAATCAGGAAATGATACGCTACGTGGTGGTGCCGGGGATGATCAATTGTATGGCGGCGAAGGAAACGACTACCTGAATGGCGACAACGCTCAGGACGCTCTGTTTGGTGACGCCGGTGCAGACCAGCTCTGGGGCAGTGATGGCATAGATACCTTTTTCGTAGATGATCAAGACAATGTCCACGACCGAGCGAATGATGAAACCGTTGACGGTTCAACAGCGGAGGAAGATTCCGAAAACGAATCGCCTCTTGCGGATCTACTGGCATTGTTCGGGAACAACGTGAACGAGACCGCTTCGCAGGCAGATTTTCTGGCGGCAGCGTCAGAATTTGGTACGCCGGACATGTTTGGTAATGTAACCGCGTTGACCTACGGAACATCTCAGCTTGTATTCAGAAACACGGCAGATAATTCTAATGGCGCTGACACGCCCGTAGAGTTCGTTGGAGCGATTCCAACAACCGTGAGTCCTAACTTCGTAGTCGACCTAGCCGAATTTACGCAGTCCGGAACAACAACTTACGTCCGTCCCGCACCTGATGGCGGTCTGAGCGTAGTTATTGTGGATTCCGATGGAGTTGCTTCTTCTTTTGGTGAGATTGGCGATGCGACCTCTGGCGCCTTGTTAGATCTCGTCGATATCACTCCAGAAGAAAGCCCTGATTTTTTTGATGGCGGAGGTTCACCTGATGTCAGCGATGTCGTTGACGTGCTTGAAGACGATACCGTGGAGGTGCCCGATCGCGATATCTTGCTGGTGATTGATGGAACCGGGTCTGCAGAATGGAATTACAACGCTGATGTTTTTCCTGACGGAGAAGCCAGAACGCAAAGTGACGGTAGATGGCTAAGTCACCTGAGAAATTTTGAAGAAGAGTATGGTGATGATGACGGTGACGCACACTTTTACCTGAATGGCCCCAACACATTTGCAACCAACGTAAGTACGAAAGTAACACAGGGGTATGACTTCCTAAATCGTGAGTATTGGAACGCAATTGATGAGGGACTTGTGCCAAAAATTGACATTCTCGGAATGTCGCGAGGAGGACTAATTGGGCATCTCATAGCTTGGAAAATTCAGCGAGAGGGATTTCAGAGAGTCCACGTTCCGGGTAACGAAGTAAATAACTTGAGAGCGGGAGAAATAGATCGATGGATTGAGATTAGATTTATGGGGTTGTACGATCCAGTTCACGAAACGGTGTACACGGGACACTTCAATCCGCCGAGGGCGATCCCGTTCATCGTGAAATTTGCGGCAGCAGGATACGCAACCAACTTCTCCGGAAACTTTGAGACAGAAGTTTCACGATACTATTGGGACAGAATGCACTTTCGCGGGGTCTCCGTACCTGACGAGTTTTTTGCGGCCACGCATTCTGCAATTCAAGGTGCACCAACCTACTCGAGTGACCCGGGCGGATACGCTCAAGAGGCTTTGGCATTATTCGACATTTCAGACACACCTGACGACTGGCTTGACGGGTATACCCCTGCCGCGGACATTGAAGGCTCGGAGGCCTTTGATCGTTGGATGCGTGATTTAGCGCAGAGCCAAGGAGTTCCAATCCCGGATGTTGCCGACTATCAATTTGAGAATCTTGTTGACGAAGACCAAGGGGGGGAGCAGTTTGGCACATGAGAATCAACATTAGAGCAAGCTCGCCCGTGGTGATTGGCTTAGTAGCTTTGGTGCTGATGGGTTGTCAGCCTAAGTACCGATCTGTCACCTTCCGATGTAGAACTCTTACCCCCAAACCCGCCTTCGCAGCGGAGATACGAATGGGCAAGAACAAGAAAACTGTCCCTGGTGGAGGAGATTTCAGGAAAGGGAGATCAAGTTCGCTTTTTGACGCATCTACCCTTTCGGCTGATTGGTTTTCCCGTTGCAAACCTTCTATTGTTTGGTGGTACATTGATGAAAATGTCTCGAAAGCAACACGGTGGAAGGATGCGAAATATGAAGTCACACCGGTTGCTTTTCCTGTATTCGATCCGTCCGCCGAAAGCTGGGAGTGTACGTTCTACTTGCAGCGCAACGATCAATGGTCAGGAAGGTTCGCTGGTGTCGTTCTGACTCCGATCGACGATTCTAGCCTCGCGCCGATTCCTACTGCCCTAGAGAATGAAATATCTGATCAGCAGTTGCCTATCAAAAATAGAAATCAGGTTGCTCCTTCAAAAACACCGTGGATCGAGTATCAGTTCCGCGACCCGGGAGGGATTTGGCTGGGGAAGGTGTCTCTTCTTCATCCCGATGGATCGTCAATCAGACTCAATGAGCACTGCCAATCTCGAACGGGCACTGGGTATTACGGGTGTTTGGCTGATGGTTCACCAGAGTCTGTATTTCGGCCTCGCAAAGGCAGCAAGATTATTGTCAATGCTTCGCGACTAAAAGACAATCCTGTCCAGGAATTCGATGTACCTAACATTGATAACACTGCAGGTTTTTGTTGCTTTGTCACAGTCAGTCGCGAAAAAGTAGTGGAAGTCACCTTTAAGAAAAAGTTTGTCAAATAAAAATCTACTTCTTAGGCAATAAGTTTAATTCATCGTTGACGACAGAAAAATTGGAGAACAGATCAGCATTGAAAAATTAGCGTGAACTACAGTACGCCCCTGCTATTGCGAATTGACTTGGTGGCTTTGGTGCTGATGGGTTGTTAGCCTAAGTACCGATCTGTTGCTTTCCGATGCAAAGCTCTTATGCCCAAATCCCGCCTTCGCAGCAGAGATACGAATGGGCAAGATCAAGAAAACCGTTCCCGCTGGCGGTGACTTTAGAAAAGGAGAAGGAAGCTTTAGTTTGATTGCATCTACGC
>CAZDBE010000272.1:0-7740 GCA_964503675.1 uncultured Pirellulaceae bacterium | reverse complement strand
CACCGGCGACCGCGAACACCATCCCTGTCACAAATCGCATCGCGGTTACGACACGCACCTGACGCAGAGATTCCATTAGCGAGCAAAGAAAATTCGACAGCGTCACGATGGCGATCGTTCCGCTCAAAAACAGAACCAATTGAACCTGTTCCGTTGATCCAAATATGACATTGGAAAACCATTGTGGTACGGCGACCATCGCAGTCGCCAATAACCCAGTCATCACCATGCTGATCCATGCGATTCGCGTGATGAACGATTTTAGTTGCCCACGACTTCGATAAAACTCTGTATACCGACCGAAGCAGCCTGGGAGACCGAGAACGGCTAACGGGGCCAGCAGCATCATCGAACTCCACGCCATCGACCACTGTCCTAGCTCTTGGTCACTCATGAATCGGCAGAAAAGAATTCCGCGAACAAAGCCGATCAGCTTCTGTCCAACGGTCAAGCACAGCGCGAATATCACGCCGGTAGCAATCGAATCGGAAACAAGTTTCCGACCGGTAGCAATTTTTTCTTGATCCGTCTGCAGTAACTGCGCAGTGGACTTGCTATCAGCAATTGCCATAAAAGAGTTAAGCGGGGGTAAGAAAAGGGTTTTTAGGTGGGGATTTCAAGGTAATGTGGCGTATGAAACGTCGCGCGTGGGTTTTTAGTCCATCGCTTCGCTAAAACGGTTGAGTATGCGTTTAAGTTTTCAGATTGTTCCGATTTTACGGGGTAGGGCCATTTTCCAGTCTTCCGTGATTCTCAATAGAACTCCTGACAGGGGGCTCTACCCCGTTCTCGATGGTTGACAAAAGTGATAAAATCTCAGTGCATTATTGTCCTCAAACGGCTGTCAAACTGCTCTTCTCTTCCAGAAATTGCAGGCCGCCACTCCGAAGCTGGTAACTAAGTTCCAGCGTGTCAAACTTTGGATAGTCCCTCCGGATAGTCCCATGAATATCGATCTCGCCATTGTCGCTCGTGATTTGAAGCTGCCCCCCGAAAAAGTAGAACGCACCGTCGAGCTACTTGATCAGGGCAACACGATTCCCTTCATTACCCGTTTTCGAAAAGATCAAACCGGTGGTCTCAACGAGGAACAGGTCCTCTCTGTCAAGCAACGCGTCGCAAGCCTGCGCTCACTTGGTGAACGAAAGACGTTTGTGCTTAAGTCGATCGAGTCGCAGTCGCGGCTGACCGAAGAGCTGCGGTTGGAGATTGACAAAGCCACGACGTCGAGGCGGTTGGAGGATTTGTACCATCCCTTCAAAGCAAAAAAACAATCCCGCGCGCAAACCGCCCGACATCAAGGCTTGGAGCCGTTGGCCGATTCGATCTTCTCGAGTACGGCAACTGAAGCAGACATGTCTGAACTTGCCACGAGCTACGTGCGGGTAGACAAAGGTCTTTCGACTGTTGACGAAGTCATCAAAGGCGTCGGCGATTTACTTGCCGAACGATTCAGCGAGAACACTGAACTGCGTTCCAAGCTAAGAAAAATCCTGTGGGAAGGAGGCTCGCTGGTTTCTAAACAAGTACACTCGAATCAAAATCAGCCAGCCAAAACTGTTTCGAAAAAGAACGCCGATGCCAAGCCTACTGACAAAGTTCAAGGCAACCTAGGGTTTGAGAAAAAAGAAACCTCCGCAGCTTCCACTACCGATGCTAAGCTTGATGTTGCCGCGACGGCATCGAAAACGGACGACGCGCCGCCAGCTGCTGAGGCAACCGATCCCAAGGAAGCCGTCGCCCAAAAAGCAAATGACACAATCGCCCCAGATGCCTCGACACCCGTCGCCAATCCACCCGCGGAGAAGCCGACGGCAAGCGACGACACTCCCCCTGAAGCGAGCGACGGAACCACAAAAACAACTCACAAAATGAGCGCGGCCGAGCCTGATCCCCCTTCCAGCGAGAAGGGCGCTGGGAAGACCGACTCCGATACTGCAGAACCCAAAGTCACTGAACTTAAGCCAGAGTCTGGCGAAGCGGCTCCAGCCAAAGTCGTCACTGATCCTGCGGCGACCAAGCCTGTCGTTGCTGACAAACCGGAAGCTGAAGTGAAACCGACGGTAGCCGAAAAGCAGCCGATAGCTGCTGACAAACCGAAGAAGAAAAAGAAGAAAAAAAAGAAAAAGAAGAAGTCAGACGATTCTTTCAAAGACTACTACGAGTTCAAAGAAGCACTTCGCAAGCTGCCGCATCATCGAGTTTTGGCAATCAACCGCGGCGAGCGTGCCAATAAACTGCGGGTCAAAATCGAGTACGATGAAGCCAAGATACTCGAGACCGCAGTCGCCGAACTGGTTCCTGCTGAACACCCTTTTAAGCCGTTTCTCGAGAAATGCGCAAGCGACGCACTCACTCGACTCATTATCCCCAGTCTCGAACGAGAGATCCGACGTGAGCTGACGGAAAAGTCGGAGAAACACGCCATTAATGTGTTTGCAACCAATTTAAAGAATCTGCTGTTGCAACCACCGATCCGACGCCGACGCGTTATGGCAATTGATCCGGGCTTCAAAAGCGGATGCTCCGTCGCGATTGTCGATGCCCAAGGTACAGTCATTGATTCCGATCATGTCTATGTCATTGGTAGCCCAGAGCGCCGTGAAGCGAGCAAGAAGAAAGTAGCCGAACTAGTCAAGCAACATCAAGTTGACATGATCGCAATTGGAAACGGCGCTGGCTGCCGCGATACCGAGCAACTAGTATCCGACAGTATCGCCGAATTCCTAACGGACAACCCGGTGCGTTATATGGTCGTCAACGAAGCCGGAGCAAGTATCTATTCCACTAGCGAAGTCGGGCGCGAAGAGTTACCGGATGCAACTCCCGCAGTCCGTAGTGCAACTTCGATCGCACGTCGGGCACAAGACCCTCTCTCAGAGTTGGTGAAAATCAGCCCGCACAATATCGGTGTAGGAATGTACCAGCACGACATCCGCGCAAAACACCTTGCCGAATCGCTGGATGATGTAGTTCAGTTCTGCGTAAACCGAGTTGGCGTCGATGTTAATACTGCCAGTCCTTCTCTGCTAAAATTCGTGTCAGGGATGAACTCGCTGACCGCCAAGCGTGTCTGCGAGTTCAGGCAAGAAAATGGACCGTTTAAGAACCGCCAAGAATTGAAAAACGTAAATGGATTCGGCGACGCAACGTTTGTTCAAGCAGCCGGCTTCCTACGAATCAATGGTGGAGACAATCCACTTGATTCCACGGCGATCCATCCGGAAAACTACGAAGTTGCAACTGAGTTAATCACCAAAGCAGATTCGACTCCCGAAGAACTATTTGCCAATCGCCTAAAGGCGGAGACGACTGTACAGACTGCGACGGAGGCACCGCCAGAAACCACTGACAGTGCGGCGGCACCAGAGATTACTGAGCAGCCGGCGAAAGCAGGTGAACCAGATGCTTCGGCGACTCCCGCTGCTGAAGCGGCCGCCACGGAAGATACAAAAGAGACCAAACCTGCAACCGAAGAGCAGAAAGCGACTCCTCAATCGAGTGGTGAAAGTGAATCGCAGCGTACCGCTCGTCTGCATCGCAAAGCAATCATTGACCGCATGATGGCATTGGACTTAGATGCGATCGGCAAAGAGAAATCGATTGGCAGTATGCAGATGACCGATCTTGTGCGGGCCATCCGTAAGCCTTCTTGGGATCCACGTGACAAAACCAGCAAGCCCATCATGCGGCGCGGCCTGATCAAAATCAACGATCTCAAACCCGGCATGCAACTGGATGCTCAGGTCGTCAACGTCGTCGATTTTGGTGCCTTTGTTGACATCGGGCTCGGCGAAAGTTGCCTTGTTCACGTCAGCCAACTCACGACGAAATTCATCAACGATCCGCAACTGGTGTTCGCCGTTGGCGACGTAATGAAAGTCTGGGTGGTAGAAGTCGATACCGAACGCCGTCGAGCTAAACTTACCGCGCTCGCCCCGGGGACTAAGAAACAACGTTTCTCCCGTTCTGGTGGTGGAGGCGGAGGTTCCAAACGACGTGGCAAGGATGACGGCGGCAAGGACGGTGCTCAACGTAAGCCGGGCAAATACGGTGGCAAAGGCGGCGATCGTCGAGGCGGTTCGAAGCCACACAGCAATCGACGCGAGAAGTTTGCTCGCAGACCACCTGCAAAGCCGAAACCGATTATCCCTATCACCGAAGAAATGATGACCGGCGACGCTCCCATGCGATCGTTTTCCGATTTGCTTCAGTTCAAGAAGAAATCGGTCGATGAGAAGAGCTATAAGAAGAAATAGGTGGTAATTCGCTTGAAAAGTCGAATCTACGTAGCTTCGACGTGTCAATCGAAGAACATTTGTAGCGGGACTCCCGCTACCTGCGAGTCAGCAAAAGAAACACCGACATGGATTTTGATAAAAAACTCGAAAATGCGATTGAGCGTGGGCAGCAGCGCAATACCCGCCTGAAAGACGCGGAGCGGCAGAAAGCGCTGTCCGTTGAAGATCTGCGAAATCGACACAACGAGTACCGGCTAGATCTTTCGGAGTACATCGAGGTCAATCTTAAAAAAATGGCCCAACATTTCCCCGGATTTGAATACGAAACGCTTTACGGTTCCAAAGGCTGGGGCGGCGCAATTCACCGCAACGATCTGGATCGAGGCGACGACGGGAAAGCGGGTTCCTTTTTTAGCCGGATAGAGCTGACCGTCAAACCGCAGAACGAATACAACGTCGTCAATATTACAGGCAAAGGTATGATTCGCGACAAGGAACTGTTCGCATGGAATCATTTTGTTGATCTGATGGACGCATCATTCGAAGAATTCCACCAGCGTTTGGATACTTGGATGGTCCAATACGCCGAGCAGTTCGCAGCGCGGTAGTTCAGAAAGGCCAAAGTTAGCTTGGCCTTCATCAATCGCACAAAATGCGGGAGCCGAAACTCCCGCCAATGAATCACTAGTATTTCGATTTCTTGTTCTTGAAGATCTCGGCGAAATCGATTGTGCATTCCCCCTCTACGAACAAGTAGGCTTTCGTCTTTGTGCCATTGCGTCGCTCGCTCTGAACGCTGGAGACTTTTGCGTTCACAAATTGCCTCAGAAAGATTTGAGCGATATCTTCATCTGCAGTGTGATTCGCAACTTCGGCTTTCAATGCTTCGTATTTGTTAACTAATTCGTCCGTCGAGACTCCGTCTTTGGGTACTGCAGCAAAGCGAACTTGAATGGTCGTATAGTCTTCAGATAGGTCCACGCCCCAAGCTGCAGTTTCTGTTGCGTTTGTCATTTCGTTGTTTGCATCAGTAACCGAATCTTCTTCTTGGTAACCTTCGGGTACCTCTCCCGACTGGTTAATATCATAGATGATGGTTGCCGCACCGCCGGAAACGGCTTCCCAAACCGCCTTCTTGGTTTCCGTGGGAGGGGAAGACACCATACTTGGTGAGGTGCTGAATAGGGTGGACAGGTTAAACTTGTACTCACAGCTCTTTTCTGCTGAGTCCAGCCAAGTGTCACGAACCTCGTCTAAATCAAACTCAGAACCATGAATCGATTCAAAACTTGCACTCCCATACATTTTTTCAAAATCTAACACCTTGATCAAACTTGGCCAGTCGACTGGATTGCGCGTGGTTACTTCCATTTGCGGCGAAGCAACCTGAAGTGAGTAAGGATTTTCGGTTGGCGGATCGAGATTGAATCTGAAGCAGAACCAAATACCGCCCTGAAGCTGATCAATTTCATCTAGAGAGAAACCAAATTGTTTAAGGGATGGCAATTTACTTTTTTCTGACTTGAACGCCGAATTCAGTGCCTCCGTTATCATCGGCCGGTAAAGAAAATTGGCGTAGGGGTGATTGATAATCCTACCAACATCTATCTTAAAATAGCCCGGCTGGTTTCCCAGCACTTCCCAAGGTGCCGTTGCTGGTTGCGAGAACATCGTCACCGGCGCGGTGTGCGATGCAGCCACGACTTTTGAATCCGTCTGGTTTTCCTGAGTTATGTTTTGCCCCGATACCGACCAGCATCCAATCCATGTGCAGGCGATAAAAGCGGACAAACTGATGCAGCGATTTACGAATTGGCTGCAAGGTAAACGATTGAACTTACTTTCTTTGAGCATTGTGATCCTCCTGATCAAACTTGAAGAAATGGAAACGCCAATGGCAGACGGATGTCGACATTCAGCGTCAAAACGAAGTGCTAGTCGAGAAAGGCCTCGACAATAAACTGATGGATGTTGCGTCGCTTGGGCTGCCAATTGATCTGCGGCCAGTTCCTGAGCTAACAAAGTTTGCCGATGAAGAAGCCAAGTCAAAGGATGGAGCCAAGACAAGCAGAACGTGAGCTGGGTAATTAGGCGACAGAAATGATCTTGTCGCTGCAAGTGTCCAATTTCATGAGCCAAACTGACCGATTGTTCCGTAGCCGACCAGCTCAAAATGACTCGGGGACGAAAATCGTTCTTCCCGTCAGCCAGCTCACGAAGGGACTACCAGTGCCAGCGTATTGCCGAACTGGGGTAGCTTTGTGTTGGTGTGAGAGTGGTAGTAGTGCTAGGATCCGCATCACTTCGGCGCGAATTTGGGCGTCTTCGATTGGTGAACTGTACCGGGCCATCCCATGAATGGTTATCGATGAGTGGATGAAACGAAAAACACCTAACAATCCTCCCAACAGTGTTAACCAAAGCAGCGCCGCGGCAATCCAAGCCCGACTAAACCATTGCCCCTCACTTTCAGCCACCCCATTGTGCCCGACCGATGCGCCAGTCCAATTAAGCATGGAATTCAATCTGCCGAACCACGACGGAGGACTAGGTCGTGGACTGATAGTCGACCCCAAATTCTCCACCGGAGACGGAATGAGTTTCGTGTTTGTCAAAACTCTGGCTGTCTCACCAGAATAAACACTGAATTGAAAAGGCCTCGGAACTTCGGCCCAAGTCAACGCGATCAACCCAGAGCTCACCGCCAAAGCAACTACGCCGACCGAAGCAGAAATATCGGGAAATCTGTTGAGAGCTATCCGACCAACAATCCAACTGATGGACATCAGAATAGTGATCTGAAACAGGCACAGGATCCATTGCGATTCATTGACCGCAGTTAAAGTAGCATCCATGCTTATTGCCCCTCCGAGTCGTCAAGGATTTCCTTAAGAAGCTTGCGTTCGGCCGCGTTGAGTTTTCGATGACTCAGCAGCTGTGCCAACATTGCCTGACGGGACCCCTGAAACAAGCGGCCCATGAAATCGCCGAGCAGCTTGTTTGAGACATCATCAAAGCTACGAACGGCCGTGTAGCGATACGGCCGATCCGAATGTGTTTGTTTCAGAAAGCCCTTATTCAACAGTCCACGCACTACGTTCGCGATCGTGACATAGGCGACTTCTTCGCCAGTTTTCAGCAACGCCTGCCGCGCTTGTTCGGCGGTCGCTTCCTCGGTTTGCCAAAAGACTTGCATGACTGCTAGCTCTCGGTCGGTTAGCTCAGGGTTCTTGGGTCGCGCCATCTCGAAGTCCATTTAAGATGTTTGGTTAATCAAATTTGAATAACCAAACATAGACTGAGACATCCACCTAACTCAAGTGCAAATTTGATTAACCAAATTTGCTAGCGATGGTCAACGACGGCTTAGCCTTCAAGCAAGAGCTACCAGTCAGAGCGCCAAGCAAAGCTGGCCCTTACCTACCCCATTCGTTTTTCTAACCGGCGTGCGATCGCTTCGGCGGGGATCGGAGTCACATCAGCAGTGGCAACCAAATCA